>JAQGOV010000030.1 GCA_028293425.1 Verrucomicrobiales bacterium
ATCTCAAGAAATTGGTTTTCATCCTCTGGCGAGAATTTCTTTGCCCGAGCCATGCTCATGAAGGTGTTGTACTGCTTCCAGCACTCAAGGTAATTCTCCAGGCGGAGGATGAGTTCGTCGACGTTCGTTTTGCTCATAAATAGAATAGGGGTTATTTCTTTGATGGCGTGCCAGTGTTGATTGGCACCAGGAATATCATCGCTCCGCCTCGCAATTCGCGCGCGAGCAGCTTAAAGGTGGAATAATGCACCACGAGCTCAGAGAGCGGCATTTGCGCCTCTCGTGCATGCGTAAACGCGGTCAAGACCCTGTCGCCAATGTCTCGGACATATTCGTCCGGAAAGACTTGTGACAGGGTGGAACTCAGGATCTTGCCATCGCGGTCCAGCGTAAAGCTGCCCGAAGGAAGCTTCACCAGCTTGGTGGCTTTTGGCCGGGAGAAAAGAGTTAAGAGACCCATTTTTGGAGGATGTTTTTCATTGTGTCCCGTAATTGCTCTGCCGTGAGCCCGGATGGAAACCCTACGCAAAGCCCGCTTGTTCCTTGTGAGGCCAGGGCAACTTGCCGCTGTGGCCCGGTGCCGACCACCTGCTGCAATTGGCCCACCTGGAGCAAATCTCCAAGTTCATTAAAATTCTTGAGTGTTTCGCGAGTCCAATCCGCCATTGGTTCCGGATTATTGACGCCATAAAACTCGTGCCGTTTTCGTTTGCCGCCTTCGACCGTGAGCACAAATTCCACCCCTTCCACCTGCGACACTTCCGCCATGAACGTGGGCGTCTCCGCGCCAGCCGCGGTTTCCCCGTTTTCAGGCAATGCAACTTTTTGTGATTCGGCCTCGTCCATCGCCTGGGCTGTATTGAGCAGCAATCCCTGATAGGAGGTAAAAATGGCCCGTGGGCGCGTTGCGTCCCCTGCCATGATTTCAAAACTGCCGGTCTTCCACGAAAGAATCCTCTGGAAAGCTGGTTCGGCCGTGAGATCGCCAGTGATGGCGTCAACAACTTCCCCGTTCTGAACCCAGATTTTTCCTTCCACAATCCCGTTATTGATCCGGAGCGTTGAGGTGCTTTGGGACATGCATTCAAGCTGGATAATATCGACCAGGCTCTTGCTCTGCACACCGCGAAAGCCTCCCGTCGCTTCACGATTCAAAAGCGATTCGACGGATTCAAGAAACAGACCCATTTCATGATCCGTTTCAGGCTTGATCCAGTATTGATCCACACCCATCGCGTAAGCCCGGGTCCGAAATTGTTCGTCTTGAATGCCAGTTAGCACCACCAGGCGCAGAATGGGATGCTTGCGGCGCGCGATTGATAGAACCTGCAACCCATCCATTTTGGGCATTTGCAGATCCACGATCAATATGTTGAAAGTTTCAGAGTCGAGCAGGGAGAGCGCCCGGCTGCCGTTGGAAGCAGTGCGCACGTCGGGAAGACTTGATAAATGCTTGCTCAGCATTTCCTGATACAAGTTCAGGAAATCCTGATCATCATCTACTAACAGGATTTTAGGTTGTCCTGACATTTCTTTACCTTTTCTGATTTGTATATCGGCACACGCGAGAAGAATGCATAGCAAATAGTGAGCCGAAAAGTTTTAGGTGTTTTCAATTTCTGGCTTGTGACGTGCTTAACTCGCCATCGCATGTTTGGCGCATTTAAGAAATTCTTTGGCAAGTCTACAGGCGGCGGTGTTGCAACCCTACCGGCTGAACCGCCGCAAAAGGCGGGAGCAGTCCCTAAAGCAGCTCCTGCGCCTGCAAAAGCAGGCCCAACACCTGTTAAAACAGGGCAGCCATCAAAAGCTCCCCGTATCCAGGGCGCATCCAAATCGGACAATGATATTGCAATCCCGTTGACGAGGATTGTGGCCTTGTTGCCAACGGATTGGCAGAGCGGCGTATCCTTAAGTTCCACCGACCCGCGAACTTTTTCCGTTTCAAGGGAGAAGATTCTGCCGCAGCTCGCCCAGGGGGCGGTCAAAATTACCTACAAAGAGTTGCGCGAAGCGTTCCCGGCCGGAATATTTCCGAATAAGCCAGGCGAGGATGAGCGGCTGATTGATTTGCCGCTCAATGAAATTCTGAGCCAGATCGACGAGGGTAGCTTTAAGCGCCGTAATAACCAGCAGCAGATCAATGTGCCCGATGAAATAGGCGCGTTGTTCTCCAAGGATGGTCAACAGCTGGTGACCCAGGTACGGGTGACAAAAAAGGAGGAGAAACCGAACTCTACCGAATTCCGGCGCAGGAACGCCGCTGCCGCTGCTCCTGCTCCTGCCCCTGCTCCTGCCCCTGCCCCGGTGGCATCGCCAGTGCACGTTGCATCAGCTCCCGCATCCCGCGCAGCAACATCCAGGCAGTCCGCGCCGGAAGCGCCTGCAAAAGCGATTTCAGTTAACCCGCATCTGGCCGCCCTCATGAATCAGGCGAGCACCGCCGCCCAGGCGAATGCGCCAGCCTACACTGCTCCAAAAATTGAGAACGGGGTGCTTTCCATCACGGTGGGGGACCTGGGGCAGAACTGGCCTGAGGGGGTTGCAACTGAAATCAAAGTGCAGCAATGGACCAATGTTCGTTGCGAAATTCCCGTGGGAGAACTCACCACGGCGATGCGCCAGGGCAAAAGCCATTATCCATGGAAACAAATTCGTGCCTGGATGAAGCCAACACCGACCACGCCTTCTGCCCATGGCGAGGCGCTGCTGGAGATGCCTCTGAAGATTATCGCCAATCTTTTACTCGGCCAGGCAAATACCTCGAAGCAGGCAGCACCTCTCGAGGAAAAGGCTAAGGCACCCGCTCTCTCCTCGGCAAAGGCTTCCGCTGCCACGCCAAAAGCCCCCGAATCAGCTGTTCATTCCTCCACGGGGGCTCCTGCAGGCCCTACTGCTTTCATTAAGGGCCATACCACCAACTTTTCAAGAAAGGAAGTGGTATCCATCCCGTTGGCTGCCATCAGCTCGGCCTGGCCTGAGGTGCTGAGAAAAGAAATTGAGCATTTCAATCTGGCTGGGTCCCTCGTCGCGGTGCCTGTTGAATTCCTCGACACCGCTTTGAAGCAGGGCAAGGTCGCTTTCTTTTGGAAGCAGGTCTGCCAATGGATCGAAGCTTGTCCGCCGGCCGCCTTTGCTTCGAATTTTGCGGAAGTCCGTCTGGAGTGGCCCCTCAATGTGATCGCTCCTATGTTCTTACAGGCGCGTCCCAAAAAGGAACCGAGGCCAGCGCCTCTGCACATCGATATACCGGACGTTTTTTCCCCGAAGGATCAGCAGTCGCCTCTGCCAACGCCTGCCCAGGCAGGATCGTCCCAGCAGGCTTCAACTCAGCCATCAACGGCTGCTCCAGCCTTTGTCGCACCAGCCGAAACGGCCCCAACGACTCCGAGGACGGCAGCCAAAGATCTTGCTGAACTATTCGGTGAGCCGGACAAACGTAATTGGACGCCAAACGAAATTGTTAATAAAACCTGTCAGCTTCCGGGCTTGGATGGGGCATTGATTGCTTTGCAGGACGGATTACTTGTGGCCAGTTGCATGCCGCCGACCTGGCGAACCGAAACGATCGCGGCTTTCCTGCCCCAGATATTTGGCCGCATGCACCAATACAGCAAAGAACTTAAAATGGGAGAATTAATGAGCGTAACCTTCGCTGTGGAAAACGGAACCCTGCAAATCTTTAACGCGGGCATCATCTACTTTGCCGCCCTAGGCAAACAAGGATCGTCAATCCCTGTGCCCGAACTCAATCTCATTGCCCGCGAACTCAGCCGGCACACCAAGTAAAGGATCAGAAGATATGGCAATTATTAATCAAGCCACCAAGGAACTGCAGGTTAAGATCGTTTATTACGGCCCTGCCCTGGGAGGCAAAACTACCAACCTCGTGCAAGTGCACGACCACGTGCAAACGGCACAGGGAGGCAAAGGAAAACTGGTTTCACTCGCCACGACTTCAGATCGAACTTTGTTCTTCGATTTCCTCCCCATTGAAGCCATGGCGATTCGCGGCTTCAAAACCAAATTCCAGCTCTACACTGTTCCAGGCCAGGTGATTTACAACACCACCCGGCAGCTGGTCTTGCGCGGCGTGGATGGCATCGTCTTCGTGGCCGACTCCCAATACGACAAAATGGAGGAAAACGTCAAAAGCTTCGCCAACCTCGAAGAGAACCTGAAGAGCTTCAGCCTGAAGATCGCGGACATTCCTTATGTCCTGCAATATAACAAACGGGATCTTCCAAATGTGGCTCCCGTGGAATACATGGACTTTCTGCTCAACAACCGGGATGTGGCGGTGCCTTCCTTTACGGCCTCGGCCAACAAGTGTGAAGGCGTTTTTGAAACCCTGAACATGATAACCCGGCTCTTGTTGCACAAGTTCATCAACGAGAGTAAAAGCAAAGCTGCGTGAGTTATGTCCACGCTCCCCCAACTTTTTGAAGAGGATGTTCGTGAGCTAAATCGGACTCTGCACGATTTGCTCATGAAAACAGAGGCGGGCGCCGCGCTCGTCATCGACAAAGGAGGGTTCCTCATTGCCCAGTGCGGCGAGTATCATGAGTTTGATACCACCACCCTGGCTGCTCTCTCCGCTGCCTCGTTCGCCGCCACCCAAGGCATTGCTAGCCTGGTCAGCGAAACTAACTTCAGCAGCGTTTACCAACAGGGCGAAAATTACAGCCTCCTGGTGGTCAACGTGGATGAATACTGCCTGCTCACCGTCATCTTTAACGCGAAGCTCAGCGTAGGCGCTATAAAATACTATGCCACACCGGCCATTGAGGCCGTGGCGGCTCAGCTTAAGATTGCACACGATCGCGACCCTGGCGGAGGCTTGGATCTTTCCATGGCCAACCTCGCCGACCCCAGCGTGCTTTTCCGCCGCAAAGGGGAATAGGATTTATGGGGCAGCTATTCTCGGATAGCTGCCCTTTCGGCTTCTCGCAGTTTTACTTCTCCGGATCCTGCAAGGATGGCGGTTCAGTTTTTGTCCGGTCCAAGGGCATTCACAATAGCCGACGAGCGAGCTTGGTTCTTGCATTTGCCTGTCAAAAGGAAAACTGATCCTCCAACGGTTCTCGGTGCAGGTTGAACACTCTGCTTCGGCGTGCCGTCTATTTCCAGGAACATTGCTTGCCGCCCGAGGAACGTTTTGCGTTTAATCGAGCAGCGCAAATTCCACAGCAAACAAAAATGTTAAAACAATTTCTTTTCCAAAGAAGCTTTTTGGCTGTTATTGCCATTTTTGTCGCAAACCGCAGTTTTGCCCAGCCCGCCTCCCCGATGGTTATTGGCCCGGGCCAGTCGGTCCCTGGATTAGATTCTGGCGAACTCCTTTTGGGTGAATTGAATTGTGTGGCGTGCCATAAGGTGGAGACCACCGTCAAAACTCGTTTAAACCCTCGAATCGCACCGAAGCTGGGGTCTGCGGGACTCTCGGTTACTCCGCAATTCTTGCGCGCTTTTATCAGCAATCCCCAAACAGAGAAGCCGGGAACAACGATGCCGGATGTTCTGCAGGGGCTCAGTGATGCCGAGCGGGGCCAAACCGTGGATGCCCTCGTACATTACCTCGTTTCAGCAGGAAAGGGGATTGATGGAGCCCCGACTGGTGCTGATTCCATTAAAATTCACAAAGGCCGCGCGCTTTACCACCAGGTCGGCTGCGTGGCCTGCCATGGCCCTCAGGAATCGGCCGCTTCTTTGAAGACCAGCTCTGAAGGCGCCATGTTTATCAACTCGACAAACCAGTTTGTTCCCCTGGGCAACCTCGCTCTGAAAACGACCGTTGGGCACCTCGCCAGGTTCCTGATGGACCCGTTGAAAATCCGGCCATCAGGCCGTATGCCATCACTGAACCTGACGGAAATGGAGGCGAACTCGATTGCCATGTATTTGCTCCGGGCTCAGGCCGCACAGCCTGGCGGCAAGAACCAAAGAATGTCCGGCCTGAGTTACGAATACTACGAAGGTAGCTTCAGCTCGGCCGCCAAGCTGGATGCCAAAAAGCTAAAAGAGTCCGGCACGATCGAGAACTTCCAACTGACACCCAAAAAACGCACGGAGAACATTGGCTTTCAGTTTGCCGGTTATATCAAAATTCCCAGGGACGGCTCCTACACGTTTTATACTAGTTCCGACGACGGCTCCCGGCTGATGTTGGATAGTAAGCTTGTGGTCGACAACGACGGCACGCACGCACCCCAGGAAAAGAAGGGCACGATCGACCTGGAAACGGGTGACCACCTGTTGCAGGTCACTTATTTCAATGGTGGCGCCGGAGCGGAGTTAAGGGTGTCAGTAGAGGGGCCCGGGATGAAAAAGCAGGAAGTACCGTCCAGCCTCCTCAGTACTGACAAGGGCATTCCAATGGAGCCTCTGAAACCTGAGAACCTGGTCGTTGACGCTGCCAAGGCCGCGCAGGGAAAAGTCCTTTTCGCGAACCTCGGCTGCGCTTCCTGTCATCAGGTTGGAAATGAAAAATTTGAACAGCTCCCTTCTGCCAAAGCTCTCGCCGCACTGAACCCGAGCGCAGGTTGCCTTGCTTCAGCCCCCGGAAAGGGAACCGCCAAGTACCAACTCAGCGATACTCAACGCGCCTCCTTACAAAAGGTGCTGGCGAACTCCGCCCAACTCGCGCAGGTCCGCTCCGCAAAAGAGCAGGCGGCTCACACCATGGCAGCCCTGAATTGTTTCGCGTGTCATTCGCGCGATGGAGTCGGCGGCCCCAGCGCGGCAACGGCTGAGTATTTCGCAACGGCAGGGGAAGCTGATCTCGGCGATGAAGGCCGCATCCCGCCTCACCTGAACCAGGTTGGCGGCAAACTGCGCCCGGAATGGATTCGTGAGGTCTTGACGCGCAAGGGCACGGCTCGCCCTTACATGGCAACCCGGATGCCACAGTTCGGCGACGCAAACGTCGGGTTCCTGGCGGCAACTTTTGAAAAGACTGATAGCAACGGCGCTGGCGATTCTGAAGCGGACCTGCGCGACCTGAAATACGGACGCAAGCTGGTCGGCACAGAAGGCCTGGCCTGCATCTCGTGTCATACCTTTGCCGAGCATAAATCGCTCGGCATTCCAGCAATGGATCTCACTGTAATGACGAAGCGGCTGAAACAGGATTGGTTTCATCGTTACCTGCTGGATCCACAGTCGCTCCGTCCCGGCACACGCATGCCCACCTTTTGGCCTGAGGGCAAAAGCGCCCGGAAAGACATCTTAAGCGGGGAAACTGACCGGCAGATCGACGCGATCTGGGCCTACCTTGGAAAAGCCAGGGAAGCTGGCCTGCCACCCGGGTTGGTTCAGGGGAAAATGGAGATTGTCGCTGATTCTGAAGCTATCATTTACCGGAACTTCATTGATGGCGCCGGCCCCCGCGCGATTGGCGTGGGTTACCCGGAAAAGGCCAACCTCGCTTTTGATGCCAACGAACTCCGATTGGCCATGATCTGGCAGGGCCCCTTTATAGACGCTGCCCGTCACCGTACGGGACGGGGTGAAGGTTTTGAAAAACCACTTGGCTACAATGTAATCAAAATGCCACCCGGGGCATCATTTGCCATCCTGGAGGATCAGAATGCCAAATGGCCGGACGCTACAACTAAAACCGCTGGCTCCCGGATGGCTGGCTACCAATTGGATCAAAAACAGAGGCCTGCTTTCCATTACACCTGTTCGGGCGTAGACATTGAGGATTATCCGGTGGCGGTCAGTGGCGACACAGACCCGTCCATTCGCCGAACGATTACCCTGCGGGTGAAGCAACCGGTTGAGAAACTCTGGTTCCGGGCATGGGCTGGCAGCAAAGTGGAAGAGCAGCCGGATGGAACTTATCTGGCCGACGGCCGGGTCCGGTTCAAGCTGCAGTCGGCTGCCAAACCCGTGATTCGCCGCAACGGCGACAGCGCCGAATTATTAGTCCCCGTTCAGTTCAACGGAGCCGAAGCGAAATTGGTGGAAGAAATTATTTGGTAAACTGTTTTTCTCGAATGAAGAAGCTGAATTTTCAGTGGTTTCCGGCGCTCGCGTTGGCGGTGGCCTTGGCCGCTCCTGTCCATGCCGCTAGCGGAAAGAAAAGCGATTCCACTGATGCGGAGGCCGAATTTTATAAAATTACAACCATCCCCATTCCAGAAGGAGTGGTACTCGAAGCTGGGGCGTTGCAAATTTTGCCTGGCAACAAGCTCGCCTCGTCCACTCGCCTGGGGGACATTTATATCATTGATGGGGCTTTCGAGAGTTCGCTCCAGAATCTCAAATTCACCAAGTTCGCCAGTGGGCTGCATGAGGTGCTCGGTCTGACCTACAAGGAGAATTGGCTCTATTGCACGCAGCGCGGCGAGGTTACGCGCATGAAGGATTCAAATGGAGATGGCCGGGCTGATATTTTCGAGACTGTTGGCGACGGCTGGGGGATTACTGGGGATTACCACGAGTACGCTTTCGGTTCCAAGTTCGACAAAGACGGAAACATCTGGGTCGTTCTCTGCCTCACTGGCTCGTTTACCAGCCAAACCCAATATCGCGGATGGTGCCTGCGTGTAACTCCGGAAGGTAAAACAATCCCGACCTGCGTTGGCATTCGTTCTCCGGGAGGCATGGGCACGAATTCCGTGGGCGACATGTTCTTCACTGACAACCAGGGCCCATGGAATGGCGCCTGTTCTTTGAAACACTTGGCCCCCGGTGATTTTGAGGGGCACCCTGATGGCTTGCGCTGGTGGAAAAGCGAGGAGATGGGGCCGATGCCGCAGAAGCCGGCCAGCGGCAGCCGGATGATGGTTGAAGCGAAAAAGATCCCCCAATTAAAGCCTCCTGCCGTTTATTTCCCTTATCCCAAGATGGGCCAGTCAGCCAGCGGCATCTCGTGCGATTTTACGGAGGGTAAGTTTGGTCCATTTAAGAACCAGCTTTTTGTGGGCGACCAAACGCACAGCACGGTGATGCGGGTCTGCCTGGAGAAAGTGAATGGCCATTATCAAGGGGCCTGTTTCCCTTTCCGCCAGGGATTCGATTCAGGCAATCTGGCCCTTGAGCTGGCTGCTGATGGTACGATGTTCGTGCAGGGCACTGACCGCGGCTGGGGTGCGCGCGGGGGAAAACCTTTTGCCCTTCAAAAGCTCCAGTGGACTGGCAAAACACCTTTTGAGGTCCAGGAAATGCACGCGCGCAAAGATGGATTCGAACTCTCGTTTACACAGCCGGTCGATCCTTCCACCGCTGCCGCTCTCAAGTCCTACAAAATTGAAACCTACACCTACATTTACCAGGCAAGCTATGGCAGCCCAGAAGTCGACAAAACAACTCCAACGATTAAGTCCGCCACGGTTGCGAAAGACGCAATGAGTGTCCGCCTCGTGGTGGATGGGATGGAAGAAGGGCATGTTCACGAACTCCATTTCCCAGGCATCCGCTCGTCTCAAGCAGAGCCTCTCCTGCATCCGGCAGCCTATTATACACTGAACTATCTTCCGGAACGGTGAGCCTGGGTTTGGGAAAGGGCAGGCGCTGCCCCTTGTCACTTCGCCGCTCACATTAACACAAGAACCTTTCGGCCTTGAAAGCAACCGCTTGGCTCAGCGTCACTTACATACGCGAACCCGGCTAAAGATTTCTTCTTGCTCCAGTTATCTTCTGGAAACACCCCATGGCAGCCTTTTTCCACCAGTGGGACGGTTCTACACAGGTAGAGAGAACTAACGAAATATTGGGAAATTTATGCAAAGGACTTTGAAAAATCTGGCACTTGTCGCGGGTGTAAGCGCTTCCGTGGTGGCTTTGACTGGCTGTGTCAAAACGGGGGGGCGAACCGCTGGCCGTTATATGGATGACCGGAGCATCTCGCGCAAAGTCGAGACCGCTTTGGAAGAAGATCCAGTTTACAAATACCCGGCGGTGAAGGTCACCACCTTCCGTGGCATTTCTCAGCTCAGCGGCTTTGTTGAGGCAGAGGAGCAAAAACGCCGCGCCACTGAAATCGTCCGGACCGTTATGGGGCCAGCCGAGATCATCAACAACATCGTTGTCCGACCCAGCCATCTAACCCCTACCGGTCGTGACAGTGGCACCGGCACAGCGACCGGGACAGGCACTGGAACCACGGGAACCACTGGCAGCAGCGGCGCAACCGGCCCCAACACCACTATTGAACGTGGCGCCACTGACAGGCCCGTGATCCGGGACGACACCACAACGAAATAACTATTTCACCATAGCGTCCTAACTAACGCCAAGGTGACGCGGGGAGGGAACACACTTGTGTTCTTCTCCCCGATTCCAGTTTCCTTTGACTCGCAATTGTTTAGCTACTGACTACTTTTCCTCTCTCCACCAACACTCTTCCCCTGCGTGACGGACAAAGGCTTAATCTTCGCCACTCCCAGCACCTCATCCCACGAAAAATGCCGGCGCTCAATCAAGCCATCCCCGGCTCGGTAAATTTCCAGCACCACGCTCGGGTTGTCCGCTCGGGTATCAATGTCATATATGCAAAAATATTTCCCCTTGGTTGCATAAAAAAACATTTCCGGGGTTGGCTTTGTTTCCGAGTTCTTGCTGCCCATTGGCCCCGAGCTAACTTCAATCCATTTTCCCAACACCTGGTAGGCGGCTGTGAAATGCCGATCGCCCGATAGCAGCAGCACACCCGTAATTTTATTGTCTTCAATGAATTTAAAGAGCTCCTCCCGCTCACTTTTAAAGCTGCTCCAGGAATTTAGGATCCCATTGGATTCAAATTCTCCGCCGGACCCAATGACTTTCACCGGCGCTTTGGATGCCAGAAGTTCTTTCTCCAACCACGCCAATTGTTTTTTCCCCAGCATCGATTTATTGCCATCGTCCGGCGCTTTATTTGGGTCGCGATAATAACGCCCGTCCGTCATGAAAAAGTCCACCTGCCCGCGTGAAAACTTGTGATAAACGCCTGGGTTTTCCGGTTCGCCATAGGCGGGGTTTGGCCAAAGCATCTTGAAGGCTCGCAGAGTATCCTCTTTGTTCTTGGCCGTTTTATCGCAAGGCTCCGGCGAATAATCGTGGTTGTCCCAAATCGCGTATTGCGGAACTTTCCTGGAAATTTCCGCGTAAGCCGCCAGCTTGCGCTGGACCGTAAACTTTTCCAGGTGCTTTTTGGGATCGGTGGTGTCTCCATAATGATTATCCCCCAGCATCAGGAGCAAATCGAAATTGGTCCGCGTTGCCATCTCGGCCCAGGTTGGCGCGGAATCAAAGCCGTTGTAGCCAACACAGGACACGAATGCGAAACGCACGCGTCCTTTCTCGCCCGTGTTCGGAGCCGTTTGAAATGAAGGATAGGGCAGGGACATGGCAGGTTTGCCATCCACCAGCACGCAGTAATAGTAACGCTGGGCCGGTGCCAGTTTCTCCACGCGCAGGTGACTGGAGAAAAAGGTATCCTCTTCTGTTTTGACTCCAGCGGTTTCGCGGCCGTCGGACAGGTCCTCCTTTTGCCCGACGCGTAAGGCGAGAATCGAAGGTCCGGAAGCCTTCGCCCAGATCTTCGCTTCGGTTGGGCCAATATGCCCTAACAGCGGGCCGAGTTCGAGATAAGCCTGCTTCGTTTTTTGCGCTTCAGGTTTGGAAGCGGACGCGACCGGGGCTGGCTTCTGGGCGGAGATCTTGCCGGTTTGCGCGGAGGGAAGCGAACAGCCGCCGCCAATCAAAGTGAGGACGCAAACGGCCATCCAGGTGCTCTTCAGAAAATGCATGCCTGCATCATGTGCAGCCAGTTGCCCCGCAGTCAATCCGCCGCAGCAGCGTACGCGCTAACCAATGACGACAAATGGGCAAGGGCTTCACGTCTCCACTGGCCCTCCTCTACAAAGAAAAACGCGGGCTAAAAGCCCGCGTTCGCTGATTTGTTTTTACTCCCTGTTACTTCCGGTTTTTCTTTCCCGCTGCTCCGTGCACTTGGGCGGCCACCCGCAAACGTAAGCCATTCAGCCGGATGAACCCAGTCGCATCATCCTGGTTATAAGCCTTCGTTGGATCCGCTTCCATCGTTGCGATATGCGGATTATAAAGGCTAACGGGGGACTTCCGTCCTGCCGTGATGATGTTGCCTTTGTAAAGCTTCACCCGGATGCTCCCGGTCACGTCTTTTTGGCTCTCTGTCACGAGGGCTTGCAGTGCATAACGCTCCGGGGCGAACCAGAAGCCGTAATATACCAACTCGGAATACTTCGGAATCAAGGAATCCCGCAGGTGCATCACCTCGCGGTCCATCGTGATCGATTCCATCTGCCGATGCGCGAAGTGCAGGATCGCTCCACCCGGTGTTTCATAAACGCCACGCGATTTCATCCCCACGAAACGGTTTTCCACCAGGTCCACCCGGCCGATGCCGTGCTTGCCGCCGAGCTTGTTTAGCGCGCGCATCACTCCGAGCGGATTCAGTGCTTTGCCGTTTACAGCGACACAGTCGCCCTTTTTAAAATCCAGCGTTACATACTCGTGCTTGTTGGGCGCGTCCTCAGGAGAAACGCTCAGCTTGTACATCTGTTTGTGTTCCGGCGCCGAAGCATCCAGCCATGGGTCTTCCAAAATACCCGCTTCATATGAGATGTGCAGAAGATTCCGGTCCATCGAATAGGGTTTCTTCGCGCTCGCTTCCACTGGGATTTTTTTGTCAGCGCAATATTGGATCATCTCGGTCCGGCCGGGAAACTGGGATCGAAAAGAGCCATCTCGCCAGGGGGCAATAATTTGCAGTTCCGGAGCCAGAGCCGCGGCCGTCAATTCAAACCGCACCTGGTCATTTCCTTTGCCGGTGGCGCCATGGCCGATCGCATCCGCCTTTTCCGCGCGCGCAATCTCGACCATCCGCTTCGCAATGAGTGGGCGTGCAATGCTGGTGCCCAGGAAATATTGGTTCTCGTAAATCGCCCCCGCTTGCATCATCGGGAAAATGAAATCCCGAGCAAACTCCTCCTGCAGATCATCAATATAAATTTTGGAAGCGCCTGTGGCCTTCGCTTTCTTTTCCAAACCCTTCAATTCCTCTTCCTGGCCAATATTGGCACAGAAAGCAATCATCTCCGCGTTGTAATTTTCTTTAATCCAGGAGAGCAGCACCGAGGTATCCAGGCCGCCCGAGTAAGCCAAAACGATTTTCATAATTTAAATTCGACCCGGAATGAAACGGCAAATAAGCGACCGAGAAAAGAAGTTTCTTTCCCTCTTTGCAAGCCATGGGGCAGGCGCAAATTATTTTATTCCATCCAGCTCTAAACACGACGATGCTGGCGACACATGACCAGCCACGCCGCAAGCCCCTCCAGAGTTTTGCCCGTGGTCCGAACGCTTCTCCTCCTCTGGCTGATGACTGGCCTTCACACTCCGTCCGCCTCCGCCGCCATGAATATTTTCCCGCTCGCTTATACTCCGGCCCCTGCAGACAATCCTCTGAAGGGCTTTCTTCCGTTTGCAGGCTCTCACACAAACTTTCCGCACAGCATGGAATACACGCACTTTCCTTTGGGTGCTTTGATGACTGGTCCCACCAACTTCAACTGGTCCCCGTTGGAAGCTGCCCTTAACGAGATCACCCAGCGAGGTCATCAAGCCATATTCCGAATTTACATTGATTATCCAACTCATTCCACCGGCATCCCCCAATTCTTACTCGATGCGGGACTTTCCACGCGCGTCTACGACGACTATGGGAACAAAGGCCGGAGCTTGTCTCCTGATTACGAAAGTCCTTTATTGCGGCAGGCGCTCACCAACTTCATCAAGGCTCTCGGCGAACGATTTGATGGCGACCCACGCATCGGATTCATCACGGTTGGCCTACTTGGGTTCTGGGGCGAGTGGCACACTTATCCCCATACGGCGTGGAACCCATCCATCGAAGTGCAAAACGAAGTGCTTGACGCTTTTGAAAGTGCATTCACCAGAACGAAATTTCTCGTCCGCCAGCCCTATGGCCGCAATCCGAGGGCGCGTCGAATGGGATACCACGATGATTCCTTCGCCTTCCAAACTATTGACCCACCCGCCTGGCACTTTCTGGGGGAATTGAAAGCGGCAGGGGAAACCCACAAATGGCAGACGCAACCGATCGGTGGAGAAGTGCGTCCCGACATTCAGTCCTGCATGTGGAAGCTTAGTTCCCGAAATTGTGTGCCGCAGGGCCAGGAATTCGATTCATGTGTCAAACAAACCCACGCCTCCTGGATGTTGAATCAGGTCGCCTTCGTGCCAGGCTTGGCGGGTGGTGATAAGCAGCGTGCTATCGAAGGCGCACGCCTCATTGGTTACGAGCTCTTCGTTGCTTCGGCTGAATTGGTGGATGTAAAACCCCGTGCACCGCTTGCTATCCGCCTTCAAATCCGCAATTCAGGTGTCGCCCCGTTCTATTATAATTGGCCCATGCAACTCCGCATTCTGGATGCCGGCAGTAACACGGTGAAAACCTGGACAACGGATTGGAAGGTTTCCACCCTTCTGCCAGCCGCCACAAACGCGGTATGGTCCTCCTCCACCGAAACCGATTTCGGCCCGGGCCGATATACCATTTTGCTCCGCGTCCAAAACCCGTTGCCCGAGGGCAAGCCAATCCACTTCGCCAATACTTCCCAGGACGCAGATTCTCCGGGATGGCTGACGCTCGGCCAATTTCAGATCCTGCCGAATCCGTAGTGGCATCTCAAAAGACTTGGAAAACACGCTCAGAGCCAAATTTTCACAAAATGTAAACTCCTTCGGTTTTGGACTTTTCAACAGCAGTCTGCCACACTGAATAGCTTTATGAGCCGTGACACCTTATCTGCCGCCAGCGAGTCCATTTACCAGCTCAAAACGAGGGCTTCTGGCCCTATTGGCAAGCTGCCGCTGACGGATGAGATCCTGAAGAACCGGCCCAGCGGCGATATCTTCGGCATGACCCAAGACGCGGGCATGGGCTGGAGTCCCAGCGAAGTCGGCCGTAAACAATTTCTCATCCTTAGCACCCTTGGCGGATTGCGTGCACCCGACGGCAAACCCATTGCTCTGGGCTACCACACGGGCCATTGGGAAATCGGTTTGCTCGTTCAGGCAGCCGCTCTCGAACTGCGCGAACTTGGAATGCTCCCTTTCGCCGCGTTCTGCTCCGATCCTTGCGACGGACGCACTCAGGGCACTACCGGCATGTTTGACAGCCTGCCTTATCGCAACGACGCAGCCATTGTCTTCCGTCGGCTCATACGCTCGCTTCCACTCCGTGCAGGAGTGCTCGGCGTCGCCACGTGCGACAAGGGCCTTCCCTCCATGATGATGGCTCTGGCGGGCATGAAGCAGCTTCCCAGCATCCTCGTTCCTGGAGGTGTCACGCTTCCTCCCGAAAACGGCGAAGACGCGGGCAAAATCCAAACCATCGGTGCCCGCTACACGCATGGCCTGCTCTCACTCGAAGAAGCGGCTGATCTCGGTTGTCGCGCGTGTGCCTCTCCCGGAGGGGGCTGCCAATTCCTCGGCACCGCCGCTACCTCGCAAGTTGTTGGCGAAGCCCTGGGTATGTCCCTCCCGCATTCCGCTCTCGCGCCTTCCGGCCAACCCGTTTGGACCGACATGGCCGTCCGCTCCGCCCGGGCCCTTTGCGATTTGGAAAAGGCCGGGCGTACCATGAAGGACATCCTGACACCCGGGAGCATCCACAACGCCATGGCTGTCCATGCAGCTTTTGGAGGTTCAACCAATCTCCTGCTCCACATACCGGCCATTGCCCATGCCGCCGGACTGAGCCGCCCGACCGTCGAGGACTGGATCACCATCAACCGCAAGGTCCCCCGCCTCGTGGACGTTCTCCCCAACGGGCCCACACACCATCCTACGGTGCGCGTTTTCCTCGCAGGCGGCGTGCCCGAGGTAATGCTGCACCTCCGCCGCCTCGGTGTGCTAGATACGAGCGTTCTCACCGTGAGTGGCAAAAGCCTCGACGAGAACCTCAACTGCTGGGAAACCAGCGAACGACGCCAACGTTTCCGCGAAATCCTCAAACAGCAGGACGGGGTGGATGCAGATGCTGTGATCATGGCGCCAGACCAAGCCAAGGCCCGCGGCCTCACCAGCACTGTCACCTTTCCCCGTGGCAACCTCGCTCCCGAAGGCTCCGTGATTAAAAGCACGGCCATCGATCCTTCGGTCGTGGATGCTGATGGCATCTACCGCAAGGAAGGCCCTGCTCGCGTTTTCGTGAGCGAAAAGGAAGCGATGTCTGCCATCAAACAGGGCCGGATTCAAGCCGGTGATATTCTCGTGCTCGCAGGCTGCGGCCCCATGGGCACCGGCATGGAAGAAACTTATCAACTCACCTCGTCGTTGAAGCATCTGCCCTTCGGCAAACAAGTCGCTTTGGTGACCGATGCCCGGTTTTCCGGCGTTTCCACTGGCGCATGCATCGGCCACGTGGGCCCGGAGGCGTTGGCTGGCGGTCCCATTGGGAAGCTTTACGACGGCGACATTATTCGCATTTTCGTCGATCGTAACAAACTCGAAGGCACCCTGGACCTCGTTGGGGAGGCCGGACGTACATTCTCTCCTGAAGAAGGTGTGCAAGTCCTGGCCAAACGCGCCTCTCGCAAAGATCTTGCCCCAGCCGCCCAACTGCCGGACGACACCCGTCTTTGGGCTGCTCTCCAACAAGCCGGTGGAGGCACCTGGGGCGGCTGCGTTTACGACGTGGACGCCATCGTCGACTTGCTCAAAGCCGGCGGCAAAACCGCCCACTGAGTTTATATTTTTTAGTTCATGAGTAGTTCCCGTTCCCGGTTGCAGCCTGCTTCTCGTGTTGTAACTTGCGGAGCATTCATGGGAGCGGGCGAAATGAAGTTGTGCATCTGGCCCGTTTTCGATTAGGTTTGCGCACTTTTTATCATGAAAGTTACGCTGAACTGGCTGAAGCAATACGTCGATTTTAACTGGTCACCTGAAGAGATGACCGAGCGCCTCACCATGCTCGGGCTCGAAGTGGAAGGTGTGCAAAAGCTTGGCGGCGAATTTGAAGGGATTGTTGTCGCCCAGGTCTTGCAAAAGGATCGCCACCCCAACGCCGATAAACTCTGGCTCTGCAAAGTCGCGGATGGCCAGGGCGAACGCCAGATCGTTTGCGGCGCGCAAAACTTCAACGTTGGCGACAAGGTCCCGCTCATTCTTCCCGGCGCCTCTCTCCCTGCTAAACCCGGCGAAGCTCCTTTTACCATCAAGGTCGGAAAAATCCGCGGCGTGGAATCGCATGGCATGATGTGCTCCCCGCAGGAACTGGGTTTGCCGGATCAAGTGGATGGTTTGCTTCTGCTCAAAACGGACGCACGAGTCGTACAGGCCTTCGCCGAATATCTCGGTCGCAGCGGCAGCGATTTCATTTAAGATCTCGAAGTCACTCCCAATCGCCCTGATCTGAACAGCGTCATCGGAATCGCTCGTGAGATTAGCGCGCTGACTGGCAACCCGCTCAAGCTTCCCGAACTCACCGTTGCCACAGGACCCCTTTCCGTGGTCGGAGCAGCCGCGGGCATGAGCGTTGACAACTACGTCGTCGTGCGCACTGATGACCCGGAACTTTGTCCGCGTTACACCGCCCGCGTTATTCAGGGGGTGAAAGTTGGCCCCAGCCCGGATTGGCTCCGCAGCACCTTGGAAAAAGTTGGCATTCGCAGCATCAGTAACGTCGTGGATGTAACCAATTTCGTCATGCTCGAAATTGGCCAGCCGCTCCACGCATTTGATTACCACTTGATCGCCAAAGGCGCCTCAGGCAAGCCCACCATTGTGGTCCGCCGCGCTGGTGATGGCGAAAAATTTACCACGCTCGACGGACAGGAACGTACGCTCAATCGCGACATGCTCCTCATCTCTGACGAAACCAAAGGCATCGCTTTGGCCGGCGTCATGGGCGGACAAAACACTGAGATCAACAACGACACCAAAGACGTTTTGATCGAGAGTGCCTACTTTCAGTCAACCAATATTCGCCGCACATCCAAACTCCTCGGGCTTCGGAGCGAATCCTCCTATCGGTTTGAACGCGGTGCGGACATCAATATCGCGGAATGGGCCAGCCGCCGCGCCGCTCAGTTGATCCTGGAAACTGCCGGTGGTGCCTTGGTCCCCGGTGTAGTGGATGCTCACCCCAAACCGGCTGAACCGAAAAAAGTCTCGTTGCGCTTTGCCAAAACGGACGCCCTCCTGGGCATCCACGTCGCGGCCGATCAACAGGTGAAATTTCTCGCGAGCCTCGGTCTCACCGAAACCAGCCGCACTCCCGAGACCGCTTCCTTCGAAGTCCCCACTTTCCGAGTAGACATAAAACGGGAAGTCGACCTCATCGAGGAAGTGGTCCGCCTTTATGGCGTCGACAAGGTGCCTTCCACCCCGCCGCGTGGCGCCATTGGCTCACATCCTTATGACGCGGTGCATGACGAATTAGCGGATGCTCGTCGCATCCTCTCGGGCCTTGGCCTGAACGAAGCGCAGGGCCAGACCCTCATCTCCGATAGCACTGCCAGGCTCACCACGCCGGCCGAAGGCCTTGTCGCATTGGCCAACCCGCTGAGCAACGACATGAACGTCCTGCGCCCGAGCCTTCTCCCTGGCCTGCTGGACACTCTCCGTCACAATCTCACACGCAAGAACGGCGAGCTCGCCCTCTTTGAAGTCGGCCGTGTCTTCCTCATGCAAAATGGCCAGGTTAAAGAAGAGCGCCGCGTCGCCTTTGCGCTGACCGGCTTGCGCAATCAAACTTTCTGGAGCGGTCTTGAACGCGACGCTAAATTCGACGTTTTCGATCTCAAAGGTTTGCTCGAAGAATTCCTTGAGCAGTTCGGCTTGCGAGGAATTGCCTATTCCCGGCGAGCTGAGAGCACTCCGCTTTTGCTTGAGTCAGCGGCCGTCCAGCTTGGTAAATTGCCCCTCGGCGATCTCGGTCAATTGCTCCCGACGCTTGCCAAAAAATATGATTTGCGCGATCCCGTGCTCCTGGCGGAGTTGAACCTCGATCTCCTGCTTGCTAAACGGAATACGGAAAAGTCATTCAAATCCCTCCCAGCGTTCCCTTCGATCCGTCGAGACATCGCCATGCTCGTGCCCGAAGCCACGACACACGAAGCTGTCACCAGCATCGTGCGCCAAACCAAACCAGCCAATTTGGAAAACGTGGAGCTCTTCGACGTGTTCCGCGGCAAGAATGTCCCGGAAGGCCAAAAGAGCATGGCCTACGCCCTGACCTATCACAGCCCTGAAAAAACCTTGAAGGACGAAGAGGTAAACGCAGCCCACGAGAAGCTCGTTGAGCAATTCAAACTCAAGCTCCAGGCAACTATCCGCTAAAAGGAGCTTTCGTTCGGCGATAATCACTCACCAGGGCACAATTGCTCCAAGTGGGGGCCAAAGGCGTTTTCATGCTCTACCCATCACGTTTCCAGCATCTGTATCCGGTGCACATGACGCCCGCCCTCAAACGGCGTGACCAGCCAAACCTTGACGATTTCCAAGGCCATATCCAGCGGCATCATTCGTTCACCAAGGCTCAACACATTGGCGTCATTATGCATGCGCGATAATCGTGCGCTTTCGATGTTCCACGCCAGGGCGCAGCGAACACCGCGCACCTTGTTGGCAGCCATCGCTTCACCATTGCCAGACCCTCCGAGCACAATTCCGCGGTCGCATTCACCACTCGCCACAGCTTCAGCAGCGGGCTTGATGAAAACGGGGTAATCCACCGAATCCGCATTGAAAGTTCCAAAGTCGCGCACCTCATGCCCAAGGCTCTGGAGCAGCTTTTTAATCTCCTCTTTGTAAGTGAACCCGGCATGATCTGATCCTAGCGATATTTTCATAGTTACTTTCCCGCGAGCACTTGGGCCCGTCCCCGCGATCCCGGCACCCTCGTCCGAGTTCGACTCGGAGCCCTTCGCGCCGCAAATGCAGATTAAGAATGAAGGTGACGCTTACGATCCCGTAGGGCAAGTCGAGGATGGTTTCCTTATTTGCCGGCACCTTCCTAAAGCCTACATAATAAATCCTTCCTGCTTTGCGCGGTCCATGAAACCGCCACCCACGAAAGCCGCTCGGTCTCCATCCGCAACCTGGAAAGGTGCGGCTGGCAGCTTGGTGCTGGCCAAAATGAGGCAAAATGTGAAGAGTAGAACCGCATGGAACTGGTTGAGCGCGTATCACTTAGCTCTTTAACAAGTACTGGCGCGGAATGCAACGCCAAGCAGAATCTCAGGCCAACCCGCGCTGCTCTTCGGGATTGGTGAAACAACCCCATGGGAAAGAGTGCTTTCTTCGTAACAATCACAAGAAGCACATGGAAAAATCGCCGGGTCGGTCGCCGGGTTGCCCCGCCGCGCGAAATGCGATCAACAAAAGCTTTGTTTAGTTAACAATTCTGTTATAACGGATACCTCAAACAATCACCGCGCTTATTAT
>JAQGOV010000036.1 GCA_028293425.1 Verrucomicrobiales bacterium
TCCCCCGCAGTTTCAATTATCACACTCTGAAAAAGCTTTACGGCCCGGTTGTCCATATCGGGCCGGCGCCAAGCCGCAAAGATGAGGAACCACCGCCCTTGGCAGCTCCAGTCTCCATGGAGATCCCGAACCCTAATTTTGACCAGGAAGTCCGCTCGGTCAGCGATTTTATAAAGGATTCGAATTTTCCAAAATCTACTCTTGGTAAACTCCTCGAAGTAAACGGCTACGTCGGAGTTGTGGTTGAAATCCAGGGACAATCCATGAAAGTTCGTTCCCGGAATGGCACCTCGCGGAAGTACAATGGGGAAGCACTTCGCAAATTGCTTGAGAAGCCATCGTCTTTTTGAACCGCTTTTGTCCGGCCTTTATTTTGCCAGTCGATAAAACTTCATGGGGCTTGCGGTAGGCAGCACGAGGCTGTATTGCCCATTCAATACCGAGGCTGTTCCAATCACTGGGCTCCAGGCAGCTCCAAGGTTAGCTGCGCCTTCCAGCCGGTAATTCCAGGCGGACCCTCCCCAACTAAGCTCGATTTGTGCGTCACTCGCTGACCGGACCGCCAGCCGCGCCGGGGGCGGAGCCCTCAGGCCAAGGACCTCCAGATCAAAACTGAGGTCCGAGCTGTTTGGACTGTTCTGATGCATTTCCACAGCTACAACATTGGTTCCATTCACAACAAGCCCAACGCTCACAATTGCCTCCACGAAGTTGGTCTCGTCCGCGCCTCCAATCGCCGACAAGGCGAGGGTTCCAAAGTTAATGGTGCCGGTTGGGAGATTGGTCCGAAACGCTTCCTGTCCATTCACATAAACTGCAGCTCCATCATCTCGCACCAATCGGAACAATAGATTCGTATACCCATCGGTGGTTGAAAAGGCGAAGGCGCGCCTAAAATAGGTAGTGATATACTTGTTTGTATCGACCGGACCATAGCTTACTACCGTGGCTTCATCAGCATCCCCATAACCCAGTTGCGCTGGCCCCGTCGCCCAGGCGGTATCATCGTAGCCTCCCAGCCGCCAAGCTGCCCCTAAGTCGGCGCCGGTGTCGCGATATTTCCAAACCGAACCGCTGCGCAGAAGGACAGGACGTAGCAAAATCGTCACTGGCGCCGAAGTTACGCTCAGTCCTCGATTGTCCATTGCCACCGCTACAAGCGAATGCGAACCCTCCGGGGCATTGGTCCAGGTAAAGCTCGTCAAGGTATTGGTGTTTCGAGCCAGGAATGTTCCATCGGCGTAAAGATTTACGCTACTTAAACCATTTTCCGGGTCTGTGGCGACGGCGGTGATAATGAGGTTGGTTGGGGCTCCCCAGGTGGTTGCATTGGCAGGGGAAAGGATGGAGATGCTGGGCGGCTGATTGGAGACCGCGAGAAGATCCAGATCAAAACTCACGTCCGTGCTTGTGTTGTTGACCTGGTGAACTTCGACTGCGAGCCAGTTCGTGCCGCTCACCAGCCCTTCAGGCCCGAGCACCTGGCTGAAGTAATTGGTTTCGTCGGCCCCGCCTACCGTGCTGGAGGCAGGGGTGTCGTAAAGCACAGCGGTATCGGTTGGCATGTTGCTGCGAAATTTCTCGATACCATTCAAATAAACCACCGCGCCATCGTCTCTCCGCAGACGAAAAATCAAGCTGCCAATGAAACTGGCATTGGTGACAGCCAAGTTCCGGCGGAAATAGGTAGTCGTGATTCGTGAACCATCTGTTCGGTTGCTGCGGATATACGTGGTTTCCGGATCGCCATAACCAAGCGGAGCCGCTCCTGAACCCCAGCCGGCGTCGTTGAAATTTGTTCCCCGCCAGGCATTGCCTTGATTGCTGCCGTCATCCAGATATTTCCAGCTTGCACCGGCTGAGAGTAGTGGAAAGGGAGGACCGCCCCGGTTCGGCCAGCGATAATTTTGGGCTACGGCTCCGTCAAGGTCCGAAAGGATTTGCGCCTTGTACGGGTTGCTGGCGCCGTCGATGTTCCAACCGTCACAACTGCCGCACCACCGATACATGTTAACGCAGCGGAAAATAGGTTTCCCCAGGCTGACGGCGCTTTGGTTGTAACGATTGATCTCCGCGTAGATCTCCTGCATCCACCCGGCCTCATAATGAGCCGAAGGGTTTTCCTGGTGTCCACCTTTCCAAAAGTAATAACCGTTGCACTCGGTTGCGTAAAGCGGAAGATTCCAGAGATTCGACGGGATCCCGAAATCCACCCAGTCCTTGTAAACGTAAAAGCTGAAATAAAGCTGTTGCCCGCCTGCGCTGACCTGTTGGGTGCTGTGAATTGCATTCGTGGTGTAACCGCGGGAATTGATGTGCAGAGTAACGCCATCAATGCCGCCACTGGCGGAGATTGCCGTCAACATCTGGTTCATGTATTGAACCCAACTCAGCGACAGGCCGTCGGCAGGCTGTCCGTTCAGGGTCCCCGCTCCATACGGTCCCGCCCAGGGCGCGAGCGCGGCAGGCATGACTTTATCATTGGGTCGAATGGCCTTAATGGCGTTGTAAGCTTTCCGAAAGCAGCTTGCATAATCCTGTGGGGAAACATAGGCAAACTTCGTCCCGTTATAAGGCCACTCGGCGTTTATATTCAGCTCGTTTCCAATCACCCAAATGTTGCAGCCGGTCGAGTTGGCTACGAAGTTGGAGCAGCGCCGGGCAAAATTGTCATATTCCGCGGGAACGGGAATGGTGCCGTCTGGAAAGTAGCCGTTGTTTATCCGGCAGATAACCGTGTGGCCTGCGTTGGCGAACGTCGAAAAGTTTACCCCGGCGGTATTGGTTGCACTATGCCCAACCGCTACCGTGGCTGTAATCCAGCCTCCCCCTGAGACTGGCTTGATGTGATTCAGGTATTCGCTTGGATCCGGGTCATGATCATGAATTCCATAAAGGCCCGGCACCTCAACGGCAGGCAACGCGCGCGCCAGCAGGAAAAGACAAGCAACCAAGGTAAAGCACTTTTTTATCATGGAACGACACGATTAAAGCAAAACCTCGGCCTAAATGCTCGCCTAAAATTCGAGGTAGCACCGTTGTTCTGAAGAATCCTCCGCTTGCCGTTCCACCGGATTTTTGGATACTGATCGGGTGCACAGATTAGCTTACTTTTTTGCCCTGCTGCTGCTTTTACGCCTGCCTGCTTGGAGTGCGGAAACCACCGGGGAAGATTGGCCCTCCTTTCTGGGTCCCCGTCATAACGGAATATCCGGGGAGACCGGGTTGCTCGATAAAATTCCGACCAATGGTGTTCCGATCCTTTGGACCAAAAACATCGGCACTGGTTATGGAGCGCCGGCCGTGATTGGAAACAGGCTCGTGCTGCACCATCGAGTAGAGGATAGCGAAATTGTCGAATGCCTCGATGCCACCACCGGCGAGCCGAAATGGAAATACTCTTACCCCAGCAGGTACATGGATCCGTATGGCTATAACAATGGCCCTCGCTCGAGCCCAGTATTAACCGAGGATCGGTGTTACACGTTTGGAGCGGAAGGAAAACTCCTGTGCTTGGACTTGAACACCGGTAAAGTGGTCTGGCAGCGGGACACCGCCAAAGATTGGTCTATCCCAGAAGCATTTTTCGGCGTCGGCAGCACCCCGCTTTTGGCGGATGGCAAGTTGTTCGTGATGGTGGGAGGCCAGCCGAATGCGGGCATCGCGGCTCTGGATCCAAAAACAGGCAAAACCTTGTGGTCCAACGTGGGCCAAACCAACTGGAATGGTGCCACCACCATCGGATGGAGAGCCGAGCGCCCGTATGAATGGACAGGCCAGGAAAAGCAAGCGAGCTACAGTTCCCCTGTTCTAGCAACCATCCATGGAAAAAAACATCTCTTCTGCCTGATGCGGCAAGGGCTCGTTTCGCTGAACCCCGACAATGGTGACATCAACTTCTCACGGTGGTTTCAATCGCTCGCGAACGATTCCGTAAATGCGATGTGCCCAGTGGTCCAAAACGACCTGGTTCTCGTCTCCGGCGCTTATTATCGTGTGGGAGCCGTTTTGCTGAAAGTGAAGCCAGACGGCAAGTCCTACGAGGAAGTATGGCGAATACCCAAGACTCCTTTCGACCGGTTTGAAGCAGCCGTCCTGGAACAGCACTGGAATACTCCCATTCTCACGGAAGGCTACTTGTACGCCTTCAGCGGAAGGAACGAGCCGGATGCAACTTTCCGCTGTGTTGATTTCAAAACTGGCAAGCTGATGTGGTCCCGGGACGAACGCTGGCGAGGGCACCCATCCCATGGCGAGAAAGCCCAACCGGAAGTCTTTGGCCGGGGTTCATCCATCCTGGCGGAGGGAAAGTTGATCGCCTTGGGCGAAGGCGGCCTACTCGGCATCTTCAAGCCCAACCCGAAAGAACTCGAGGAGGTTTCCCGTTGGCAGGTGCCCCAATTGCACTATCCCTGCTGGGCCGCGCCAATCCTTTCCCGCAAAAAGGTTTATCTGCGTAGCGAGGATAGTTTGCTTTGCTTGGATTTCTCTAAAGCCGCCAAGCCTAAATAGTTCCTCAGGCAGGGACCAACACCGTCTTCGCAGATTGCCATTGTGCTGTGGTCGCGAGCGCCTCATTGGCTTTCTCGAGCGGAAAGCGGTGCGTCACCATGTCAGCGAACGGAAATTCCTTTTGCGTGCGCCGAAGAAACTCAATAGCCGCTTTCAGATGCCGTGGTTCGCTGGACCATGAGCCGAACACCTGGAGCTGTTTGCGGGTGATAATGTGCGGGTTGAATGAAATCGAACCCGCATCGCAATAATGGCCCAGCACGAGGTATTTGCCGCCGTCCCGGCACATCTCCATTCCTTCAGTGATGGCCGTGGGCATGCCCACGCATTCCAGGACGGCATCAGCGCCATAGCCCCCTGTTAGTGCACGCACGGCTGCGATGCGCTCCGCGGCTGTGGGGACTTCATCCAAATCGATCGTGTGGTCCGCGCCGAATCGTTTGGCCATTTGCAGCCGGTGTTTCGGCCCGCCGATTACAATCACCTTCCCTGCCCCGGCACTCTTGGCCACGGCGAGCGCTGCGATGCCCACCGGACCAGCCCCCTGCACCACCACATTGTCCTGCCAATTGATCCCGGTGCGTTCCACGCCGTGGATCGCCGTGATCAGCGCGCAGCCAGCTCCAATCACCGACTCCGTCGGCAGATCATCGGGCAATTTAAAAATGCTGGTGCGGGGCCTGAGATAATGAAATTCAGCATAGCCGCCCAGAAAATGCGGCGCCTGATCCGAGCGATACCCTATGCCGTAAGCGCGCCGTTGGGCACAACGAGTGGGCTGCTTCTTTTCGGCGCAGTAATAGCAATGGCCGCAGGAAGTAGCCGAATTCCAAGTCACGCGGTCGCCTACTTGCAAGGGCTCGCCGGTCCAGTCTTTGTCCAATCCGCTGCCAAGTTCAACGATCTTGCCCACCGTTTCGTGTCCCATAATCACGGGAAGTGAAATGGGCAGTTCGCCTTTCCAAAGGTGGACATCTGTCCCGCATATCCCCGCCATAATCGTCCGCACCAGCGCTGCCCCGGGTTCAACCTTCGGCAAGGGCAATTCACGCAGTTGCAACGGCGCTTTGAACTGTTCCAACACAGATGCTTTGGCGGTACTCATGGCGAAAAGCTTGCGCGGGTTCCGGAAGGAGATCAAGGTTTGCGATGGGAGTGTAAGCCTCAATGTAGTGCCTGGAGCTATTCTTGTAATTGAGCTGGGCTTCAAGAGGTCCCCAGATCATACCCAGATTTCCCGAATTTTCTGACGGTGGAGTGGTTTTGATGGATTACACAGCAGAAGCCGCAATCGAATGGCTTGATTCGCGCTGGTTCTGGCAAGAATGATGTTTCTTCGAGAGAGGGGGGCGGGTTACTACCCATGCCGAAAGAAGGCATGCACCTGCTAACAGTTCCATGAGTTTCTCGCAAACTGGACGCAGCAAAGACAAACCTTAAAAACAAAACAAAGAGCTCCTTATGAAATATACGTTCCTTATCCTTTTGGCTGCGGCGCTGGTCACCGGCTGCAACAAAGAAAAATCGGCCATCGAAGACAACAAAGAAGCAACCAAGGATGCATTGAATCAGCAGAAGGATGCTGTTGATCTGGCAGCTAAGGATGCCAAGAAACAAGTCGAGGCAAACAAGGATGTAGCCAAGGCAACCATTGAGGCCAATAGAGACGCTGCCAAAGCGCAACTCGATGCGGAAAAGAA
>JAQGOV010000082.1 GCA_028293425.1 Verrucomicrobiales bacterium
ATAAGTGGCGACCACGCGCATCTGCTGCTTGGAACCAATTTTTTGAACAACAGGATCTTTCGGGTAAATCTCAATCCGCGACACTTTGGCGGCCTTTAAGTCAAGGCGCGCGCCTTCGGCAATCCAGGTGCGCAGGATGTGATAATATTTCTCGTCCGTTTTAGTGCGCTGGCCGCCTTCATGGGGCACGGCGCCAGTAGCCTTGAGGAGCATGAAGCTATCGTCAGGCGATGCGAGGTTCACGCGGCGGGAAGCCAGGTCGTCCACCAAAGCTCGCACGTCGTATTCGGGATCATAACCGCGAAGAGACATTTTGAAGCCGTTTTTGCCATCCTTCGCGCCGTGGCAGGTACCCGCGTTGCAACCCAGTTTTGCGAGCACCGGGTTCACATCCCTGATAAAGTCGGCTTCGAAACCTTCTTTTACTCCAGCAATTTGGATCGGCAGAATCACTGTCTTCCCACCTAGGCTGATCTGAAGCTTGTCCGAGCCATTCCCGCGGGCCATGAGGATGCCGTTCTCGGAAACAGCGGCGATCTTTTTGCCAAACTTGTAGCTCGCAAATCTGGTAATATCCGCTGAGTCACCGTTATCCAGCTTTGCCATCACAATGAGCTGCACGTATTCGTTGCGACTGTTCAGCTTTACCTGGGTTGGTTGCACCTCGATGGCGGTGACCTGGGTTCCTGCCGGCAGCGTTTCGGCCGCGTCCGGGGAGATGTAGCTGGTGGGGATTGATGCATCCGCCAAGGTGAACTTGGACTTTTTAGACTTTGAAATTGCAACCGGGATGAAGGCCTTCTTGACCAAAGCATTCGTCACGGTGAGCAGCCGAATCTTTCCATCGTCACTCGCGGCCGCGATGGTTTGTCCGTCAGGACTGAACGCCACCGCATAAACACCATTGCTCAAGGGAAGGCTGGCCAGCAGCTTCACATCCGCAGTGATATACTTCTCCACCTCAGCCTTCTCCTCGGGCTTCTGGCTGCTGACTTCCTTTTCCAGGATCTTCACCAGGTTCGTAGATAAGGTGGAATCAAAATCCGCGCTGTAAATGTTGATCGCACCCGTGCCGTTGTAGCTGCTGCCAGCCACGATCGTCTTGCCATCCGGGCTATAGGCCACGCTGAAGATGCGGCCTTCCATGGCCGGGAACCGCCGGATGAGGGAGGCATTGTCGCCAATCTTCCGGGCTGTCTGCCGGAACGCCCGGTAAATCTGCGGCACACCATCCGCGCTCGCGATCAGGATTTCATCCTTTTTCGGATGACGCGCCAGAGCGTGGATGCCGCCCTTGAGAGCTCCCGGAGTAATGGAAGTAATGTTGTCAATAAATCGGCCTGAGCCCACTTCGGTGAGCTTGGCGGACATATCGCGCCCAGCGGAAATCAGGTGCGTCCCGTTCGTCGAGAACACCGTGTCGAGCACCCAATCGTTATGAGAGTTCTGCTTTAGGATCTCCTTGCCAGTTTTGGCGTCGAGCACCCGGGCGGTGTTATCAGAACAGCCGACTGCCAACATGCTCATATCCGGCGACCAACTCACTCCATACACCGTGTCGTAGGTGAGGGGCACAGACAGCGTGAGTTTCTTTTTTTCAACGTCCCAAATTTGCACTTCTCCCATGCGCCCAGGCAACCCCCCCGCCACGGCCAACAATTTCCCGTCCGGAGAGAACCGTACCGACTCGATCCGCTCGGCCAGGCCGACCAGACGAGCGGCAATCCCGGAACCGTCCGCCTTGTGAATGAGCGTTTCATGGAAGCCCGCCAGGGCCAGGAACTTTCCGTCAGGCGAAAAGTCGAGGGAAGTAATAACAGGCGGCCGGGTATAAACCGGAGGATGATCCATGTCATACTGCTGTTTGGCGTTGGCAGGGGTATCGTCAATGGCTCCTTCGGAGATCCAGCGCTTCACAAGTTCAATTTCCGGTTCCAATAGCGGAGTTTTGCCCTTGGGCATCTCTGCTTCGCCGTTCACCGGCACGATTTGCTTGATGAGAAGGCTTTTGTCGGGCTGTTTGGCTACAATACATGGTTCACCCGTGTCGCCCTTGCCCATTAACCTTTCAAAATCGGTCATTACATAGCCGCCCTTAGCCTTGGCTGGCTGATGACAACCCTGACAATTGGCCTGGAGGATAGGCCGTACCTGTTTGTAATAACTGACCTTCTCTGGCGGGCCGTTTTTTTTCTCGGCGGCGGGTGCGCCGACGCAAGTGGTTTGAAGCGCGAGAGATGCGAGGCAGACGACGGCGAATGATGAGACGAATTTTACCTGCATGTGTCTTTCCATGTTGAGCTGTGCCTAAATCAACTGACAAAGTTCTAATCCAGATCTAAGCCAAGGACATTAGACCCCACCGAAAAGCCGGGTATTCAGCTATTTAACTGGGTTCACGCCGATGCTATAGCCCAGCAGGTGGAAGGGCAAAGGTTTTTCAGCCCTGCTGCGGCATGGAGGCAGCGTTTTGCTCAACAGAACGAGCAGAGGTCATTTTTTTTAAAAACCGCGCTGTTCGGCGCGTAGTGATTCTGGAACTCAAGATTCAGCACAGGCAGAACGAACAAATCTTCTGCAGCCAGGCCGAATCCGGAATCCAACGGAATAAGCTTATGAAAACTAGTTTTACCTTTAAACCGTTCGCCAGCAGCTTTGCTCGCTGGCCACGTTGTTGGATCCTCGCTGTGGCTTTCCTGGGAATGATGTCTCGGCCGGGGTTCGCGCAGCTTTTCGAGAATCTCAAGGCGTTTGGCAATAGATTACCCGTGGGATACCCGGCTGTGACCAATCTCAACCGAAATGATGGTCCAAAAGGGATCGCCGTGGCGGACCTGGATAACGATAACCACCCGGACATTGCCGTGGCTGGTCAAGATGGTTCCGTCACAATTTACTTTGGCCAGCCTGCAGGGAAATTCAGTGCGCCTCTTTATTTGCAAACCGGCGCCCGCGAACTTCGGGGGATTGTATGTGCCGACTACAACGGGGACGGACTCCCTGACATCGTCGTGGCGTCTCCCTATGCTGGCAATGCTTACCTCTTTATGAATCAGGGAGGGCGCTCCTTTGGTTCCGCAACTACCTTGGGAACCTGGCCAGGGGCACGGGCCCTGGCAGCAGGTGATTTTGATGGGGACGGAAAAGAGGATTTGGCTATTGCTGGTCCTGGGTCGGGTTTGCGCCATCTCCGGGGGCTTGGTAATGGTAGCTTCGATTTGTCCGGGGACATCACCATCCTGAACGGAATCAGCAAAACCTTCCCTCAACCTTATTACTTCATGAGTCCATTTCGGCCACGAGGAGCCACTCGGGATGAGCTGGTAGTCACCCATGATGAAACAAATTTAATTTGGGTGCTCGCATCGGGTACGAACAATGTCCTTGAGATTCAGGGAGCCATCACCAACGAGTTTGCTCATTCACTGGACGTGGGGGCTATCACGCAACCGCAGGCAAGTGGAACACTCGATCTTGTGACTGCGCAACTAGACCGCGGCACGGTCACGGTTCACCCAGGGTCGAATGGCCCGGCACGGTTCGGGCAAGCTATCAGCCAGACCATCAGCGTGCCGGGAGGTCCGCGTGCGGTAAAAATTGCAGACCTGGATGGCGATGGTTGGAATGACCTGATTGTGGTGCTCCGGAACTTCGACCGAGTCCTCACCTATCATAACAGCAACGGTGTACTCGTTGCCGCCACCGAAACGCCAGTTGGCGTCAGCCCGCGCGAACTGGTGGTCGCTGATTTCAACAGCGATGGTCATCCCGATCTGGCAGTTATGAATCGCGACTCCAAGGATGTGAGTGTTCTCCTGACCTACCCTGGCAAAACCGGATTTAGCATCCTGGATCAAACCTATCCCGTGGATGGAGACGTTGCGGATTTAATCGTGAAAGATCTGAACCACGATGGCAGGGATGACGTGCTGCAACTGCACCGAGCTTCCAGTGAATTCAGCGTCCGTTTCGCGAATCCCGACGGTACGCTTGGGCCGCCTACTTTCTACAGCATGGGCAACCTCCCCAATCAAATGACTCTTTCCGATGTAGATAACGATGGCATTCCGGATGCCCTCACGGTCAACCTCGGCCGAACCGGGGTCGAAAATGGTTCCCTGTCGGTGCGCAAAGGCAACGCCGATGGAACCTTTGGTCCCGAAAACCGTACGTTTATTCCCGGTGAGGAAGGCCGGTTTTACGCAATCGTTGCCGCTGATTTTGACAATGATGGCTACGTAGATCTGGCTGTGGGCTTTTTTGATTGCCGAATCGTTTTTTTCAAAAACAACGGGGATGGGACTTTTACGAAGACAGGTGATCATGAACATCTCTTTGTTTACGAGGCCAGGGGGATGATTGCCGGGGACTTCAACCAGGATGGCTTTATCGACCTCGCAGGTGTCGGGTTTTATGGCTCGCTGGTCGTGGTGGAGAATCACGGTGATATCATGACCACCCCCTACCTGGAGAAGGTTCAGTACGAGCCGCGCTGTTGTGGCGGCAGCCAGGCAGGAAGCGTTCGGCTCGTGGACGAGAACCACGACGGGGACCCGGACATCCTCATCACCAGCAGCCTTGGAACGACTCTCTACCTTGGGGGTCCAGGATCGACCTTCACCCTGGCAAGCCACACATCGGCACAGGTAAATCTACCAGCATCCAGCCTCGCCCTGGGCGACTTCGATGGCGACGGCAGGGAAGACATGGCTGTGGCGTGCCGGGTTTTGTCCTGCATCTCCATCCTGACCAAGAACGCAAATGGTGATTTTATTCCAGCCCTCTCGGTGAATGTTCCAGCCGGCGGATTTCTTGCCACTGGTGATTTAGACGGGGATGGCAAGCCGGACCTAGTCGGCTCCGGCAGCGTGCTTTGGACGGCTCTCAGCAGCCGTCGTGCTCAAAATACGCCGCCTCGTTCCGAGAACGCTGGGCACGTGGCACGCCGGGGGGCCGTGTTCAATGAGATTCTAGCTTCGAATGATGTTTACCCGGTGCCATCAGATGGTGGGCGTCTCTCCGATTGGATCGAACTCTACAATAATTCCGGGACCAACCTTAACCTGCTCGGCTGGCACCTAAAACTCGTCAAGGCAGCCGATACCAATGGCAGCAATGTCGTCCTGAGCGGATGGGTGACCAACGACTTTGCTTTTACGAATAATATCGTTTTTACCAACGGCGCTTATTTGCTGGTGATTTGCACTGATAAAATTCGTTCCCCGCTGCATACCGGCTTCAAGATTCCCGCCGCAGGTGGCATTCTTTCTCTCATTGATTCCAACGGCTTGCTTCTGGATAAGGTGCAATATCCGCCCCAGGACCTCAACGTTTCCTACAGTCGTTACCGGGACGGCGTGGACTCATGGGTCTTCAACGAGTTTCCAAGTCCCGGCCGTGCCAACGTGGACAATGGTTCGCGTGACCCCGTGGTGAAGTTTCAAGGACTCGACTTAAATACTCTCCAGGCCAACCGTCCGCTCGAGTTCACAGCCACCGGGCAGGATGATATAGGGCTGGTAGGCGTGAGTCTGGTTTACCGGCGCCTCGATATTCAGGACAACGAAATCCATAGAGTTCCACTTTATGATGACGGGCTGCACCACGATTTGGGGATGCTCGATGGCGCTTTTGCCGGCGTACTCGAAGGCGGTTTGCCGCAGGGTGCTGAGATCGAGTTTTACCTGGAATGCATGGACCTCACAGATAAAACTATCACTGTTCCTGAGGATGCTGCCTTTGCCCTGCCGGGTGAACCGATCCGGGTCTTTTCCATGGTGGTGGGTGGAACGCACCCTGCAATTGAAATTTCCGAGGTCGTTGCAGGCAATAAAACCGGTTTGCACGATGAGGTCAATGGCACTCCCCCGTGGCTGGAGATTCGCAACTGCTCCCCAAACCCTGTTCCTCTCCAGAATGTTTCGCTTGCTTCCAAATACTTCGACACAGGCCCTCGTCTGGACTTCACAAATGGCCAGGTTCTGCTGCCGGGCGAGCACATGGTAATTTTCTGCGATGACAAACCAGCTCAAGGCGCGAATCACGCTCCCTTTAACCTTAGCAAAAATGGCGACCATGCCGTTCTCACCAGCTTCTCCACCAATGGCGCTCGCGTGCTCGTGGACGCGCTTTCATTTGGAGCCCAATCCAATGATGTAGCTTACAGCCGCCTGGATTGTGGCGGGCCTTGGGTTAAAAACACACCCACTCCCTTTGCTCAGAATATTGCCGGAACATGGCTGGGCGTAGCAAACACCAACGGCACTTTCACCTTCGCTTTCCCAACAGTTAAAGGTAAGTCTTACCTCGTCGAATATGCGACATCTCTGGAATCTTCGCTCTGGACTGGCTTGCCTCCTATTGTTGGGGACGGAATCGAAAAAAGTGTGACCCAGCCGACCGGAACTCGCCGGTTTTACCGGGTTAGCACCCATTAATTGTTTTGGTCTCGTTACTCATCCAAGCCCCTTTTTTCCAGGAACAGGGGCTTGGCATCGGTCGTGGTTCTTCGAGCTCGGACAAAGACAGGACTCATTTGCGGGATTTAATCGAGGTAGGGCTGGTCAATCCTACATGGCTGGAGCGGCTCTCTCCGGAGCTGGTAGGCAGGTTAAGGAGCATTTTGGAGAATCCTGAAGGGTAGCCCACCATGTCAGATCGCCTGCGGAGGCCAGATGTCCACATCCACGAAGCTCGAGAAATAAGCAAGTGACTCCGTGTGAGGTTCAGACAAGCCGCACTCATTGAGCATCGTGGATGCACATGACAGCACACGAGCTTCGTCTAAAATCCACGGATGATGATAAATCCGGGTCATCTGCACGCTGTTGCTTTGAGCGGTGAAGAAGCAATACCTCTCGACCAGGAAGAACGCGAGCGACTCGAGCGCCGGGTCCTGGAGCCGGATGCCCTTGGTCCAATGGGCGTTAAACATGACGCATGGACCGGTGGTTCTTTTTAAATCATAGAAGAATTCGTTTCCCACTTTCGTGTAATCGATCTGCGCCTTGTAATAAGGCAGGGTGTAGAACAGGCGGGCAGCGAGGGCCGGGATCAGTTTGGAAGCGTCGAGTGAAAGGAAATAAATTCCAGGTATTCCCTTGTAATGAACATAGGTGCGGACATTCAGTTCATCGAACGCATTGAACCCCGGGATTTCGGGCGCACCGACCAGTTTTAAACCGGTTACGCGGAACGGAGTGATGCCAATCCAAGCCTTGTCATCAAATAAATCGAGTTCCAGCGGCGCTGGCACGATAGCTCGCAACAGCTCCGGGTCGAAAGACCAATGGAGAAACAGCAAATCCTCCCAGGTTTGATGCATGATTGGTTGGCCCTCAGGCTTTCCTCTCATGGCTAATCTGTCCAGACCTGTGCTCGTCGTCGCCATCAATCAATGTCGGGCTTCGGGGATGGAATGCAATTGGGGTGGGTTCCTGTGTGCAAACAAGTTAAGTCTTCGGGAATATCCGCACATTGAGGATGATGCTCGCCCCAGCGCGCATTCCCTAAAACATTAACCGCCCGAACACGTATCAGCCTCGTCCATTAGTTCCGTGGTAAAGGCTTGAATATTTCGCCCCGTTCGGGTGGTCTATACTTATTGCCCATGCACGCAAGGGTTTTAGCTTTAACAACATGCCTGTTCGTCACCAGCCTTTCCCGGGGCTGGACGGCTCCGTCTGCTGCTGAAGAGCTCTGGTATGGCAAAGTCGAGCCGCTCTTCGACAAACACTGTTTTAAATGTCACGGCGGCGTGCGACAGAAAGGCGGGCTGGATCTGCGCTCGCTGGAAAATATGCTGAAGGGTGGCGAGAACGGTCCGGCATTGATTCCGGGGAAGGCCGACCAAAGCCACATCGCTCAATTTGTTCTGGCCGGGGCAGAAACCCACATGCCGCCGGAAAAAAAGAAGCAGCTCACGAAGGAGGAGATTGCCGTCGTCAATGAATGGATCGCCAAACTGCCCCCGGTCAAATCGGTGGCTGCACTAACCAATGCGAACGGGGTAGCGGAATACTTGGCCGCATCGCGAAAGCTTCAGAAAGCTGCGTGGACCCCTCCTTCAGGAATGGCGGCTTCCGAAGTCATTGATGGATTTATTTCGCTAGGCTGGCGCGAGCGAAAGATTAAGCCGGCTCCCCTCGCGGATGATGCCACCTTTGTTCGCCGGGTTTACCTGGACGTGATTGGGAGGATCCCAACCGATGCGGAAGCACAGGAGTTCTTAAACGACAAAAAGCGGGATTCGCGGACCCGGCTAGTGGATAAATTGCTCGCCCAGGAGGAATACGGACGTCATATGGCGGAGGTCTTTGACGTGGTGCTGATGCGTCGGCGTGGCGACCGGGGAGAAAGGCAACGGCGCGAGAATGGCTGGTATACGTACCTCGAATCGGCATTCCAAAAGAATCGACCATGGAATCAGATTGTGCGCGAGATTATCACCGCACGCCCAACCAAGCCCGAGCAACGTGGGGCAGATTGGTTCCTTTTCGAACGCAGGGACAGCCATCAGGAAATGGCAGAAGCCGTGGCCCCGATTGCTTACGGGGTTCAGATCGGATGCGCTCAGTGTCATAATCACCCGCTCGCCTCGGAGATCGAACAGCGTCATTATTGGGGATTGGTGGCTGCATTCAACCGAACCAAAAATGTGGAAGCCACTTCGGGCAAGGGCGTGGCCGAATCAGCCACGGGTGGTTTCGTGAGCTTTGCCAACTTGAAAAAGGAATCGCAACCGGCCCTGTTGGCTTTTCTGAATGGCAAAATGGTTGAGGAAAAGCGTCCGGCAGAGGGCGATAAAGAAAAGGATCTGCCCGAATTGTATGAGATTCCGCCAGTGAAGGAGAAAGAAAAGCCGGCAAAACCTTCAGTGCCTAAATTCTCTCGCCGAGTTGCGTTGGCGGAGGCGGCGACTACGGGTAACCCAATGCTGGCGCGGGCGTTTGTGAATCGCGTTTGGGCACTTCTGATGGGGCGGGGTATCGTTCAGCCGGTCGATCAGATGGATTCACGCCATCGAGCGAGTCACCCCGACCTGCTCGACTGGCTGGCCAGCGATTTCGAGGCCAGTGGCTATGATGTCAAACGGCTGGTGCGCAATATTGTGCTCTCCCGCCCCTATCAGTTGGATTCCAGATGGAAGGGAAGCAATCCTCCGCCGGTTAACACGTTTGCGCGAGGGATGGAAAAGCCGTTGTCGGCGGAACAGTTGTTCCGCTCCCTGTTGGTTGCCACAGGCCAGGAGGCTCTGGCAAAAGGCTCGGGGAAAGATGAGCTGCGCCTTGCGGTGATCGGCCGTTACCCCGATCTCTTTGCCTCCGAATATAACGCCTCGTTGCAGCAGGCGCTGTTTCTGTCCAACTCACCGCTCGTGGATGATCTGCTGAAGAGTGGTTCCGCTAGCACGACGGCGCGGCTGTTAAAGCTTCCCACCCCGGACGTCCGCATCCAGGAAGCATTTCGGATTGTGCTCGGCCGCATGCCGGACAAGGATGAACTGCAGGCCTCGAAGTCTTTCCTCGCTGGGAAGCCCGAGGAAGCGGGCATGAAGAACTTTGTTTGGGCGCTGGTCGCCAGCGCTGAGTTTCAGGTAAATCATTAATATGCGGAGAAACGCAAAACCAGGAACGGGGGCATGCACGCCACCCGACCATGCCATTCATCGCCGGCTCTTTTTGCAGGGAATGGTCAAGGCAGGCGCTTTGTCGATGTTAAGCTGGGGTGGTTTGTTTTCGCTCGAAGCCATTGCAGAACAGGCCAAGCGTGAGCAGAAGCACTGCATTCTCCTGTGGCTTTGCGGTGCGCCCAGCCAGTTCGAAACCTGGGATCCAAAGCCCAACAGCGTGTTCGGTGGGCCCTTCCGGAGCATCCCCACCAAAATCCCGGGAGTGCATTTCAGCGAGCTGATGCCTCGGTGCGCAAGCATCGCGGACAAGCTAGCCATCGTGCGGTCCATGAAGACCAAACCGAACGAGCATTTCCAGGGAATCGATCTTCTGAATCGTGGTGCTGAATCTCGGCCGCCGTTTATTAGGCCAACATTGGGTTCAGTGCTCGGCCAGCAACTTGGGCAGTTGGAGAGCCCTATCCCCAATTTCGTGCTCCTGGACCCGTGTCCGGAAGGAAATGAATTTAAAGAGTTCAAGGCGGGCAATTGGGCTGGCTGGCTCGGCGCACAATATGCGCCGGTGCGAGCGGGTGGTGAATACAAGTTGCAGGACGCCCAGCGGCTGGCAGACCAGGCCACTCAAGACCTGGAACAACGTGAATCCCTGCGACGTTTCCTGACGAAGAAATACGAAAACGAGCGCAAAAGCGCAGCGGCAGCTTCCCAGAATGCGGTCTTCGATCGGGTCAAAGGCCTGATGAGTTGCGCGCATTTGTTCGATCTGGAAAAGTTGCCCGCCAAGGACAAGGAGCGCTATGGTCCGGGCAATTTCGGCATGCATACGCTGCTAGCCCGGAACCTGGTGGAGAACGGGGCTCCCTTTGTCATGGTGGCCAATGGCATGACGTGGGATTGCCACGTGTTTCAGCACGAAATTTATCAGATGCTGGTGCCTGAACTGGACAAGGTTATTTATCACCTGATTACGGATCTAGAGCAACGCGGTCTTTTGGACAAAACCCTAGTGGTGATGATGGGAGAGTTTGGCCGCACTCCGTGGCACAATGCGGCACGCGGGCGCGATCATTACCCGGATGCGTGGAGTCTCGCAATGGCAGGCTGCGGGATCAAACGCGGTGTCGTTGTGGGAGCCACCGATGAAGATGGGGTCGACGTAACAGAAAAGGCCTTCAACGAGAAAAACCTCTTTGCCACCATCTACAGCGCGCTCGGGATCGACCCTCATGCTGAATTTGAAGTGAAGGACCTGCCCACCTTCCACTTGGTCGAAGACAAAGCTGAACCGATTAAGGAAATTTTAGCCTAGTATGCCGAAGGAAAAGACGAAAGAACCGAAGCCTGAGCATGATGAGAAGCTGGATCTGCTTAAGGAGATCAAGGTGCGCTCTTCCGCCCTGGCCCTGGACAGCACGGAGGACGGCCAAACATTCTTCGCGGCCTGCATGGATGGCGGGGTTTACCAAATTGACCGGCGATCCGAAAAAGCCGAGCTCCTTTTGAAGCACGAGAGCTACGCGTCCGGGCTATGGTATCTGCGCAAGTCGAAGGTCCTGATTTCGTCCGGGTATGATGGAGCTTTGCAATGGTACGACTTGAATAAGCGCCAGCCTTTGCGCAAGGTGCAGGCGCATAAGTTCTGGTCGTGGCAAATGGCGGTGTCGCCCAACGAAACGCTCGTGGCGTCGGTTACCGGGCAGTATCTAGCCGGTGGGTACAAGTACGAACCGGCTGCTGAACAGGAACCCTCCGTTCGAGTTTATGACTCGAATACTGGCAGGCTAAAACACAGCTTTGCCCATGTGCCTCCCGTGCTCTCCGTGGCGTTCAGTTCGGACAGTCGCTACCTGGCTGCCGCGAACATGATGGGCGAGATCCGGATTTACGATCTGGAAAAGGGGAAGCAGGCTGGTGTTTGCACGACGCCCGACTTCACCAGTTGGGGCATTATTAAAAGCCACCATTATATCGGCGGCATCTTTGCCCTTTCCTTCTCACCAGATGGGAACGATGTCCTGGCCGCAGGCATGGGTTCCATGACGGACCCGATGGCCGGGAACGGAAAACAAAAGTGGCAACGCTTCGCCTGGCGTGAAAACAAGAAGGTCGCTGAAATCAGCGACGGCGACCGCGGGAATGGCTTGATGGAGACCCTGTGGTTGCATCCTTCAAATAAGTATTTCGTCATGGCTGGCCGTTTAGCGCAGGGCTCATGGAATACAGCTTTCTTCGATGCCCAATCGGGCAAGCTCCTGCATTCAGCCGACACAAAAGTGCGGGTCACAGACGCTCATTTCAGCAATGATGGCACCGAACTCTTTCTCGCTGGCGCGGTTGGCCAGCAAAAAAAGAAAGATGGTCAATATCCCGAGGCTGGCCGGATTAAAATCTACAAGTGCGCTGTGGGGTAATTTGTGGATTGGACAAAGGGGGAATATACGCTGACTGATGATCCTGCCCGAATGGATGTCGGAATGGTTTGCCTGCTTTTGTGGGACACTTATTGGGCTTCCAATCGCTCCCGCGATGTTATCGAGCAAAGCACCCGCCATTCCCTTAACTTTTCGCTCTTCTACCAAGGCCGGCAGGTTGGGTTTGGCCGGGTCATTTCCGATTACACTACCGTCAGTTATTTGTGCGACGTTGTGGTTGCGCCCGAACATCGTCGCAAAGGTCTTGGCAAATGGATGCTGGAAACCATCTTGAAACATCCACGCCTCGGCACCACGCGGGTGGATCTGTTCACGAGGGACGCTCAGGCATTTTACGGCCAATTTGGATTCACGAAACATAGGTTCGATTCGATGGTCCGGTATCCGCCCGGCTGGCCTGGCAACCTGGCCATTGTTAAAACTCCGACTGAATGATTTTCTCAAAGCACTCTATTGCTTTGTGTGGTGCAGGCTCCAATAATCAAAAGGCCCATAGTCCTATTTTATGAAACCCGAAGACGCACAGGAAGATTTTGAACAACGGATCGAGGAATCAGGCAGTGACATTGCTGACCTGACTCTGGCTCAGGGCATTCGCATGATGCTGGATTTTTACCGTGACGCACGTGCGGAAGGCTGCCCACTGGATGACGACGGTGACATGCTCCTCTTCCAATGGGGCGCGTACGATTCGGGTGAAGGAAAGCACTTTCAGGTCGATATTACTCGCCAGTTCCTGCTGAACGAGAACGACGAGGACGGGGAAATCTCGCAGCTCTCGTTTACTTTCCTCTATTTGCCCTCGGATTTTCACGATTCACTGGGAGAAGGCAATGAATGGTGCTCATCGCCCACAGAGGTAGCTTCTTTTGAATCCTTTATCCTAAAAAACGCCGCCTACCAGGCCGTCAAAGACAAGCCCACCGAAGGAGTGGAATTGGATTATGGAGAGGTTTGAGCGGCAGAGCGCCACTTTCGGCTAAAGCACCTAGGTTCGTGAGCCCTGAGCGGGAGTTCCTTCCTCCCACTTGAACATTCCGAGGACCTGCGCAATGGTAAGGAGGCCCGCATCGCTCGATTGTGAGCGGAGGGCAAGGAGAAGGTTGAGCGCGTATGAGATGTGCCAAGTGCCAGAAACAACTGCCACAAACGGACGGTCATTCCGGCCTCCTGTTGAGCATCACAGCCGGGTCGCTGCTGGTTGGAGGAACTTCGTATGCGTTCTCTTTTCTAAGTCCGACTTTGCCAATTACGGCTGGTGCGGTTGCGGCAGGGGCATTCGCCATGGCCTGCCAAAGAGCTGTTCGGACCTATTCAGCGAACGCGACGGAGTTTGATGACTGTGGGGTGGCCTGTCCGCGCTGCACCCACGTGAACTTCTGGGCCTTGTAGCAGCCCCTGTCAGCAGGCTTTTCCAGAGTTAAAGCTCTCCTTTCCCGAAGACCTGTCGCACGCTTTCACCTAGCGTTGAAACCATCCGCACCACCTCGGAAGCGGTTGTGCAATAGGGAGGCATGAGCACAATTACGTTTCCGATGGGACGCGTGAGAACACCCCGCTTGGCCATGGCTTCACAGACCCTGATGCCAGCGCGTTCACGCAAAGCGAACGGCTCTTTCGTCTGCCAATTTTTCACCAGCTCAATCCCAGCAACCAGGCCCACCTGCCGCATATCGCCGATCTGCGAAACGGACCACAATGGCTGCAGTTGCTTCCGCAGTGTAGTTTCCAAGTTGCGCCTTTCCTGGATGGATTTCGGGCTCTGCAGGATCTCCATGCTCGCGAGAGCCGCGGCAGCGCCGAGTTGGTTGCCCGTAAAGCTGTGCCCGTGGAAAAAAGTTTTGAATTCCTCGTATTTACCAAGAAAAGCGTCGAAAACCCGTTGCGTGGTGAGGGTGGCTGCCATCGGCAGATAACCGCCTGTAAGCCCTTTTGCCAAGGCCATGAAGTCCGGCTGGACGCCTTCCTGATGAGATGCAAAAAGCGGTGGGGCTTTGGTTGCCCGGCCTTCGCCAACGCCGGTTCTCCCGAAGCCTGTCATAACTTCGTCAGCGATTAGTTGGGCTCCGTTGCTTCGAGCGATTTCCGCCACGTCGCGCAGATAACCTTTGGGCTGGGGGATCATTCCGGCGGCTCCTTGCATCAGGGGCTCGAAAACAAAGCCCGCATAGGGGTTGCCCTTTTTCCGCTGGACTGAGAAAGCCTTCTCAGCCAAGCCCACGCACTCGCGTTTGCATTGGACGTATTCGCGCGCATCAGCCCGTTGGGGTTTGGCTTTATTGAAGGGGCAGCGATAGCAATACGGGGCTGGAATTTTGTCGGAACGAAAGAGCAGCCCCCCGTACGCCTTGTGAAACAAATCGATGTGGCCGAGGCTGACGGCCCCGACGGTGTCGCCATGGTAAGCGCCTTCCAGGGAAAGGAATTTCGGATTTTTGCTCAGTCCGCTTCGCCGGGCATACTCGTAAGCGAGCTTCAGGGCGACCTCCATTGCTGTAGATCCGTTGTCGGAAAGAAAGACTTTTTCGAGCTTGGGATTTCCTTTCAGGTCCGGCTGCGGCAAACGGGCTGCCCCCACCAACTTTTCAGCCAGGAGAGCTGCCGGTTCGTTCGCCAGGCCGAGGGCGGAGGAGTGTGCGATCCTGCCGAGCTGGCGTTGAATGGCGCTCGTAATCGCTGGGTGTTGATGCCCGTGCAGGTTGGTCCAAATAGAGGAATTGGCATCCAGGTAGTCCTTGCCATTCGCATCGCGCAGGGTTGCGCCTTTGCCGGAGACAATCACAATGGGCTCGCGTTTCAACCAGTCCTGCATTTGGGTGAAAGGATGCCAAAGATATTTTTGGTCGAGGCGGGCCAGATGGTTCTTTTGGGTCTTCATGCTGCGCCTCCCTTGCCCTGGGCACTAGCCGCCAAAACTTCCCGCAGTTGCTCAATATCCGCCAGGCTATGCGTGGCGGTGACAGTTAACCTCAGCCGTGCTTCCCCCCTCGCCACCGTTGGATACCGAATCGCAGGGATGAACACTCCCCGCGCGCGCAGGGCGGTCGCGATCTCCATGGCTTTGGTCTCGTCCCCAATCATCAGCGGCAATATCGCGCTACGAACTACGGGAACAATCCATTGGCTTCCAGTGAGCACGTTTTTGACATCATCCACCCGCGCCCAGAGCAACTGGCGCCGATGCTCGCCTTCGGCTGACCTCACCCAATCCACGCCTGCCTTGGCCGCGGCCGCCGCGGCAGGACTGGGTGCCGTGGAGAAA
>JAQGOV010000084.1 GCA_028293425.1 Verrucomicrobiales bacterium
ATTGGGAAAGTAGAGATTTTATCTCAGTTTCTGTCAGTATTCGCCATTTGCCGGCTGGGAGCTCACCCAGCTTAATTGGCCCAATGCTTACTCGCACCAGCCGTTCAATTTCCATATCCGCCAGGGCAAACAACCGGCGGATCTCCCGGTTTTTGCCTTCTGCCAGCTCTAATTCCACCACGCTACGGGTATTATTTGCCGACAAAATCCGGGCTTTCGCCACTTTCAACATCTCTCCAGCATCTTCAATGCCTGCTATGAACCTGGAAAGTAACGAAGGCTCGACCCTGCCTAAAACCGAAACAACATACTTCTTACGAATCCCATACCGTGGATGCGTTAATTTCAAGGAAAATTCACCATCATTCGTGAGAAAAATGAGGCCCTCGCTCTCCTTATCGAGCCGCCCAACCGAGTGAAGGTTGTCCCATTCGGGTGGAAGCAGGTCCCCAATCGTGCGCCGTCCCTCGGGATCACGCTTGGTGCACAGAAAGTCTTTTGGCTTGTGCAGGGCCACGTAAATCCTCCGTTTAGGACGCACCAACTGGCCGTCGACCACAATCTTGTCTTTGGCCGTATCAACCTTGGTCCCGAGTTCCTTAACCACTCGGCCGTTTACCTTAACCCGACCGGAGGAAATGATTTCCTCGCTGGCGCGGCGTGAGGCCACACCAGCGTCCGCGAGATACTTCTGCAAGCGAGTGACCATAAAAGCGCAAAATGCGGAGCGCGGAATATTTCAAACTCCGCACTTCGCACAGCGAAAAATTATTAGATCAATATTAGGCTTCGGGCTTGGTCTTCCGAAGGCCGGTGACTCGGTCACCTGGTTTCCATTGCCCGCGCTTTTTGAGGAGCGCGACGCGCTCAAAGCGCTTCATAACATTGCGTTTTGCGCCTAGCGTACTGGTGGCGCGCAGACTTCGATGCTGTGACATAAATTGTAATGCTCTAACGTTTTTGCCTACCGCTCCTGCGAAGCGGATGGGGTTTGTAGCACTCTTCAAGGTGAAAGGCTAGTGGTTATTTTCTTCAGAAAGGGCATTTTTTACCGATTTTGAGGAGAATGGAAAATTCGGAAAATGAAAACCGGAAGTCTCTGGGCAAATTGGCCCTTGGTTTGCTCCCCACCGCTTTGCACGGCTTTGCAGGATTGCCTGAGGAAGCCAAAGCCCGGTGAAATGTCGTTGAAAGCATAAAACTGTCATGGTTGGTTCACTTACTGCCGCCGAAGAAGGCCAGCTGGCTCAGACGATTGAGATGTTCGAGGTCATCACTCAATCGCAGCCGCAGGACTATCAATCCCTTGAAATCCTCAAAGAGGCCTATGCCAAACTGGGTCGCGATAGCGATGTTGTGCAAACATCGAAGCGCATCGCCCATGCTTACGTGCTCATGGGGCAACTTTCCTCCGCCATTCTCGAATATGAGAGCGTGCTCCAGCGCCATCCTGATGACACGGAGGCTCAAAACGCCCTCAATGAAATCGAGAGCAAGGCCAACCGGCTGACGGAGGCCCCCGAGCAATCCCCCTCCCGCCTCAGCCAGGCAGGGCCGGCAAAATTGACCGGCCAATCCAAAGCCAGCGCAACTGGCGGCCGAGCCGCCATTACTGAGACCGATGATGGCAGGCAGATGCACATCAAGCTTTTCGTGGAAGGCAAGGTCATGAACCTAACGACCTTCGATGCTTGCTGGCCTGCCTCCGAACCAACAGACCCTGCCGGTATCGCCGACTCTTTTATCCAAGTGGTCGCTGATAAAGGTTTTCAGCCTCTCGAAAAATCCTTGCGCCTGCTTTCGGACAAAGCTCGCGTTGGATTTCTGCCGTTGGACAAGTACGATGTCGATTATGAATTGGCGCGCAAGTATCCAGCGGAGCTTTGCCGGCGCTGGTGTATTCTCCCTTTTGACCGGCTGAGCAAGTCCGTCCTTGTAGCAACCGCCAATCCGTTTAACCGCCGTGCCATCGCCGAGCTCGAAGCGCTTGGCCAGCAACGTTTCCTCTGGTACTTGGCCGCCCCCGGTGACATTTCACGCGCCCTCAAAAAAGCTTTCCGTTAATTTATTATGCCTCCCGTAAAATCCTTTGGAGAACGCATTGCCGACGCCCTGGTCGAGGATGGCTTGCTCTTTCGCAAGCAGGTAGAAGAACTCCTGGAACAGCAAAAGCGTGAAGGCACGCGCCTGCTCAAAATCATCATCGATAAGGCTTATGTCACCGAGCAGGACATGGCCGTTTCGATGGGCCGGGTACTTAATACCCCTCCCGTCAACCTCAGCCGCATGGGCATAGCTCCCGAGATTGCGGAACTCCTGCCCCGCGATACATGTTTTAACCACAAAGTGGTCCCCATCTCGCGCCTTGAGAACAAGCTGTTCCTGGCCATGGCCGACCCGCTGAACGTGCTGGCCATCGATGATGTTCGTCGCATCACCAAGATGGAAGTGGCCCCGATGATCGCCTCCGAGAAGTCGATTCTCGAAAAGCTGCACAACATCGAGACCGGCAAGACCGGCAGCATGGAGGATATCATCGATGCCGCCAACCAGGCCCAGCGCGATGAGGAGACCGATAGCCTTGAAACCGTCAAGGAAGCCGTTGAGGACGTAAATCTCGATCAACTGGCCGCTTCCACAGAGGAGGCCCCCGTCATCAAGCTGGCGAACCTAATTCTTGTTCAGGCCATCAAGGAGCGAGCGAGCGATATCCATATCGAGCCTTTTGAAAAATCTGTCCGCTTGCGTTACCGCGTGGATGGCGTGCTGCTGGATCGCACTCCGCCGCCCAGAAACCTCCAGGTAGCCTTGGCTTCGCGGCTCAAAATCATGAGCAGCCTGGATATTGCCGAACGCCGCTTGCCCCAGGACGGACGCATGCGCGTGAAGGTGGCTGGCAAAGATTTCGATCTGCGCGTCTCCTTTCTTCCGACGGTGCACGGCGAAAAATGCGTGCTCCGCGTTCTGGACAAGAGCAATCTTTCCGCGAGCATGGACAAGCTGGGTCTGGACCAGGACACCTATCGCCGGTTCCGCGCCGCTGTGGATGCTCCGCATGGTTTGCTCCTGGTTACTGGACCCACCGGTTCCGGAAAAACCACCACTCTTTACTCCGCTCTGAACGAGCTGAACAATCCCGAATACAACATTGTCACCGTGGAAGACCCTGTTGAATTCCAGGTCCCCGGCATCAATCAGGTGGCCACCAAAAAGGAAATTGGCCTGACCTTTGGCAATGCGCTCCGCTCGATTCTCCGTCAGGATCCGGACATTGTGATGATCGGTGAAATTCGCGATACCGAAACCGCGGAAATCGCCGTGGAAGCCGCGCTGACCGGGCACCAGGTCTTGAGCACCATGCATTGTAACGATGCTGCGGGCGCTGTCGCGCGTCTCGACGACATGGGCATCGCTCCATTCCTCATTTCGTCTTCGGTCATTCTTGCCTGCGCCCAGCGGCTGGTTCGGAAAATTTGCCCGATTTGCAAGGAGCCCGTCACTTATCCCGCGGCCATGTTTCAGGATTTAAATATTCCTCCCAGCCATTTTGATGGTGTCACACTGTTCCGCGGCCGCGGCTGCGAACGATGTAACAACAGCGGCTATGCCGGGCGAAGCGCCATCGTGGAAGCGATGTCCGTAACGGACGAAATCCGCAAAGTGATTATTGCTCGTGGCAGCGCCATGGAAATTAACAAGATCGCTTTGAACCAGGGGATGAAGAGTCTCCGTCTGGTCGCCCTGGACAAAGTTAAGGAGGGCTTAACCACTTTGGAACAGACGATCGTGGTAACCTCCAGCCATCTCTAAGCAAGGCCGGTTTGGTTCGACATACTTCGGGGCTGCCAGCAGGATGGTGGTATGTTGGAACTGGAACAGGCGCTGCGGATTATTCTGGATGGCATTCAGCCACTCCCCTGCGAAATCATCTCCATTTCACAGGCGGTTCAAAGAATTTTAGCCCAACCGATCGTCGCGCCCTCGTCCTTGCCCGCTTTCGATAACTCCGCCATGGATGGCTTTGCCATTCGGGCGGTGGACTCCGCGGATGCTTCCCCGATGCATCCTGTTTCTCTTCGACGAGCCGGCCTCATTGCAGCAGGGACTCCATCTCAAGATGCTGCCGAGCCCCAAAGTTGCATCCGCGTTTTCACCGGCGCTCCACTCCCTCCTGGCGCTGATGCGGTTGTCATGCAGGAGGATACAACACCGGATCCCCAGAGGAGTGACGGCATCCAGATCCGCGAGCCAGTGAAGCCGTGGGAGAATGTCCGTTTCAAAGGTGAGGATATCAAGCAAGGGGAACAAGTCTTGAGCGCTGGCGAGACAGTGACGCCTGAAAAAGCAGGCTTACTTTCGGCATTGGGCTTGAGCCATGTCACCGTGCATCGGCGGCCGATCATTGCATTGCTCGCTACGGGAAGCGAACTCGTTGAACCCGGGGCTCCTCTCCCGCCCGGAAAAATTTACGAAAGCAACCGGCTCACTTTGGCCACACTTCTTCCCTCCCTTGGAGCGGTGCCGATGGTTTACCCTATTATTCCGGACGATCAGCATTCGACCCAAACCGCCCTGCAAAAAGCGCTCTCAGAGTGTGATGGGGTCATTTCTACCGGTGGTGTCTCCGTCGGAGAAAAAGATTATGTGAAAAGCAGTTTCGAGGCGATCGGCGGACGCCTCGATTTTTGGAAAGTGGCCATCAAACCAGGTAAACCCTTCGTCTTCGGGACGTGGCAAAATAAATCGTTCTTTGGGCTGCCCGGAAATCCGGTCTCCGCTTTTGTCACATTCCTCCTGTTGGTCAGGCCCGCCATTCTGAGGTTGCAAGCCGCCGCTGACCTAGGCATGCGGAGCGTGCCCGGCCTGCTTGGGGAACCCTTGGCCAATCACGGTGACCGCAGGCATTTTATGCGGGTGCGAATGGATAGGGAAGGGAAGGTGACTCTCGCGGGCACCCAGGCGTCCCATATCCTCCATTCTCTGGCCCGGGCGAATGGACTAGTGGATGTGCCCCCGCAAACTGTTTTGCCTGCCGGCTCACTGGTGCGGGTTTTGTCCTGGAGTTATTAACCGGAAAAGGCCTTCAAAACACTCTTCGCGGAAATTCTTTGAGCGGAGGTGGCGACGAGGAACGATCTGGTTCGCGGCTGGCGGGTGTTGCGGTGGAAAAAGGACTTCCCTGGCCAAAACTTTGAGCCGGTGACGAGCCCGAGAATGAGGGAGCCATGCTAGGTGCAGCTGCGGGAAAAAACGGTGTGCTCGCTGGGGCGTTGCCGCTGAAAGCGCCAGGTGAACTCCTATATGGATCCGAGCCACTCCCTCCTGAGGGTCCGTTCAAAAACTCTTTGAAAATAACGGGGTGACTATCCAGCGCTTTTTCGGGCCCAGTAGAGGTAGGGCCACCAAACAAATCCCCCAGGGACGGCTGCGATTTAAACGAACCCATTGAACCAACGTCCGATTTTCCCGGGTTAAAAAGTTTTTGAAAATCCAGCCCAGGAGCGGCATGGAGGCTGATGGGCTCTTTCGAGGATTGCAGCAGAGGTCCCGAATCATCATCGTCCTTCCGGGATTGTTGCAATTGGCGCACCAATTCGGCGTTCGGCTTGCCATTCTTAAGACCTGGTTTGCTGCTGCCTTTCACGTTCCGAAACGTGTAGTCACGGGATTTATCTTCCTTCTCTAGGCCGTCCGCACTGTAGCGTCGATCATTGACGCCAAAGGTTTCATTATCCTTTGTCAGGTCTCCCTTATCGAGGAGAAGCCAATTCGCTTTTTCATCCGCTTCGTCTTGGCGGCGTTGGTTCAATCGCGAATTGCGGGGCTGATTGTTGGGCAAAAGCGAGGGGGTGAGCGTTTGCAGCGGGTCGGTATTTTCTCCCCTGCCAATGCTCTTTCCAAACATGCTGTTTTCGCCTTTGTTTTCCTTCCCTGGTTCGACACGCTCCTTGGAAGTACCGATGATAATGGCCTCCCCCGCCCAAAGTGTCGTTGCCCAGGGTCCAGCGATGCAAGCTGCCAAGGCAAACGCCTTCATCGAAAACTTAACGGCGGAATTCATAACGTTATATCGTGTCAGTCCCCCTGCATTTTCCAAGAGCAAATTCATGCACATCGGCGAATGGCGGACCTTCTAATCAGAGCCCTTTCCGGTGGAAATGTTCAAACTCAAACGCTTATCATAAGCATGTTTCCTGCTTACAAGTTGCGAAGTCACCGGCAAATCTGATTTCCCATGTTGCAGCCGAGGCAACCCTCGGTTACAAGTTTAGTCTTACTTTATGACCTTGACCGAGAAAATTTTGGCCCGGGCTGCCGGCAAACCCCGTGTGGAAGCGGGCGACAACATTTGGGTGAATGCCGACGTCCTTATGACCCATGACGTTTGTGGGCCGGGAACCATTGGCGTTTTCAAGCGCGAGTTCGGCAAGACTGCCCAGGTTTGGGACAAGAACAAGGTCGTTATTATCCCCGATCACTATATCTTCACGGCCGATTCGAAATCCAACCGCAACGTGGATATCCTGCGGGATTTCGTGAAGGAGCAGGGGCTTCCGTATTTCTACGACGTGATTGATGACCCCGATGGCAATTGGGTTTTTGATCCAAAGAAGGGCATGCTGAAGAAGCAGTATGGCTCGAATTACGCGGGTGTTTGCCACACTGCTCTCCCCCAAAAAGGTCACACTCGGCCGGGCGAAATCCTATTCGGGACCGATTCGCACACCTGCATGGCAGGCGCTTTCAACGAGTTTGCCACTGGGATCGGCAACACGGATGCCGGCTTTGTCATGGGAACCGGGAAACTCCTCATCAAGGTTCCTGAAACCATGCACTTTCGTTTGGAGGGAGCTCTCTGCCCTGGCGTTATGGCCAAGGACATCATCCTTCATTGCATTGGTGAAATCGGATTTGATGGAGCTACCTACCGGGCCATGCAGTTCGATGGTTCGGGCATCGGCAGTCTGTCCATGGATGACCGCATGACGGTGGCAAACATGGCCATCGAGGCAGGGGGCAAGAACGGCATTTTTGAATTTGATGCTCAAACCAAGGCCTTTGTCGATCACCGCACCCGCCTGAATGGCACCAAGGCCTCCTATAACCCGGTCGAGCGCGACAAGGACGAAAAATTCGTTTTTGAAATGGTGGTCGATCTCTCCCAGTTGGAACCCACGGTGGCCTGCCACCCTGACCCAGGCCAGCGGAAGTTGGCCAAAGACATGGGTGCCGTCAAACTGGATCGCGCCTACATCGGTTCCTGCACGGGTGGAAAAACCAGTGATTTCCTGGAGTTCGCTCGCATTCTGAATGGCAAGCGCGTTGCCATTGATACCTTCGGCGTTCCGGCCACACCGGAAATTGTGCACGACTTGCAAACCGCCCGTTGGGGTGACAAAACCGTTTGGAACATCCTGGTGGATGCCGGGGTGCAAATGACCGAAAACGCCGGTTGCGCCGCCTGCCTCGGTGGTCCTGTTGACACTTTCGGCCGCATGAACAGCCCGATGAAGTGCATCAGCGCCACAAACCGGAATTTTCCTGGCCGCATGGGCCATAAGGAATCCCAGGTTTTTCTCGCCTCACCCATGACGGTAGCTGCCAGCGCGTTGACAGGCAAAATCACTGACCCCAGGGAGTTCGTCAGCTGACCAAAGGCATGCCGAGCGCCAAGGAAGAAACTGGGAACAATGGACTGGTCAGCGCTTGGGGAAGCGTTCTGAATTTTGACTGCGAGCGTTGGGATTCCTGGTGTTCGCGCGGTATTTTGGGTTTGGTGTTGGCCATTTTGGTTTGGTCCCCCCTGGCGACGGGCGCGGTTCGTCCTCAGGATTTTGTCATCATTGAATGGCTGACCGTCGCCATTCTCGGGGTTTGGCTGCTTCGCTTTTGGATTAATCCCAAACACCGCTTGTTATGGCCGTGGGTGTGCTGGCCAATTTTGGGATTTGTTATCTACGCTGTGGGCCGCTATCTCACCGCGGATATTGAATTTGTGGCTCGCCAGGAAATGATCCAGGTCCTGG
>JAQGOV010000086.1 GCA_028293425.1 Verrucomicrobiales bacterium
ACTTTGACCACCAACTTGGCTAACCCGCCGACCATCACCAGATAGGCACCGACGATAATGATGGTAATGGATTGCTGGAGAACCTTTTGGGAAGGGTAAATTTCCGATTCAGCAAGCCTGGTTCTAAAAAAAGAATATCCAATCAGGCAGCCTCCGAGGAGAATTGCACAGGAGTTGATCTGGATGGTTAAAATTTGGATAGTGGAATAGAGGAGAGCCTGACTGCTGACGTAAACCTTGGCGCCGAAGATTATCCCAACCCCGAAGACGAGATATTTGATTCTCCACCGCATCGTCCCAGTGGCAGAGCGGAAAGTGCGCTCAAAGTTCACCAGAACTAAGATGGTGCCCAGAAGCACACAAAGATTTAGGATTTTGCCGGCCCACCCTAAAGCGATAACGACTCCGCCCTGCTGACTCAGAACTGCCATGAGCAGCTCATTTGGAAACCCGAGAACGGCTCCTGCCGAAACCAGCACGAGCGTGGCAATGATCCACCGATACCTTTTAATAGACTCTTTGCCGTCCGCTCGAGAATACGAAGCACTGAAGGCCACCCAGGCTCCCGGCAGGAGCGTCGCGAGCAGATACTTCAGCCGTTGGTAAAACTCAACGTCGGAAACGGTAACCGCATCCAAAACGCAAGCTCCAAGGACAGCATCGGCAGCGACCAGGACCATGCCGAAAGCAAATAGCAACCACGCGGTTTTAGCCCCCTTCATATAGAGGACCGTGCAAGCCAACAGCACCGCGAGAGCAGCGCCGGCATAGCTAACTAGAATGATAATGTCGGAGGCCACTAGGTCTGAGTTTAGATTCAGATCGCCAATACAGGCGGCGAAAATCCAGCGAAAGTGGGTGAGGAGGTGTGTGAGTGAGCGAGTGAGACCAGAACCAACGATAAACTGGAACCGATGAGAGACTCGTGACCTCGTTTCGGATATTTGGGGAAGGACGCCTTGCAGGCAAGGCTTGCCTGTGAAGGTTTCTTTGAGGCTTGCGCGGCCTTGCCTGGGCTTGCCATGGCTTTCCTAAAAGGTGGGAGGCTTGCGAATGGGTCGATGCCTGATGCTGGATGGGTCTGCCTCATCACTTCGTCAGCTACGGGGGGCGAAGGCTTGATATTGAGGCATGATGGCACGGTTTTTTTGGAACCTTGTTTGACCTTGTTTAGGCTTGTAAAGCCTTGAATTACCTTGATGGAAGCCTGAGTTACAGTTGTAAGGAGGGGTTTTATCAAGGCTTCAAGCCCGCGGGCTCCTTTCGGGAATGACATGTTGGGCGGAGGGCGGCGTGATATTACAAAAGGTCGCAAAGAACGCGAAGGCCGCATGACCGGATGTCCGGAAATCAGTGGCCAGATGCCAGGGCTGAGTGAACGAGCGGAGTTCATAGTGTTTTTGACCTCAAAATAGCATAGGGGGTCTGTCATCCGCTGTCCTACCCCTCTCTTTTTCAAAAACAATTTATTGGATGACCGATGACCCGATTCGCCCGCGGTCTACAATCTTCTGCCGTTTGACCTCTGACTTCCTCAGCCAGACGAGGAAAGCGAAAAAGGGAACCAACGAAGCGACAAAAAACAAAGGGCCGCCACGATGGTGTATGGGGGAGTCGATCCAGGAGGGGTCGAGATGCGCGCAGAGCATGGCAATTGTAAAAATGCGGAAACCATTTCTCATAATCCCTAGAGGAATAACAAAGAACGCCAAGACACCTTTGCGCCAGGGGGAGGTTAAAAACATATGCCCGGCGACCAAGCTGGTAACGAACAGGACCAGGCTGGATCGGATGCCGCTGCACTCCTCGGCGACTTGCAAGCTGATGCCTGGCAGTGTGAAGACCAGGCCGTCACGAAGGAACGGGGTCCCAGAAAGCCCGATCAAAACATTCGCCGCTTCCGCCGAGGTGTGCTGAAAAAACACCTCGATGGCATGATGCACGAAGGTGGGAAACGGAACCATGAATGCCAAGAAGGCCAGGGGAAAAGCCAGGGCCTTGGCCTGGTGTTTGCCGAAGAAAAGCAAAAAACCACCCCAGACAAAACAGAGGTACGCCGACATGGTTAATGCGAGCGAGTCGGGCACCGGCAGGTGGCCGGTTTTCCATAGTAAAGCCCAATAGATCAGGAGGAAAATCGAACCAAACGCCGTCAGGAAGATGACAACAGTTGAGGGTTCTTTGTGAGTGAGACTGAAGTTAGGTCCTGGAAGGTTGGCGGGCTTGCGCTTAGTCCAAACGAGGTAAGCGGAGATGAACGGAATAAGCGGAATATGCGAGTACAGGTCACTGGAGAAAGCGAGACGGAGCAAACTGTAGAGCGGTTTGCAAAACACAAGGCTCAGCGCCAGCACAAAAAAGCCAAAGCCTCGGATGGTGCGCTTGGAACTAAACTGCGATGTGGAAGGTTCCACACCGGGTGTCGGTGCTTTTTCCAGAGAATGCATCTAAATTAAATGGCCTGAATGTCCGAAGTTAGTTTTTGGCATTTGAAGGCGGACTAAATAGCAACCGGGCATAGACATAAGCAATGCCCTCTCCGACTACCTCCCGCGTCCCCTCGCTTGAACGCCACCAGTCCTGAGGGTTGTACATTCGGTCCTGCACGGCGATTATACCCACCCTTGTGTCGTGTCCAAAAGCTTTCTCGAACATCAATCTCGATCTACGGGCATGTGGCCCCAAGGAAGCGACATCGATTCGCGAACAAGTATTACTGTTCTCCTCGATCCACGCTTTGGCAGCCATAGCAGAGTGATAAGTGCGATGTCTTTGAGGTGCTTGAATATTCATCACGTGGATCTTATCGGCGGGCACTCCGTGTTTAATGAGTCGGTCTCCTAAATAATCCAATTTGGGAAGGCCTTGCCCTGGTCTGTCCAGAGGGTCGTAAAGGGCTCGCACCACTAAGACATAATCATAATTGCCGAGCAAGTATTCTTCTGCGACCTTCTTCATCCCGTAAGCCGGGAGCCACCCCTCGACCACAAGCACATCACCATGAAGCGGTTGATTCACCGCGAGAAACCGGTTCGCTCCGAGCAGGATCGCACCGACCAGGACAGCTAGGCAGAGAACAAAGCAAATCCACGCTCTCCAGGTGAACCTCCAAGCCGCGCGATAAGAAACCAACCCAAAGCACTTGGTTCGGCCTACAATAACGGGCTGTTCTGTGGTCGTGCTCACAAGGCGTCCGAGTGAAATGGCTTGCATTCATGGGACCCAGGCAGCCGATGCCTTCCATTTCACGGCTCCGATGATCAGCAGCTTTTACACTTTCGTCAACGAGCGAAGCCACTGTTCGAAAACAATCAGGCTAAAGAGAACCTTGTGGTTATCATGCCGACCGGAGGCATGTTCGGTTTCGAGTTTTTCCACGGCAACGGGATCGAGGTAATCAAACATCAAACCCTTTCGATCCGAAAGGTAACCGCGCATCTCCCCCGAAACCGAACCACGGAACCAGTCATCGACGACATTGACCGCAAAGCCACGTTTTTTACGTCGAATAATCGACGGAGGCAGGAATTGGCGGCATACTTTGCGGTGGAGCCACTTACCTCGGCCGTAACGCACCTTAAAGCTCGGGCCAAGGCGTTGCACGTATTCCACCACCTCCCGGTCGAGAAATGGAACCCGCGCTTCCAGTGAATGTGCCATGGAGATCTTATCTCCGTACATGAGCAGTTCGTCAGGCAGTGCGGAGCGCAGCTCGAGCAACTGCAGGCCGCCCAGTTCATCCAGTCCATTAATAGCAGGCCTCAGCGCGTCCCAGCAGTCGAGCACGGCGCCGTCAGCATTTTTAGGGAGCACCCCCGGGCGGAAAAGAGAGCCGATGGTTGGCCCGGATACGATAGAGAAAACCTGCTGATACCTTTCCAAGCGATCTTCAATGCCGAGCGAAGACACTCCTCGCTTGAGCGATTCCAAGCGGGGCAATGCATTGGCCGCCCCCGCGAGGAGTTCGCGGGCTGCCTTGGGAAGCTTCCGCCAGGCGTCACCATAAGCAACCCCGAGGTGCCGCTTGTAACCACCGAGCAGTTCGTCAGGCCCCTGGCCAAGGAGAGCGACCGTCACGTCCTGCCGCGCGCGCTCGCAAACAAAGTACATTGGCACAATCGAGGAGGATGCGATTGGTTCCTCCATCGTCTCCACAATGCGGGGCAAGGCAGCCTCAAAGGTTTGACGGTCCAACCGAACAGCGGTGTTGGCGGCTCCGTAGTAGCGAGCCGTTTCAGCTGCATCATCGAGCTCGTCATCTTTAAAGCTGGTGCCGTAACCGACGGTGTAGGTTGGCCAGTTTTTCCCAAACTCACTCATGAGCCCCAGCAGAAGGCCCGAATCCAGCCCTCCGCTCAGCAGCAGTCCCACCGGCACATCGCTAATGAGGTGGCGTTTTACAGCGCCTCGGTAAAGCTCAAGCAGGGTCTCAGCAGCCTCTTCATCAGACGGCTGCCGGCTGAACAGCGTGGGAACGAAAGAGTACCAACGGTGTGTCCGACACTTGCCCTGCTCCACGATGAGCATTTCGCCAGCGGCAAGCTTGCGCACCCCCGAGAAGATCGTGTGAGGGGCAGGCGTGTATCGGTAGCGAAGGAACAGGCTGACGGCCAGGGGGTCAATCACAGGACGGACGTCCAGGCACGGGAGAACCGCCCGAATTTCAGAGCCGAAGGTTAGAATGCCGCGGTTTATAGAATAGTAAACCAACTTAATACCCATGGGGTCGCGGGCCACAATGAGCCGGCGTTTCTCGCCATCCCAAATGGCAAGGCCGAACATGCCATTGAGCTTTCCCAGGATGGCGTCGCCCCATTGGATATAGCCAAGAACGATGACCTCGGTATCCGTCTGGCTGCGGAAGACGTGGCCCAAGCCTTCAAGCTCACTCCGCAGTTCTCGAAAATTATAAATCTCTCCGTTGAAGACTACCCATACTTTCCCCCGAGGATCGGACATCGGCTGGTGGCCGGCAGGGCTCAGGTCGAGAATTGCCAGGCGGCGGAACCCGAAACCGAGTGGCCCATCAAAATAGGTCCCTTCGTCATCTGGTCCGCGATGGGTCAACCGCCTTGTCATTCGCAAAACGCGGTCACGGTCAACCGGAGCGCCCGTGGAGAAATCAAACTGACCTGCTATACCGCACATGATTGAAAAATCTGGCTTTAAAGCTGGAGGATTGAGAAGGAAAAACACCAGGCCAGCCTGGCTGCCTCGTAAGAGTCCGGTGAGACGTAGAATCAGGATCCGTGAACTTATTGTGCGATCCGCAGGCTTTTCGGCGCGGTTGGCCGAGGCATTGCATTTGGGTGCGGATACGTAAACGGAGTATATTTCAGAGACCAGGCGATTCCATTCCACACGTACAATCTGCCATCCGGCCCCGCATGCCGACTGTTCCACTCACCCTCGTCCGTTACCCAGAACCCGACATTTTTTTTAGTCGGCGTAATTGCGCGCATCTGAGCAGCCGTCCCGGTCCCCACCCCACTTGTCCCGTTGAAAGGAGCCGCTCCAACAAAATAATCCCGGTCTGATCGAACGATGTCGTACATCGTGTATGCACTGCCATATTGGGTGATAGCGGCTGCTGGAATAGCCAGGGCAGTAAGTGGCCACGCTGTTCCAGCCCTTTGATTGTTCCACAAATACATTGGCTCAGAGGCAGCAACCTTCGGGTCCATGCCAACTCCGATTTGGTCATCTACCGGGTAATTTGCGGGCGTTTGATAACGGTTTCCGAAATTAGGCCATAAAGCAGTGCTACCATATTCGGTTAGAATGAGCCATGACCCGCCATCCGACGCCAAGGCCGTGTTGTCGAACACCATCGCTGTGCCCCCCCGAAGCTCAATGGCAGTGTAATAACCACCCGCTGCCCATCGATTTCCATAAACCTCCATGTGCCGCACCCCTCTTGCGGGCGTATTCGACGCCTTTCCGTGCCCATCCACTTTCTGCTGGCCGTTAATCGTGCAAAAGCGTACGACGAATTTGGCATTCGCGTTGGCATCAGTAAGATACCCCGATCCGCTGAAGGTGCAGTCTTCGATGTACGTGGCATTAATTGTTCCCATCGTAGGCGGGGTCTGCCATCCATCCGCCGGGCCGCGGCCAAAAATTAGTTCAGTTGAACCGTTTCCACCCGCAATGTTGCAATTGTTTATGAGCCCGCTGCCAGCGCCCACGTACACAAAATAGGCCGAATCGGTTCCTCCTTTGAAGTCAACGCCGGCTATTTTCCAACCATCGGCCCCGCAGGCGAACGCGGCCACGTTGCCGCTATTGGCACCATTAATGGTCAGGTTTATAACGCTAGCCGCCGATCCGATTCGAATCACCCCGCTCGCCCAGGACGGGCCGGTCGCGGAAAGGTTGATAAAGGTTTGGCCTGTCCCCGCCCCCTTCATGGTAATCGGTTTATTAAGCGAGATGGACGAACCGGCGGCCCCCCAAGTGAATGAGCCAGCTGGAATTCCCACGGTGTCCCCATTTGCGGCGTTGGCGATGGCGGCGACTACGTCGGCCTGGGAACCGTCCGTGCTGTAAATGGTGCCTGTTTTCGTGAACGCAAAGCCGGTTTGGCCATTGGTAGCAACCAACAGGGTGAACACAAAACCCGCAGTGCCGGAAAATTTTCTTCGTAACATGGTGACTATCTAATTCTTCAGGCGAACGATGCTGAAATCAAGCTCAATAGGCCAAAGCATACGATCCATGAGCAATCTACATGCCGTAGCTACTGGCTATTTCCTACCCCGCAAGCGCATTGCTTGCATAAACCGGTTGGCCACGTGCAGCGCAATTTGGTTGCGAGCCAGCCAATTATCGCGGATTTCCGACGCAAATCGACGGGTTGCGACCCGCACGTTGTAGATCAAACCCCGTGAATTCCTCAAATGGTTCGGTGCCGCGCGCCTTTTCAGGTGCACCATCGCCACGCCCTTTGCTCCCACCACAGTCTCGAAACGAATAAATTCCCCGTCCCTGGTAAATCGCACCGGCACAGCATTGACGCTGACTGATTCGATGACAGTGTCTCCCGGGATCCGTCTCAGGAAATGCATCATCCGTGGTTCCGGATCTGGATTGTCCACCACGAATTCATCGGTAAAAAATCGCACCGCAAAAGAACCTGGCGCGAGCCGCCGACGGTGACAGGCCCGACGTGCGAGTTCGGTAAGGTTCGACCAGCGAACATTAGGGCAAATCCGGTTGAGTTGCGCGACGGATTCTTTCAGTGCCTGGTGCTCATCCCCGAAAAAGCCATGATGTTCGACCATTATGGCCGGTTTACCGAGGAAAACAGCCATGGCAAATGGAGCAATATCCGACCAATAATGGCGTTTAAAAATAGCGAATCCGAAAAAGGAGTCTTGAACGGGAAGGAGCAAATCCGCCCCCCGGACCGTTTTCTTGTCCGAATCGAGAGGGATGCATCCCGAATTCATGAGGCCCAGGAACCGGCCACTATCCGCGAAGGCGCGCAAAGCATCGATCGTATAATCTTCCCGAGGGCAGACCATTAAAGGAGCCCAGCCCATTCCCGTTCTCTCGCGATGACGCTCCATGCGTTCCACCGCCAGGTAGGTCCGCCGGAGCAGATCAGGGTAGTCACTCGACCTGAATTCATTCCTAGTATGGTCGCAGCCGTGGGCACAAATGCCAAAAGACTCCGGAAAATCGAGGAACCCTTTGACGATTCGCTTCTCGGTGCGCCATTGATTCCAAGGGATAAACGCAACAGTCAAATGAATGCCGAGGGTCTTTGCCAGCGGAAGCAGCTTCGGAAAGTCGATAAACCCATACTTTTTGGTGAGCAATGGGTCATCAATGATTAGATTGGCACCCACGGTGGGACTCTGCCAGCAAAGGTCTCCAAACGCTTTTCGAAGGAAAATAATGGCCGGGATGTATTCATCCAGTGACCGTTCAAACTCCATTTCTTTGGCGAGAGGCCGTTCGACATCGAAGACGTGAAGAGTGCTCCAGATGAACGTCCAACCCGCGGGGCGCTGAAAGGCTACAAAGGCGGGCAAGCCTTCCGCGAGCTCCATGACTATTTGAAAACCAGGAACGTCGTTGAGGTCCATGGCCAAGGCATTACGGGAAAACCTCTGGTAACGCTGGCCACCCAGCTCGCCGCTTAAGCCCTGAGGATGCGGAGGGAACATGACGGAATCAGCCTGGCCGACGGAGCGAAGACCAGCCACCCCGCCTTGAGAAAGGATGTTTAGGATCTCGCGCTGCAAATCATCCTCACCGGTTACGAGAAGGATGACGTCTGTAGGGGAAGCAAGCATCCTCGCAGCGAGCGAGATCCAATCGGCTGAAGTTATCAAGGGTCCCAGACTTCCGAGGTCCCAAACCGAGGGACCTGCCTGAGCTGCCAATTGAAGCCGAAGTTGCTCGGCAGGAGCATCGGAGGGCTTCAGGTCGATCGATTCGGTTGTCACCCCCATGCAACGTGCAATTTTTGCAAGATGCAATACGGGCTCAGACAGAGCCGAAGCATGATAGATCCGAAGCAGTCCCTTCGTTTCTTCTGCTGTAATCATTGGAGTTGTTATTTCAACTACGCGCAGCACGGCTTCCTTTAAATCGTCGGACCCACCCGGCTTAACAAGCGATCGGAGCTTGTCGGCTCTTCATTCTTTGCGAGAGACGCTCGATCGTCGCTCCGGGCCAGCCATTGCGCCAGACTGCGGAACATTTCGGACTGACCCCATCGGTGCATCGGCACGTCGTCCCAGCCGACGAGTAGTTTGCGTCCTCGGAATGCGCCGCTCGGGCGAACCCAATTTTTCAGAACGTCATCCAGGGTCAAACCAACCACCCGATCCAAATCCGCGAAACGTTCCCTCAGCAAAAAACCCAGGTTCAGGCACTCCGCGCAATCGTAGAGCTCCCGCCGGTAAACAGTCAGGCGTGGCCGGCGAGCAAATGGCTTGGGCAGACCATTCTGGTCGAACAATTGCGCGACATAGTAGCGGACGCCCTTTTCAATGGCCGCAGTAAGACCAGGATCTCCTGTAATCCGTTCTGCCTTCGCAAGGCCCTTCAACACGAAGCAGGTATGAAAATGGTCAATAAAACCTCGTTTGCCGTCCATCGCGTAAGGCCAGGATCCATCGTCGTTCTGGCTGTCCAGCACAAAGGAAAGGTTGCGTTCCGCGGCTTCCCGGTAACGAATGTCCCCGAAAGTCTCGTAGGCCTGCAGCAGCAGTCCTGCCCGGTAGGCACTGGCGTTCACCACGTTCTCACCGCCGTGCGGAGTGTAAGTGCAGGTGGCCGCGCCGGGCCGTGTTTCGTGGTCCACGTAGTCACCGAGAGCATGCTCTGCAGTGGACTTCATGATTGCACTCCAAGACGCATTGCCATCAATCCGGTAAACAGCGTCAAAAGCCTCATAACAGTAAGGAGTGGTAGTAATCAGGGGCGTCCCTTTTGCCAGGATCCCTCCTTGCGTTTGCCAATCGAATGGATAACCCCAACCGTGGTATTTGTATCCGGGGCAACGAGTTTGTTCAAGGACTTTGAGGAAATGAATGGCCTGGTCCAGGTAGCGCTTTTCCCCAGTCGCCTGGTGCAGGTAGGCGAAGCCCATCGCGAAATGGGCATCGGAGATTGGAAGACGCATCCGTGGGAAGAAGAAGCGCCGTGTCCAAGGGGCGAAGGCCTCGCCGAAGACCATGGGCATCACTGCTAGAGTTCCGACAAGCCTGTTCCGGTAGTAAAGGTTTTTCGCAGCGCGTCCGACCTTACTCGCATAGAAATCTTGATGGTCCTGGGATGTTTCCCCGTAGTGATCAAGCCAATCAGCGAAGCGGACGGCCGTGGCAACAAGCTTCTGATTCCGGTCGATAGTCATGGCAGGTTGGCTGATTTGGGAGATGGCTTAACCGGTTGCAACGAGCTCACTACGGAGCCACAGCGAACTGGCTTATTTTGTGAAAGGGTCGAAACGCACTCGATAAACCCTAGAAACATCGTTTCAATGGAGGCTTCTTGAAGAATGTCCTCTCGAGCATTACGGGAAAACTCGCCCCTGAGAACATTGTCTTTAAGCAGGAGCAGTGTCTTTTCTCTTAGCGCGGCCACGTCATTCTCCGGAACGATGAATCCGCTCCGGCCATTTTTAAGATAATGGATCTCGGGAGGCTGAAGCCCATCCTCGGTCACAACAGGCAAGCCCCAATAAAAGGCCTGATTCATTCCCAAGCCAACATCCCCTGGAATAACGAACAGGTCAGCCATTTTGAAAAGTTTGCTGATTTGGGTGTTGTCGGAATCGAAAATTTCACCGAGATAGCGAACGTTGTCCCTCCGGATCAATGCCTTCAAATCATAATCCATTTGGTCTCCGACAATGACGCAGCCACACCCAGGCTCGTCGATTTGGTTGAATACCTCGATGAGGTGCTCAACCTTCTTCACGCGCCGCATGCGCCCAACAAAGAGGACCACCTTTTCGAAGGGAATGCCGAATTCCGCTTTGATCTCTTCCCGGGTCGCCTGAATCTCGGGAAAGGCAGTGAAGTTGACGGTATTGTTTGCCACCCACACCTTGTGGCGATTCTTTGGTCGGATGTCTCGGATCTCGTGGTTCGAGTAGAGGATAATGCCGTCGCAAAGCAAGTGGACATAGTAGAACGGGAGATTGCGTAAGCCGGGGTTGCGCACCTCTAAGTTAATACCCTTGTTCCAATAGACGACCGGAATGCCTTTGATCTTAAGCCAGTGCAAAAGGGGCCAAATAAATCGATCCTTGAGGTGGAGGAATACGATAACAACGTCCGGTTGGAGCCGCTCAATCTCCTTCTTGTAATCGGCGAACCGAAAGGGCATCTCCTTGAAATCAAATCCCAGGGGGTACGGATTATTTTTTTGGAGTTCATTTGCGCGGACGCAGAACTCCCAGCCTTCCTCACGGAATCGGGCCGCGAAATAATTATAATTCGAGACGCGGTAATGAAAAACCTTGTTCGAAACGAGAAGGACCTTTTTCACGCTATAATTTAGAAGCCCAGGATAGTTTACGACGAAAGCTCAGTTCAGATTTACAGCGTCCGGGTCCGGTTGGTTTAGCTTCCGGGAAGCCCTGGAGATGGATGATCCCGAGGAAGCACCCGCATAAAGCGGAACCAAATCTCGGCAAACGGAGGCCCACCGGTATTTCTGGGCTCGATGCAAAATCTCTATTCTCGAGAACAGGGTGGGTGCAGCCATAAATGATTCGATAGCATCGGCAATCCCAGCGGCGTCATTCGTCCTGGTCACAATCCCGAAGTCGCTTTCCACAAACTCCCGCAGCGACCCCACGTCCGTGGTGATCATTGGAATACCAAAGTGGGGTGCCAGGAAGACAAGTCCGCTTTGGTAGATGTTCCGATAGGGCAAGCAGAGGACATCACAGGCTTTAAAGAACACTTCAGCCTCTTCGTTGGGGATGAAGCGCTCGTGCAGACAAATCTCGTTCCGTCGCTTTAAATGGCTCAGTTGCTCCAGAATAGTGCATCGATACGTCTGATTGCGGAAAGCCCCTGCTACCACCAGACGAATTGACGAGCCATTCAGACGATCAAATGCCGCGAGGAGCAGATCCAGCCCTTTGTATTCGTCAATTTTGCCGAAAAACAAGACGAGTTGTTCCTGCTCTCCAAAGCCCAGACGATGCCGCGCTTCGGCCGGGGACATACTGGTGAGGGGCATTTCCTCATTCAGCCCAATGGAGGTGAGGCGAATCCGTCCCTCAGCGACGCCGAATTCCTCTACCAATTGCTGGCGCGCACGCTGGGTATGCACCAGGAGCACATGGGGAAGCTGGTAAATCCGCCGGTAAATCCAACGAAAAAGGGGGCTGCGCTCACGGCTGTGCGGTAGCACGTTATGCACCGTGTAGATATATTTGCCAGCCAGCAGCCGGAAGCAAGCGTTCAGGACAAGTCCTTCCCAAAGAATGAAATGATTGCGAAAAATGCCGGTAAAATGAATCGTGGCACCACGATTGCGGAACAGCAACCAAAGCAACCGGGCATAATAGCTGACCAAATTCGTGAGCTTTATCCAAGACGAACGATTCTCGGCCAAACTGCCGCGGAGGTTTACATTGCGAATCCCAACCGCCGTCAAGCGAGCCGCGGTTTCATCGCATGAGATGACGCAGAGTTCCATCCCGTTCGCTGCCAACCCTCGCGCAAAACCCACGGTGAAGTTCGCTTCAAAGCCACCAGTAACGATGATATTCATTGGTCGCGGCCCCCTGCAGGCTGCCCATCAATTTCAGGAACACAGTTCCCATCTATCCGATCGCTTCCGGAATGGTTCTCCCTGGTTTCCGTGAGCGGATCCGTGGCCATCTCCAAGGGCTTGGGAACCTTCCAGAGCACAATCATAAATATTAACCAGAGATGATGATCTCCACGGAGGTAGGTCGATTCCGTGATGTTGATAAACATGATGGTCAGGAACAAAGTGATTCGAAAGCATCCGAAGTCAAAATCGTCCGCCAAAGAAGCGAGCAGCCGTGGCACCGAGTTGAATAACACAATGGCCAGCAAAAACCCGCCCACTAGCCCGAGTTGAAGGTAGGTGTCCACATAGCCGCTATGGGCTTGTCCCAGCACCCAGGTCATCTTTTCGTTCCAGGGGATATTGGCCAGCCGCCCAATCCAAAACCCCCCGAATCCTACCCCACAAAGCGACTTTCCTGCTGCAGCTCCATAAACATCGCTCCAAATGAAGGTACGATCAGTCAGGGTGATGTCCCGCCCGAAGGTGGTAATCATCTTGCCAAAGAGTGAATCCTGCGAGAAATGGACGACACTATGGGTCAGGACCAGAACAATCAACGCGGCGAGGCCAATGAAGACGGCCTTCACAAACCCACCAACCGCCTGGGGCTGGTCGCGGAGGGCTTGGATTCGGAGAAAGATAGCGAGGGCAAAAACGCACACCGAGACCGAGGTCATGCTAATGGACCCGGCTCCCTTGAGCAGGTAAGCCGCCATGAGCAGATAAACCATGTGCAGGTTCCGCCACTTATATTGCTGCCAGTGCTGCCGCACCTCCCAAAAAAAGCAAACGACTCCCAACATCGCGATTTGGCCGAGGGTATTTTTGGATGTGGAGATGCCCCGCCAGGCGGAGGTTGTTCCGCCCCAATCGAAGCTGACTCCGATGTCGCGAAAATACCGGGTGCAGAGGATGGACATGGGCAAATGGATATACAGGCAGCGCCGTAGAACCGTGGTGAAAGCGTTCAGGGGATCGGGTTCGGTCAGGACGACGCATGCCATTACGATGGAACCAAGCACTTTGACGAAACGCTTCAGCGATACAAAGGGATACTGCGACCACAGGATGCTGAGGGCCATAAAGGCCACGAAAACGGTCAGCCATTGGTTATTGCGCAAAGCCGCCACCCAGTCAAAACGGCGGCGGGAAAGGATCCGCAATCCAATGACGGTCAGGATCCCATAAAAAAGCCGATCGATAATGCTACCGTCGGTCGCATCGCCGCCGCCACCCGGCAGCGGGACCCCCCACAAATCCAACCACACCCCGATTGGCTTGGAAGCGACAATCATGTACCAGAGGCTCGGCCAGAAGAGGTCTTTCGATGCCGTGGCTCCACGTTTTTGGTCCCACCGGAACGCGAAAACGACGAAAACAGTGCAAAAGAGGAGCGCTAGCTTAGGAGGCATGGCACGAGAGCTTTGGGATCGGTTGAAGTGCCCAGCTCATGCATTCGACACGGCTTTTCCCGCAGTTCTGGCCGAGAGCACTTGGCTATAGTATCGTTCATGTCGGTCCGCCAGGGCAGATAGACTGAAACGATTCTCGGCCGCCTCCCGGCCGCACTCTCCCATGGTGGCTCGCAGGGAAGCTGACGAGAGGAGCTCTCGCAAATGGTTTGCAAGTCCCAAAACATCACCGGTGGTCAAAAGATAACCGGTTTTACCGGAGACGATCCCATCCCCTACCCCGCCGGTTGCGTAGGCCACTACAGGAGCACTCATCGCCTGAGCCTCCAGAATCACGCGTGGGAGACCCTCATGATGGTAAGTAGGCAAAGCAACGACCGCGCTGGCCCCATACCAGTCGCGCAACTCTTCCAGGTTCAGCATCCCCAGGAAACGGACGCAGCCCGTCATTCCCGCCCGCTCAATCTCGTGTCGCAGCTCATTCCCATATCCCGAGGTATCGTCTCGACCGGCAAACGCGAGGCAACATTCAATCCCAGAACGACGAAGCGAAGCGGCCGCTTTTACAAGGTCTATCTGGCCTTTTTCCCGCACCACGCGCGCAGGTAAGAGAACGATCGGTTGCGCGGGAGCATTCGCCAAAGGACGCGCATTGGACCGACGAAAAAAATCAGTATCGATTCCGTCCGACAAGTTCGTGAAACGATCGCGGATGTAACCAGGAACGTCCAACCCGTTCACGCCAGCGACGCCGTCGGCCACCATGACATGTTTACGGATGGCCAGATGGAGAAACCGGTCGTTGGAATAATGATTCAGCACGACCAACGGCACCCCAGCTTTGCGTGCCGCGGTTACCACCTCGTCGGCGTCTGCTCCTCCGAAAAAGTGCAGCATCACCAAATCGACGCGGCGGTTGCGGAGAACCTCCGCGGTTGCCAGTCCTGCGCCAATGGCCTGGCCCGATTGAACCGAAAGCCGGAGTGATTTAGTCCACTCGGCTCCAGTGGCACGCCAGATCCATGGGTTATAAAGCACCCAATCCCGGGCCTTTTGTTTTGCCCAGGTTCGAAGCCGTCCTTTATTGGATTGCGAATGCGCTTCATTCCCAGGAACAACAGGCAGTGGGACGCGAACCAGTAATCCCTGCCCAATCGACTCTTCTTTGGGCCCGATGAGGGTTGGATGGCGGGTCAGGTGCAACCGAATGACGGTCATCGCATTCCGTTTCAGAAGTGTATCGTCGAGGTCATCGAGATACCTCTCAGTCCCGCCGCCAGATTCAAAGGCATGGGCAAAACGCAAAACAGTGAGTCCATGGAGGGGACCGGGCTTCATAAGGACGAGAGAGCCAATTTCCGGGGCAATTTGGCCTTCCACAGGCCATGCAGATAAAGCCTCAAAGCCAGGTCATTATGCCGACGCATTCCCTGCTCCAATCGCGTCCATCATATGTGCCGTGAGCCGTTTGATTGCCAGGATTCCTTTGCGCAGACTCGAAGCCTGAACCTGCGTGAGGTGAAAGCGGGCCTGTTGGTAGTTTCGGGTGCGCAGGAACGCGGAACCAAGTTCATAGTGCGTATCATTGATCTTCTGAGCGATGAGCCTTTGCAGTTTTGGTGAGTGGCCGGTCGGCCGCCGCTGGGTTTCGCCCAAAACTTCGATAAGGGCCAGATTTCGCCGAGTAAAGTCCGAAACAAGATTCGACTCATGGCGGCGACGGAAAAGCATGACCTCGTCGAGAAATCCCCAGTGGCAGACTTCCGCGGCTCGAAGCCAATAATCAAGGTCTTCAGCAATCAGGAGTCTTTCGTTGAAAAAACCAACCTTGGTCACCGCGGACCGTTTGCACATCACCGTTGGCGTAGGGACAACGTTTTCGATGATCAGCCATTGAAAAAGGTCCGCCAGGTGCTCGGCGTGTTCGACGAGATAATCGTGAAGCTTAGGATTCTTGATCTCCGGTTCCGCGGTCATCACGGTACCGGTAAAATTAGCCATGTCCGCGAAAACGAAATCCGCTTTGGGAGTGCGCGCGAAGAACCCTAGCTGCAACTCGATTTTGCGCGGAGTCCAGAGATCGTCCGAGTCCAAAAACGCAATATACTCGGATTGGGATTCTTTCAACCCCCGATTGCGCGCCGCGGCGGCGCCGGCATTGTCCTGCCGAATGTAGCGCACCCGTGCACCGTGGGAAGCGACGACCTCGGCGGTATTGTCCGTCGATCCATCGTCCACCACGATGATTTCATCCGGGGGGCGGGTCTGTTCCAGCGCGCTCTTCAGCGCCTGAGCCAGCATGGCGGCACGGTTATAGGTTGGGATAATGGCGGTTACCGTCGGCATGGTCCGAAGGAGCAGCAGATGTTAATAGAACCAACTTTAAAATGCGTGAGTGGCGGAAGGCGCCGCAACTCGTTGCTTCCTGGAATGAATGGCGTGGAAAAAGACGTCCTTGGCTGCCTCGAAAGAAAAGTACTGATTTCCGAGTTCCAGTGCGCGCAAACCCAACCGCCTCCGATGTTCGGGCTGAGAAAAGGAGTTGAGAGCGCTTTTTAAACTCTCCTGTCCTTCCTGGGTGGCCACGACGGCCGAGTCAGGGTTTTCGCGCGCCCATCGCACGGCCGAACAGTATTCAGGGCCATAAACCAGCAGAGGAAGGCCGGCCGCCGTATATTCGGCCAGCTTACTCGGAAAACTGATTTGCATGTTTAATTTTTCGGGCGCTCCGAATGTCATTGGCAGAAATAGCACATGAGCGTGTTCGCGTATTTGGTCGATTAAATGAGGGACGTAGCCCTGAGCAAAGACGTTCGGCAAATCAAGGCCGTTACGAACCACATCCTCCCGGCTTTGTCCAAAAATAAGGAGTTGCCCACCGATGGAGTCAAGCGCCACCGCCAAGTGACGCAGGGCTTCCCAGTAGCCCTGGTGAAAGACGTTTCCAGCGTAGGCCACCCGCAAAGGCTCGGCGGTGTGCCATGCGAGGCTTTCGGGCGGTGAGTCATACCTGGGGGTATTCGCCCCTCGAAATGGATAAAGGACGGTTCCCGGCACACCGTAACGGCGGCCGTATTCTTCCTCCATATAAGGGCTGATGCACAACCGGCTCTTTGCCTGGCGGTAAACCGAGGCGGATGCCTGCTCGAACCTCAGTTTCAATTTATCCGCCATGGGGATGTTCCGAAACCAATTGTCGTGCAGCAGCAGGTGCAACGGCACATGGAGACGACGGGCCAACTTGGCAGCGGTAAGCCAGCCAAACTGCTCGTGAATCGTCACGATTGCGTCTGGGCGAAACGCCCCGAGAGCCTTGGCCGCCTGACGGGCCTGCCACCAGGAATGGGTCTCCAACATCGCCCAAAATAATCGGGGAAAGCGCATGCGGGCGAAATACCAACCCCTGCGGAAGAGCGGGAGCAGTTGATCGTAGCGCACCCTTGGCAGCCGCCGGTCTGGACGGTCAGCGACGCGAATATCATCCTTGGTGTGGATGATCCGGACACAATCTGGCGGCAAGGTCTCAAGCAAACGATAAAGGAACATCATGCTCGCGGTGGTCTCTTCAACCGGCAGGCTTCCCACGTAACATACCCGCTGAAAGTTACCTTCGCCGTTTTTCGACGAGACACATTTTTGGCTATTAAGCATTGCCGAGGCTCTGACAAATGATCTCCCTGCCAAGCACTGGGGTTCGCCAGAGTCAGTGAAAGCTGAAGCATTCAAGCAGCCAGGGATTGATACACATCAATTGTTTTGCGAGCTGTTTGTTCCCAAGTGAATTGTGCTGCTTGCTTATAGCCCTTGCCGATGAAGGTTTCTCTGGCCGAGCCAAGACCTCGCAAGGACAGGAGCGCTTCTGAGATTTCTTCGACGGATTCGGGGTTTACGATGAGTGCGGCGTCGCCGACGACTTCGGGCAGGCTGGAGCGATGGGAAGCGATTACCATGGTTCCGCATGCCATGGCCTCCAAAGGAGGAATTCCAAAGCCTTCGTACAGGGACGGGTAAAGGAGGGCTTGGCTGCATCGGTAGAGCTTCGCTAAATGCGTGTCGGACACAAACCCAAGGTGCCGGACTCGTTCTCCTAAATTAAGCGAATTGATCACTTCGCGTTCGGTGGCATTCAAGTGGGATCCGATAATGCACATTGTCAGGTCTTTCCAGGTTTCGGCTACGCGATGGAACCCTAACAGGCAACGAACGAAATTTTTATAGAAGCCCCTGTTTCCCATAAAGAGAAAATAGGGCTCAGCAGGGACTGGTTCCGCGCCAAAGGCCATGTCACGAGTTACCTCTGAGGCAAGGTGAGTTACGGTAATGCGGCTGTCCGGAATGTTGAAGCGCGCCTGCAGGTCTCTCTTCGTATTGTGAGATACACAAATGATAGCACTAGCCGCCTCGATGGCCGCCCGTTTTCCTCGAGCATCATATCCTTCCCGGTCGAGTTCCGAAGCAAAGATCTCAGGAATCATATCGTGGATGGTGATTACCAACGGGGAACGTCTCGGTTTAATGCGATCATTCGGAAGCAGGAAATGATACGTGGGGTGCGCAATGTCGTAACCACCTGCTTTATCCAACGCTTTGAAGTATAGTCTTCCAAGCCCGAAGGAGAGTTTCTCTGGCTTGACTCGGCTGAAATCGAATGGCTGCATCTGAAGCCGGGCGTGCACCTGAGAGACCGTTTTAGGAATCCTGCGGCACCTTAGGACAGGCCTCCATTCGCCGGGCAAGCGCTTGATCAGGCTGGCAAAGTACCGACTAATTCCACCACTCTCCTGTGCTGAGAAGATAAACCCGTCGTAAAGAATCTTCATTACTCGTGCAAACAGGACGGCACATACGGCCTGGTGGAACTCTTCCGAAAGAAGATTACAGTTCCCAATGTCCCGCCATGGTTTGTGAGGGCTATGTGCAGGTGTTTGGCGCCAGCCTGCTGCAGAATTGCGAACAAGGCGTTCAGATTATAAGGGTTCATCTGCATGACCGGAGCGCCTGTATCGGGCCGTTTTGATTTGAGCTTGCGTGCACTTGCCAAAAGCCGGCGCCTGATGGCGCTAAAACACCCTTTGAAATGAGTTCGAAGGCCATCCAAGGGCGGCCATGCGTAAGCAGACTCGGGAAGTTTGGATACGCCAGTGCCTTTCGAAAAGGTTACGTGAATCGCACCCACTCCGTCCTCGGCCAGCAAATCGACCAGGCGCCGAAAAATAGCCACCCCACGGACACACGGAATATGTTGAAGCACGATGAAAGAATTGATGAAATCGAACGTTCCGCTGAGTTTCGAAAGGGCGTCATCACCGCGGAGCAAGGTGACATTTTTGAGCTTGCGGGCTTCGCAGACTTTCGCGGCTTCCCTGAGCATGCTTTCAGAGATATCGATTCCCACGGCCTGTTCCGCTTTTGACGCTATTGGTGCAAGTAACCGCCCCACTCCGCAGCCAAAATCCAAAGCGCGCCTTGGCGAAAACCCTTCTTGGATATGCTCATGAATGACGGAAAAAGCCCAATCGACGTATTCTTGTCCCGAAGTGAAGAATTGCCGAAGCGCCTGCTCATCCATGTTGCTTTTCTTAAACCGGTCGTTTGTTAACACCGCCCAATAAGGGTCCTGTGCGCCAAAGGTTTCCCAATCCGCATCCGTTTTATGATCCAACATAATAATATTTTATAGGTGCACCAGGCATGGAGAAGGATTCTCCGCACGGAGCCAGTGGGTGATAAGCGAGGGACACTGCCACTTCGACTTGCCAAGAGCCCGCTGTCCCGCGTAATGCCAGGCGTACGGCGAACCCTGCCGCAAGTGACGAACCAAGTATTTCAGGCGCTCGAGCCGGGTGGCATGCGCGCGGAGATTCGTTTCAAAATCCCTTCGTTGGGCAAAATAGGACCGCCTTCCGTTACGCAATACTCGTTCAAGGTTGATGGACATTTTCGCTTTGGAGCAACCGAGCGCATGGTCGATCATTTCTTCCACTTTCCGCCAGTGGATGGTCTTGTCTGCACCATTTTGGTCAGTGGCCTGCGAAGGATGTATCCGCCAACTAGCCCAAGTCTCAGGGACGTGGACAGTATCTGTAACCAGGCTTGCGCGCATATTCCAGTTGAAATCGCCTACGCTTCCCCATCGCCCGTCGAAAAGCCCTACTCTCTCAAAGAGTGAACGTCGAATCAGCAATTGGGTCAACGAGATGTAAACGCTTTCCCCAACCAGATGGAGCAGGCCATCGAAGGGAGCCTTCCTTAAATGCGGCGAATTCAAATACCGGCCACTACTCCGGGCAAATAAAGAATGTTGTGCCCATCCGGTATCGAGCTCCTTTCCCGCCTTGTCGATGGTGCGTAGGGGACAGTGCGCCAAATCACACTCGGAATGCTTTTCCAACGCATCAAACATTTTTTCAAGGCAATCCGGCGCCATCGTATCATCGCTCGTTGCGATATAAACATAGTCCCCCCGTGCCTGCTCAAGACACGCATTTATTCCAGGATAAATTCCCTGCCGTGGAGCCTGTGAAACGCGTATTCGTGGATCTCCCTGAGCATGTTCTTTGAAAAACTCCCACGCTCCATCGTCCGAAAAGGCGTCGACCACCACCATTTCCCAGTCCGTAAAAGTTTGCTTGGCGATGGATCCCAACCGTTCGGGCAAAAAATTCCGATTATTGAGATTCGGCAAACATATGGAAATTCGCGGCATGGTTAAGATACGAAGAGTCGCTCATCCATTAAGGTAACTTTTATGCGCTGCACGATTCACAGGCGATGCCCAGGAGCTGCTCTCCCACTTGCATCAAGGCTCCGTAATTGAATGCATGCGCCGCTTTCTCACTGCCTAGGTCAGGACCAGGGCTAAGGTGCGTCCATTGTTCGCGCAGCTTGCAAGCGAGGCTTTCCGCGGAAGTCCGGTCGAAGAAAATCCCTTTGGGCGGATCTTGCTCCTTATGCACCGGCAAATCGGACAAAATGATAACCTTTCCTAAGCTCCGGGCGTCCTCAACAACGGTACTCCACCCCTCAAACAACGACGGTTGTATGACCGCAATAGATCTCCTCATCAATTGTACGTAGTCAGTGCGCGGCAAAATCCCCATCAAATACACTTGCTGTTGAATCCCCAGTCGATGAATTGTTTGTAATATTTCATCTGTATATTCCGGAAAGCGATAGTCATGAACACTTCCGCTAAGTACAACAGCTGGGAAAATCGCTTGTTCCGCAAGGAGTTTCAGAGCCTTGAACAGCAGGAGATGATTTTTATGTTTCCAGAATTGATTGGGGGCCAGAAAGAATTTGTCGGGCAAACAATATTCCCTTTGCGCAAGGACCGGGTCTCCTGAAAAAGACGATTCAGGCTGTGGCGTACGAAAACGTAACAAACGCGCTTTTGAAGATGCGAATGGGTAGAACTGTTGAAAATCATTCTCCGCGGTTTTGCTGCTCAATACTACCAGCGGCGATGTCCTTGCCGCTCTCTCGAACCGTTTGTTCCGAGCCAAAACTTCCTCCGAGGAAAAGAGCTGCGGCAAGTACCTGTGCTGAAAATCATAGATCCAGCTCGCGTAGTTAAAATTGGGGGGAACGCCCGATTCAGGAAGATAAGGATAGACAAAATCGATCCGTTTTTGCCTAACCAGATCCCGAAAAGCGGGATCGGACTGCTTGAGAAATTTCTTCCGCAATTTCCATAAGCCCCTCCTTCCCAGAGTTCTTCTGGGGCCTTCCTTCTCTGAGGAAATTACTTTTGTATCGGAAACTGCCAACTGACAAATCTCCGAATCACTCAGGGCACCATTGGTAACAATGGTGGTAGTAAAGCCAGCGCGAAGATCTTTTGGCAGACTGGCCAGAGCCAGAGCTAAACCTTTGATATACTCATAGCCCCCCATCCAGCCGCGCCCGCCATTCAGGACCAAACCAATGTGTATTGAATTTTTCATCCGATCAGTTCGGCACGAGCCCACGCGGCAAAGCTTTCGATCCCGGTTTCCAAAGGCACCGAAGGCTCGTAACCAAGCGAGCGCAATTTCGAAATGTCGGCTCGCCAGTTGCGCGGGGTGCTCACGGGAATTACACCATCGAGTTCCAGGATCAGATCGCTTCGAAGCTCCTTGAGAATGCAGCGGGCCAGCTCCGCGATGGTGATTTCGCGGCCGCTTGCGACGTTGTAGACTTCACCGGTCATTGGGGCTGCCTTGGCGATACTCAGGACGGCGCGAGCAATGTCCGTGGCATGGATAAAATCGCGCGTTTCCTTGCCTGTTCCTTGGAGCTTGACGGAATTCTCGATCAGCGCCTTGTAGCAGATATCCCATAAGACCTGGCGCCTTAGGCCGGGACCATAAGCAGAAAAAATGCGGAGACTTGCGCCGTGGATTCCATAAACTTTGTAGAACTCGGTGACCAGTTGTTCACCTAAAAACTTATGGAAACCGTAGGGTGAGACGGGCATCACCGGATCCGTTTCACTGGTCGGCAAGGTCGCCGGATTTCCATAGACCGCAGCGCTCGACAAGAATACCATCCGGCAGCCGGGGGCAAAAAGCCGCAAGGTATTGAGCATTTCAAAGGTGAGGTGCGTATTCCCCTCGAAATCCCGGACGGGATCGACCACGGATTGAGGAACCGAGGCGCGGCCAGCGCAATGAACGCATACAGTCGGTTTCGAGGTTTCGATCAGCGAGCGAAAAGCCGGACTAGGCAGTTCCATGGCATGATAGGCCTTTAGGCTTCGCACCGGAGCGTTTTCCAAGGCATGACGGTCCACCCCAACCACATCCCAGCCATCGGAGGCGAAATGTCGCGCAATGTAACGCCCCAGGAATCCTCCGACTCCGGTAATTAGCACAGTTCCTGAGCTGAGTATCATGGCTTCAACGCGATGAACGAATAAAGTCGGCCTGGCAGGTTTGAGAGGCGAGACATTTTCTTTCCGTAGTAGCGCTGCACAGGCGGAAATGCAGCCAACTGCCTTGCCAGCAGTGAGGGAAACCGTCGCCTCAACCACCTCGCAACATCCGTTTCAAATTCGATTCTGGTAGTGGGAAAATAATTGATGACTGAGTCAAACGGTCCCCAGCACTGACCCATTGTCAGACCAGCCGCTTTTATTGCCTCTGTATATTCATCGAGCAAATAAGCATGCTCTCCACCGTATAGCTTGTGCAGAGGATGGCTTGCGAGGAATTGAGGAAGATCCTCCTTCTTTGAGAGCACGTGCTCACGGGTAGCAATAAACATTCCTCCAGGCTTGAGAACTCGGGCAGCCTCACGGCAAAGTTGCGAAAGGTCCTTCGCATGGTGGAGGACAGCCCGTGCGTATACGACCTGGAAACCTCCGTCGGGGAAAGGGAGATGCTCCCCAAATTCCCGCACAACAGTAATTGGGACCCGAGCGGCTGTTGCAAGATTTTCAATAGCCCCGGCTCCTACAAGTGGGCTTGGGTCGGGCTCTAAAGCAGTTACAACAGCGCCGGCCCGTGCAAACGCGTAGCTCGAGATTCCCCGACCTGCTCCTAAATCTAGGACCCTACACGGCAAATGCCGTTTCACTAGTCTAAGTAGCTCTTCGGCTTCCTCACTTCTATAAAAGCGCTCGGCACTAGCCTCAAGGGGGTCATCATAATAGCAATCCCTGACCAAGTTTCTTTGAGAAGGTTGCTCACGAAGCCAAATCACGGCAGATTCCCACGTCAGTTTTGCTAGGTTCTCGCTATTGGGTGATGTCATGAAAGCCTTCTCACAGCTCTAGCTGGATTTCCAGCGGCCAAGGAGTACGCTGGAACATCCTTCGTAACGACACTCCCCGCCCCTACTACTGCTCCTTCACCTATTGTGACGCCCTTCAGAATAATGGTGTTAAAACCGATCCATGCCTTGTCCTTCACCACAATTTTGGAACTTTTAACATTCGTCCAATTTTTGTATCTTCCTGCCACTCCTTCATCTAAGCCACGTTTCCAGTCGCGAACGTCATTTTTCCGCTCATCCCAGTAAACGGAATGGGCATTAGTATCGATCATAGTACAGCCCCAGGATACCATTACGTCATTCCCAATTTCGATTCGGTCAACACAAACGAAAAGTCCGCCGCCGATGAATGAATTATCTCCAATTGTGACTTTTCCACTACTGTTTTCGAAAACAAATGTGCCGGAAATTACCGAGTTTACGCCAATAAACAAATATTTTTGTTTGGGGCGAGGATCACGCACTTGGCAATCTACTTTCTCCAACCGGCATCCTAGCCCCGATGAGATAAAACGATTAGGCACGCGAGCAGGCTCTTCGGCCCTCCTGACTGTTCTTAGTCTGGAGTATATTCTTTTGAAAATGCTCACGCGCGCTTTACCACCTGGGCAGGGTTGCCAGCAACTATAGTTCCTTCAGGCACATCTTTCGTTACAACAGAGCATGCTGCGACGATCGCTCCGGTTCCCACCCTTACTCCCTTCAAAATTGTCGATCCAAACCCTATCCAGACATCGTCCTCAATTCGCACAGCTTTAGAGGCGATCCCAAATGAGTCTAATTTCGGATGGCCGTTTGAAAGCATATCTAAATAATGTCTATGCCGTGCTTCACTGTTTATTGGATGCGAATTTGTGTCGTGGATATTAACACCGTGGGCGATGAGCACGCGGTTCCCAATTGTCACAGATTCAGCTGACCAGATGCGAGTATCTTCGCCGATGTAGCAGTTTTCCCCGATCTGAATATGGCCTCCATGGCCGAACGTCACTAAGCGACCGCGAACAACCGTGCCAGCCCCGATCATGATAAATTTAGGATCTCCCCGCAGATTTTCGACTTGGGCAGTCCCTAAGAACTGAACGGATGGGTCTGAATTAGCACAAAATGTAAGTCGCTTCACAGGTCTTTGCCTGAGTAGTCGATGCCCCACCTTCAAAAGGCAGTGTCCTGATAGGAAGCGTATTTTTTCAAATAGCATTTTTTTGTGCAAATCAACCTGCGCACATCCTACTGTGAGTCCATGGAAACCTGTTCAAAACCACACCGATTTCGGCCGACCTCCCGTACTTGGCGACATTCGTTCCAATCTCCAGGACGCGAAACTGAAGCACGTTGTCGCGCTGGTCAAAAATAGTTCGGTTGTATTGAAAAGCAGCGGCTGTCAGGGTGTAAGTATCAGGCATCAGAAACAATGGGGGTATACTTACTCGGGCATTATATTTACCTAGGTCCATTGATGCGTTTTTCCCATTCTCTGGGCCAATCTTCGTATGAGCGGTTGTTATCGGCACCCCGCGTGCGTTGGAGATGCGTAAACCGACTTCAAGGTTTTCAACTTTGGCGAAAACCTCATAACTAAGTTCGATATCGAATGGTTGACAGGGATCTATTCCGGTAATTGTTTTTCCGGCTTGGGTGACGCACAAGGACAGAAAGTTTAATGGAGAGTTTTGGTTAGGTTTAAAATTTATCAGCCCTTCAGCTGGCGCTTCCTGGCATAAATACGAAGCAATTATTTTTTCGGGATTTCCATTTTCCGCTACTTGTCCCCTCCACAGCAGGATGGCATTCGTGCAAAGTGAACGCATTGCCTCCATGTTGTGGCTGACGAACAGGACTGTGCGGCCTTCCTTGGTTGAAACGTCCTGCATTTTGCCGAGGCACTTCTTTTGAAATTCAACGTCGCCGACCGCCAGCACCTCGTCG
>JAQGOV010000200.1 GCA_028293425.1 Verrucomicrobiales bacterium
TCCGGGGTACGTTGAGTTCGTTCCTGGGAGGAGTTCCCTAATCGAGATCCCGAAGCGTCTTCGTCCATCATTTCGATTGATTTCATAACTTCTCCCTCCATCTGAGCGCTGCTTGCAATCCAATGTACAATCGCTTCCCCAGCGGACACCTTAGGATAAGACCCACTGGCAGCCCGGGAAAGAGCGCTTTCAGTGGACGAACCGACACACATGAAACAGTGCTGTGCCCACGCCTCCCACGACCATCATCACCACAGTCCAGCACGCAACATTTCGCATCTTTCCATATCGGATTCCCTCAGCTTTTCCAAAGCGCGGCTACGTTGCGCCTCTTGCTGGATTACGATAACGACTAGGTGACCCTGAACAAAGTATGGGCTGGTCATGCAACAGGAACGCTCAATCAATAGCGGCTGAAACGCTAGGCGCTTCATGTCCCGGCTCCGTTTAGGGAGGAGAGGCAATCACGTCCGATCCATTCGCTGCAACAGACAGCTCAGTCGCTCAATTCCCCAGGGCCAGCACCCGGAAGAAACGCGCCTGGCTGCCGTCGGCTAGAACGGAGAACGTGCTGCTATTCGCATTGGCAACGATTTCCCCTCCAACATTGGTCCAGGCTGGGTTTGTAAGGCTGGTTGCGGTCTGCACCTGGTAGTGGCGCCCGGGATAGGTGTCGAATTGCAGATGTAAAACGCCGCCAGAGATGGTAGTGGAGCTAACGCGCGGGAGCGTTAGGACCGCGACAGCGAAGGTTTTGGTGTCGCTGAGCGCGGGCGATCCGTTATCCGTCACCCTAATTGTAATGTTATAGCTGGCAGGACCCTGATTGGTAGCAGGAGTCCATTGGAAGACGCCGTTTGCCGCGTCGATGGTGGCTCCGGTGGGAGGAACCCCTACAAAGAAGTAAGTGAGGCTTTGCACGGGCAGTTCCGGATCGGAGGCGGTAGCGGTGAAGCTGAGCGTGGTGCCGACGTAAACGCTCCTGTTCGCAATCGCGGCCAACACAGGCGGACGATTGCTGGAAGAAGCGAAATTGGCAACTCCGACGGTGGGAGAGGCAGCTTGCCAATTCAGCGGCTCATTTCCGTAAAGCGAGGAATCGACTTTAGCCAAGGCAAATCCGCCGCCGTTCGGCGAGGTCGGCCAAGGGGCAGTGATGCCATAAACCACACGGTCCGCAGTAATGTAAGGAACAAAGCCGAAATCCGGCCCAGGGATGGTTAATGGAGCGTCAGGCTTTTGAAGTTCGAGGGCTTCACCCGTGTTCGAGAGATGGCCAAGGTACGGGCCAACCACAATTCCGTTGGTGCCGTAGGCGTTCTGGAACATGGTGAGAGAGACGGGATCCGTCGCTGGGTCAAAGCTTACAACCACGACAAAGCCACCAGGAGGAACGGTCAGGCCGGGCGGGAAGTTAAGGTCAACACCCTTGCGCAAGCGCCAGGTATTCGCCGGGTTGGCAGGATCATAAAGGGGCACGGCAGACCCGGTGATGTTGCGGAGTTCGACGTACTCATAGACGTCATTGGTGTCCACCGGGCGGTACATGATCTCATTGAAAACAATCGGGCCGACTTTCGGATAGGCGTTGGTGAGGCCGGTGCCAGTGCGGAAAGCATTGGTCGAGGCAGGGTTGTCCACCCCAAAAGTCCGAGCGCTCATAGCCGTGAAATCCACCCCGATGCTGGTGGGGAATCTGCCGAAAGAAACACCATCCTCCGCGGCGTCGAAGGTTGCAAAAGCGCGATAACCAGTAAGCGTTCCGGGACCGGTCGATTCGGAAAGGTAAACCTCGTCGCCTTTGGAAGAATTAAAAGAGAAGCGCGCGGCGGCAGTGTCGCCATTGAACTGGTATTCGTAAAAGACCTTGTAGCCTCCCGGGGGCATAACGGTCCCGGCAGGAATGCGGTATTTCAGGAGGTTGTTCTGGGAATCACTGAGATACCAGCCACTGATATCCACGCTGGCGGCGCTTGGGTTATATAACTCCACCGCGTCCTCGAGAGGGGTGGTGCTGTGGCTCAGCAACTCATTGACAACCACATTATTAAGAGGCAGGAAGTTGCCTTTGCCTGGAGTGGGCGTGACGGAAAATGTTACGATGGTGCCGGCTCCATCGGGAAGGCGGCCCTCAGAGACACCGAGGGCCTGCGGGCCAAAGGTGATGCTATCAATCGCCGTGCTGCCGGAAGTGGTCAACCCGAGCGCTTCGCCCTGGGCGCGCAAAGAAAAGTTCACATGGTCAGCGCCCAGAGTGGTGAAATTATCCGCCTCGAATTTCTGGAATGCATCCTGGCCAACTCCAATGAATGACAGCGCCGGGAGCTGGTGCTTTGCCCGGTTATTCAAGTCATCGGTCAGATAGAAGCGGCTGATGTCCACGGGCTGGGCATTAGGGTTGAAGATTTCGAAATAATCCTCGCCGGAAGCCGGGTTGGCCATCCATTCGTTGATGCGCAACTGGAGCGGGTCACCCAGGGAAGCCACAATATTCGGCCCTCCCAGGGAGGGTACAGCAAGCACCCAATTGGTACTGCCGTCCGGCACCCGGCCAATGGAGAAGTCGGCAGCCTGGAGCCCGTAAGCCACGGAGCTGAGGAGCGAGCCCCCATCGGCGATGCGGCTGAAAAGGTAGACATTGCCGCCGTTCGCTTTCAGGCCAAAGCCAGTGTTCGTTGAGGAGGCTGGCAGATCGGCATCGAAACGGACCTTCAGAAACGTATGGGCATTCAAGATCATCGAGTTGGTGAATACCCAGCGGCGGGCGCTGGTGGTGTCATCCGTGAAGCTCATATCCGCAAGGTCCACCGCGTTCGCCGAAGGATTGTAGAGCTCGACCCAATCCGGCCGGGACCCATCCGGCTCGGCAAGCGAGGAGTTGTTGGCAAGCACCTCGTTTATGAGCACGCCAGCGGCTGCTGGACTGTTTGTGACAATCAGGCCCTGAAGTTCGACACCCATGGCCACATCCGAACTGTTGGCGGCTGCCTGGTGCACTTCCACAGCAAATACGTTATCACCAGGGATGAGCAACGACGCGGGAATCGTAACCGGGCCCACGTAAGCGCCATCACCCACAGAAGCCGTGGTAAGCGTAGTGGAACTAACTGCTCCGGCGGGCATGTTGAAGCGGCCAACTTCCGATCCATTTAAATAAAAGATGGCTCCGTCATCAACGATATGGCGGAATTGCAGGCTGGTATACGAGGCGTTGATCGGAACGTTAAAATGCGCCCGGAAATAAAAGGTGACCTGGCCGTTCGTCGGTGTGACCGTCCGGATCGGTTCCGGCAAGGTCTGCGCACGCGTGGGGGTATACTGGCCCAACAAGCCCGGGCCACTCTGCCAGGATGAATCAGTAAAACCCACTCCGGTCCAGTTTGCGCCATCCAAGCTGGTGCGGAAATAGCTCCAATTATTGCTGATCGTGAGGAGTGTGACCGTGACCGGGGAGGGCGGCACAAACGGACAATCATTCGGCGCACCAGGAGTTGGAACGCCAAGCGTCTGGAAAGTTACACTTCCGTTCGGGCAGCGACCCTGCGAAATATCCGGCTGTTGGGGACCGTAAATGACGCAGTCGAGAAGGGAAAGATCCTGCGAATAAAGGCCGAGTTCGCCCTGCTCGGTGGATAAGTGGAAATTCAGATGGTCCGTCCCATTTCCTTGGCCATCCGCAGTGAGGGCAAAAAACTCGCCACCGGCGAGGAAGCTGAGCGGAGCGAACTGATTCTTAGTCCGATCGCCCAGCAAGTTATCGGTGGCATACAAACCGCCCAACGCGACCGGTAGCGAGCTGGTATTGTAGAGTTCCACAAAATCCTCGCGTGTGACACTATCGGCCAGCCATTCGTTGATTCGCAGGCTTGAAGTGCTGCCGAGTGGCTGCAGGACATTCGCGCCGCCAAAGGTAGGCTGCACAAGCTGCCATTCCCCGCCTGCGCCAATCCGCCCAATGGAGAGATCGGCGAGCTGTTTGCCAAATATCACGGAATCCAGCAACGCACCACCATTCGAGGCGGAATTGAAAAGGTAGATGGAATCGCCCGATGCTTTCAGGCTGAACCCAAGATGAATGCCGGTCGTGCCGTCGAAATTGTTGGCATAAACGGTGAGATAGCCGCCCGCCGGGAGTGATGTGCCCCCGGGAAATATAAATCGATTAATGTTGTTCGGGTCATCCGTGAGCCGCAATCCGCCCAGGTCGAGCGCGCTGCCACCCTCGTTAAAAAGCTCAATGGCATCCGGGAAAGTGCCTTCATGTTTCAGCACAGCGTTGTTTTGAGCCAGAATTTCGTTTAGCCGGACAGCCGGCATCGCCGAGTTCACGACCCAGGTGACGACGGTAGCGTTCGTGAAATCCTGCCAGACTCCATTCGTGCCCTTTCCGACAACCGCAACGGTCTTGAGGCCGGAAGCGAGGGAAGCAAGGTTCAACGGGGTGCCAATCGGGGCTTCGGCTGAGTAGGCTCCGCCGTTCAGACTGTAGCGGTATGAGGCCATGCCCTGGCCTGAAACGGTGAGAGTGGCGCTCGTGATTGGCGTCGGGGAGCGGGGCACCCCGCCAACGATCGCGACCGGCGGAGCCGCGTTGGTGATGGCTGGGAGAATGCCCTGCACGAAGCTTCGGCGTGAAGCCATCCAGCTCTTGATACTATTGATAGTACCCGCGGGAACGTAGCCGCCGAGCACTTCGTCCGCCGTCGTGTCGAAGTTCGCTTGCGAGAAAGCCCCGTCCAACAGCTCTTGGAGAGCACGATAATAGATCGGTTCGAAATCCGGCCAGTGCATGAATCGGTCGAGGGCCAGGCCCGCGCCATTGTTGGCGGTGGCGGTGAACAGCCCTGCATTGGGAGCGAGCGAACCACCCTGACCGAGGATCGTGTCCAGGTCGTAATAGGTGAGGAGAAATCGTCGATCAACGAGACCGGCATACATGAAGTAATCATCGTTGTAGCCGGTGTTGAGGCCGGTTTCGTTGTTGCCGAAAAGATTCATGAGCGCGAGATGGCGCAACCATTGCTCAACGTTGACTACCTGCCGCACGTTTTCAGTAGTAAACGGAGTGGTGTTGTTAATGCCGACCACCCGGAGCATGCCGACAATATCTGTCCAATCATCTTCGCTCGCATTCGATTCCTTGAACCACGTATTGGTGTACGAGTCCTTATTTTCCCCACGGTAGCTGAAGTCCGGAGGGGCAATATCCCTGATAGCGCGATAAATGTTCCCAGAGGGATCATGGGGAAAGTGTGCCTTTGAAAAATCGCTATCCTGGGCTTCATTTGCTGCATAAGAGCCGAACATGGGCGAGCCGCTGGCCGCACGGTTGGCATTATTGACCCGCACCTGCGCGGCGATAGTATTCGCGCCTTGCACACCCGCCTTGCGGGCGAGGACGCTGCCCAGGTGCTGAATGTGCACTTGCACAGCGTTCAAGTTCAGGCTACCGACACCTTTCCAGCGATCATCAGTTCGAAAGTCCACCTGGTAATTGGGGGGATTGGCGGTACGGCTGCCGTGGCCGCGATTACGAAGACCCACGTTGTAGTGACACTCAGTCCCGGTGCCATCAATACTAATGAATGTGCCGTTCATCCGCGCGTTCGGCCCCTGCAGGGTGCTGATGGAAGGAATTGCCTGCAGTTCGGCGCGCTCATTCTCGGTCATGATGAGCTTATAAAGCGGCTGCGCGTTCGTGGGCGAATAAGTTATGTTATCGATCTGCAAAAGAGCGTTTACGACCTGGCCGGTGGGGCCGGCACCGTCGGGGGCAGCAATTGCAGGCCCAGGCCATGTGCGGGTTAAGTTTTGCACGTCGGTTGCGCTGACGTAAAATTCGACCACAGCATTGTTCGCCTGTGCCGGTATGGTGGCAGCGTAGAGTCCATCGCTGGCGGCCGCATCACCATTCAAGCCGTCGTCGTGCATGGGCACTGAGATAAAAGGAGGAGGGGTCGCGCTGTCCACCCGGTAAAAAAGGTTCACAACAAGGCCACCGACCGCTTCGTCCAGAATGCGGGCATTAATAGTAATCTGATTGGTGGACTTGGGAATCAGGGGGAAGTGCGAAACATCGAGGATCAGAGGAGGGCTGTTGTTCACATAAACGGAGTTGATCCGACCAGGCGTGCCATTGGGGACAGTGCTGGCAGACCAGTTTTCGCCGCTGGAGCCAGGCAGATTTGGGTTCACGAGTTCCAGGGAGGCACCCTCGCCATCGTGAGGTTTATACCAGTCCCAGCCCCGATGCCCCAAGTCTAGCCGGCCGCGCTGACGAATGGCCCAATTCCCGTCATCCGCGTAACGAACTTCATCCACCACATTGCCTGCGAGATCTGCCAGGACTAGGTGGTCGCCATTATTATTCAGGAA
>JAQGOV010000100.1 GCA_028293425.1 Verrucomicrobiales bacterium
TTTCATGCCAGCCTGCTTCAATCCTTTCGCAGAGCGATCGACTTCCTCTTGAATATACGGACGCATGAACTCAGGCTTTTCCCGGCGGCCACCCCGCTGGTAATCACGCCACAAACATTCCGCGACGGATGGAGCATCCTGCTTCTGCTCCGCAGTGAGGAACTGGAAAAGGAGTTCGGAAAGCCGGGCGAGCGCGATGCTGTCGGTGCGGCCAATTTTTCCATAAAGCCAATCGGACCATTGCAGGAAGGTGAAGAACGGTGATGGCTTCCCCGCCCAAATCAGCGGGGTGGTTTCCAAAAAATTTCCGCTGTTCCCCACAAGATCCCAGTACTTGGCAAAGCGGCGCATGCGTTGCATGGCGCTGAAATCCATCAATCGGTTTTGGAGTATCTCATAAGGGGGATGCGAGTTGTATCGCATCTCCCACTCGCGATCATGACGAATAATCGGAGTGCCCCGCAACCGCTTCAGGATTCCAACCTGGATTTCCTGCGGGCGTAAGGCGATGAGCCGGTCGAACCCGACACCAAAGCTCTCAAGTGTTTCTCCAGGCAGGCCAACGATCAAATCCGCATGGATATGCACGCCGCTGCGCTCGCGCAGATAATGAAAATTATCTTCGAGCCGTTTTAGATCCTGCCGGCGGCTGATCAGTTTGCAAACCTCGTCATTGAAGGATTGAATGCCGACTTCGAATTGCAAAGCGCCAGGAGAAAACCGGGAGATGATTTCGCGCAGCCCTTCGGGCAGCCGATCTGGGATCATTTCAAAGTGGAAGAACAAGCCGGGCTTGTAACGTTCGAGGAAAAATTGAAGGAGCGCCTTACTCGTGTTCAGATTCAGGTTGAAGGTGCGGTCCACGAACTTAAACTGGCGCACACCTCGATCCAACAGCTTTTGCAGATGCTCGAGCAGAACCGGCATTGCTACCTGGCGAACCGGAATATCCAGCGAGGAAAGACAGAACTCGCAGGTGAACGGGCAACCGCGCGAAGCCTCCACGTAAATGACGCGATGAGCGACGTCCTGGTCGTTGTAGAGGTCGTAGGGCAGGGCGAGCTGCGAAAAATCGGGCAGCTCGGCTGAGATTACTTTCATGGCCGGCAGTCCGCCCGAAAGGAGCAACTGACAAACCTCGCGAAACTTCAGGTCTGCTTCACCTGTAATCACATAATCGGCCATTTGCACGATCGGCTGCTGGTCCACCTCGTAGCTCACCTCCGGGCCGCCTAGAATAATGATGATGTCCGGCCGGACCTTTCGAATCGCGGCGACCACCTCTGTGGTGGGAGCCACATTCCAGATGTAAACGCCGAAGCCAATGATTTTCGGGCTCTGGGCGAGGAGCACCTCGGCGATGTCGAGCGGGCGCTGGTTAATATCAAATTCGAGGAGGGCCGCCCTGGGCTGCAGATCGCCCAGATTTGCCAAAAGGTAACGCAGGCCGAAAGCGGCGTGGATGTACTTGGCATTCAGCGTTGTTAAAACAATGTCCATTTGCTCGATTTCCGAATCGTAGTTCCGTGGAACATAACCCAAGCACCCGGCAGAGCCAAGACGAACGGCAAACCAGTTTCGAAGGTTGAACCTGTTCGGGGGAAAGATTACGCTATGCAGCACGATTCAAAGTTGTGAATGAACAAAACCCAAATACCGACCTGGTCCTGGAACATTTCCTGAACCCGAGAAATGTGGGCCCATTGCTCGATGCCGACGGAGTAGGGGAGGTTGGAGCAGCCGCCTTCGGGGATGTGATGCGACTGAGCCTGAAAATCAAGGAAAACCGAATTTTGGACGCTCGGTTCCAAACCTTTGGCTGTGGCACTGCCATCGCCGCATCCAGCGCCACGACGGAGCTGTTGAAAGGCCGCACCATCGAGGAAGCTATGCAGTTTACAAATCAGGATGTAATCAAGGCCTTGGGCGGATTGCCTCCGGAAAAACTGCATTGCTCCACCTTGGCCGAGGAAGCAGTCAAAGCAGCTCTGAACGACTACATCCGCAAACAAGGAAAGAAGTAGTACGAAAGGCTTCGGTAGGCATGCGCGAAGTCTATCTGGATCATCTCTCCGCCACCCGCCTCCTGCCCGAGGTCCTGGAGGCCATGCGCCCCGTTTTGACCGAGAACTTTGGCTCCCCGGCGTCACTGCATCGGCACGGTTTGCGCGCAAGGGAGGCTTTGAATCAGGCCCGGGTAACACTCGCTTCACTGATTCAAGCGGGCGCGCCCGAGGAAATCATCCTCACATCTGGCGGAACCGAGGCAGCCAACCTGGCAATTAAAGGCACGGCCTGGGCCAGCCAAAAGCGTGGGAACCACATCGTAACGAGCGCTATCGAGCATCCTTCCGTGTTGAACTCGATCGAGTTCCTGGAAAAGCAGGGATTCACCGCCACACGGGTCCCGGTGGATGCGCAAGGACGTATCGCCCCCGAAGCCATTCGGGAGGCTATCACTGAGCAAACCATTCTCATCTGTGTTCACCATGCGAACCACGACGTCGGCACCATTCAACCCGTCCAGCAGGTCGTGGAAGTCTCCGAGGAGCGGGGCATTCCGGTGTTTGTCGACGCTACCGCAAGTGCCGGTTGGCTGCCAGTGGATGTGCAGCAATGGGGGGCAGCCCTGGTTTCACTGGCTCCACACAGGTTTTACGGTCCAAAAGGGGTAGGTGTTCTCTACAAAGCCAGGCAGGCACGCCTGCAGAGCCTGGTGCATGGCGGAATGCAGGAGCAGGAAAAGCGAGCAGGAACGGAGAATCTGCCAGCCATTGTGGGTGCGGGAGCAGCGGCCATCGCCGCGCGGAGGGATCTGCCAAAGCGCCTGGAACATGTGAGTCAACTCCAGCGGCGCCTTTGGGAACGCTTGAAGACTGAAATAACGCACGCACGTTTGAACGGACCGCCCCTCGGCGACGAGCGCCTTTACACGAATCTCAACATCTCCTTCGAGTTCGTTGAAGGGGAAGGCATTACTCTCATGGCGGACATGCAGGGTTTGTCGATCGCCAGCGGGGCAGCCTGCGTCAGCAAAGCGTTGAAAGCATCACCGGTGCTGACCGCCATGGGAGTTCCCCATGCCTTGGCGCAAGGCAACGTCATTTTATCCCTTGGGCAGGAGAATACAGAAGAGGAAATGGGCTATACCGCGGACGTGCTTGCCAGGATCGTGCAAAAGCTGAGGGGAATGTCTCCGAGCTGGGAGGAATTTCGCAAGGGTTTCGTTCCGGCGATGACTCCGGCGTCTGCTCAATAGGTTACTTTTGACATTCTCTTTGTTTCCCAAGGGCGTTTGTGGTTCATTTCCGGGGAACTGAAATGATGCTGAACCAGGAATCCATCCTCAACGCGCTAAAGTCGGTGAAATACCCGGGCTATTCGCGTGATATCGTCTCCTTTGGGCTAGTGAAGCAGGCGGCTGCCAACAATGGTGCTGTCAGCATAAGTTTGCAGCTTACCGCGGCCAATCCGCAGGTGGCCCAGCAACTCAAAGCCGACTGCGAACAAGCCTTGAAAGCTCTGCCGGGCGTCCAGATGGTCCATGTGGAGGTCAACATGCCGGCCGGTCCACAGCCAGCAGCAGCGGCCAATAGTCCCTGGGCTAACCAGAGCCGGGTGCCTGGAATTGGCAAGCTGGTAGCCGTGGCCAGCGGCAAGGGTGGCGTGGGCAAGTCCACCTGCTCCGTCAATTTAGCCTGCGCCTTGCATGCGCTCGGCGCCAAGGTTGGCTTGCTGGACTGCGATATTTACGGCCCGAGTATTCCCTTGATGATGGGTGTGCATCAGCGGCCCACCATCAGCGCGCAGGAAAAGATGATTCCGCCCCAAAACCATGGCGTAAAGCTGATGAGCATGGGGTTCCTGATCGAAGGCGACCAGCCCGTGATTTGGCGCGGCCCGATGATCATGAAAACCATCCAGCAATTCTTCAGTTCGGTGGATTGGGGAGACTTGGATTACCTGCTTATTGACCTACCTCCTGGTACCGGGGATGCGCAGTTGTCCTTGTGCCAGACCGTCCCGCTAGACGGAGGTGTCATTATCACCACGCCACAGGAAGCATCCCTCGGGGTGGTGCGGAAGGGCATTGCCATGTTCCAAAAGGTCAACGTGCCTATTTTGGGAATTGTGGAAAACATGAGTTATTTCACAGCTCCGAACGGCGACAGAGTCGAGATTTTCGGCCACGGAGGCGGAAAGGACGAGGCCGAACGTCAGAAGGTACCCTTTCTTGGAGAAGTGCCGCTTTTTACTGAAATTCGGGAAGGCGGGGACAAAGGTGAGCCAGTAGTCATGTCCAAACCGGAGTCCGCAGCAGCCAAATCGTTCATTTCCGTCGCCGAAAGGCTTCGGGAGACGCTGTTGTAAGTATCTTCATCTAAAGCACTTGAAGTCGATTGTGACAATTTGGAGTTGTTTTCAAGGGCGCTCATGGTACATTAGGACCAATCAGAAGTGATGATAGCCCATGAGCGATATGCCAGAAATCTCAAATGGCAATGATTTGGTCCGGAACTCTTCGCTCTATCGCGAGTTTCAAGCAGAGCGCGAAGAGATCCTGAGGCACAAGTGTATCGAGTCTGAAAAGGCTGGCTACGACATTGGTTTTGAGCGCGCGCTGACAGACTGGATTATCAAGCACCGCGCCAAGTGGCGGAGAAGCCGTCAACACCATCAGCCCGCTGGTCACGCGAATTAATTTTAAGTTTTCCTTTAAACGATCCAGAGAGGTCGCAAAGGAAGCTGTGGACTAACCGAACATATTGTAATTGAATCGAACCCGGCTACTTCCCGGTTCGATTTTTTTATGCCCGAAAACAATGTCATATTAAATGCTTCTGCGGTGCATCGTGTGCTCACGAGAATTGCGCATGAAATTGCGGAAAGGAACGACAACAGCCAAGCCGTTGTTGTGCTAGGGGTTCAGCGCGGAGGCATCCACTTGGCCGCTCGTTTGGGGAATATTCTGAAAGGAATCTGGGGGCACCCGGTTCCTGTCGGCACCCTGGATGTCAGCATGCACCGGGACGATATAGGCCAGCAGTTCGCGCCCAACATTCAGCCCACCTCCATTCCTGGGGATATTAACGGCAAAACAGTTGTGCTGGTGGATGATGTCCTTTTTAGCGGCCGGACCACCCGGGCTGCCCTGGATGCGTTGAATGATTTTGGCCGGGCGAAACGAATCCAACTGGCCGTTTTGGTAGATCGCGGCCATCGAGAGCTCCCGATCAAACCTGACTTCGTCGGAAAAAACGTTCCCACTTCGCTGAACGAAACAATTGATGTTCGGTTAAAAGAAGATGCCGGGGAGGATGTGGTCTATTTGCAGAAAGTCGGTGGAACTGGAGGAAACCAACCGTGATGACCTGGAATCGGAAACATCTGCTCGACATCGAGAGCCTCAGTCCAGAGGAAATCATGGTGGTATTGGATACGGCCAAAGCCTTTAAAGCAGTAGGCGAACGCGCCATCAAGAAGGTTCCAGCCTTGCGCGGCAAGACGGTTGTAAACCTGTTCATTGAGCCTTCCACCCGTACCCGCATCAGCTTCGAACTTGCAGCCCTGCGACTCACGGCGGACGTGATCAACTTTACCGCGGAAGCATCCTCCCTGAAGAAGGGCGAAACACTTAAAGATACGGCCCGCAACCTGGAGGCTTTGAATGCGGATATCATGATTATTCGCCATAGCGCTACAGGCGCCCCTCATTTCCTGTCGCGCTTTTTAAAGGGCAGCGTGGTGAATGCAGGAGACGGAGCCCACGAGCATCCAACCCAGGCACTCCTGGATACATTCACGATTCGGGAAAAAAAAGGCCGCATTGAAGGGCTGAATGTCACGATTCTGGGCGACATCCTTTACAGTCGAGTGGCTCGTTCCAACATCTGGGCGCTGACCAAGCTGGGCGCGAAAGTCACCCTTTGCGGACCTTCTACCCTCGTTCCAAAAATATTCGAGAAGATGGGCTGCCGCGTGACTCATAACGTAGAGGAGGCGATTGCCGACGCTGACATCATCAACCTCTTAAGAATTCAGCACGAGCGTCAGCGCAAAACCATGTTCCCCAGCATAGGCGAGTACACGAGCCTTTACGGTTTGAACAAGGACCGCATGACCAGAGTGAAGCCAGACGCCATCATCATGCACCCAGGGCCAATCAACCGTGGTGTGGAGATCGACAGCGAGATTGCTGATTCCGGACGCTCCGTCATTCTGGAGCAGGTGACCAACGGGTTAGCCGTTCGAATGGCTGTGTTGTTCCTGGTGGCTGGGGGCAAAGGGCCGCAGGAAATTGGAGCTTAGGGAAAAGCTGGCAACACACAATCGTGACCCTGCTTTAGTTCTACGGATTAGTCCTTGTGAGCATAAAACTTCAAACCTATCTGTGCATAGCCGCGGGCAGTGCCCTGGGTGGGGTGGGCCGCTACTGGTTCTCCGGTTTTATTGCTCAGCGTTTCGGTGAAACATTCCCGTGGGGAACGATCCTCGTAAATATTTCAGGCTCTTTTTTGATTGGGCTCATCGCGGCGTTGGGCGGACCCCAGGGAAGATGGAGCATGTCACCTTTGGTTCTGCAATTCCTGATGCTCGGCATTTGCGGTGGATATACCACCTTTTCTTCGTTTAGTCTTCAAACATTGACTCTTGCGAGGCAAGGCCAGTGGCTGCACGCAGGTGGCAACATCCTGTCATCGGTCAGCTTGTGCCTGTTGGCCGTATGGATGGGTTACATATTGGGACAGTGGTTCAACCGCTCGGTTTGATTTGCATTTTTGACCTTGGCCCGAAAGAGTGTTGGCCATGGCGGACAAGAAACAAGTGGAAGTCGTCGT
>JAQGOV010000102.1 GCA_028293425.1 Verrucomicrobiales bacterium
GGTTTCTCACGGCGTGTAATATCGGATAAGGGGATGGTGATGGCCGTGGACCACATGTTCGTGAGCACGACCCGGTTGGTATCTTCCGAGGTGATAACGCCAGAAACCCGATCGCCGTTCTTCAGAAAAAGAATGGCCGGCTGCGCTTGCAGCCGGGAAGCGCAAGCCAGAAGAGATAAAAACAGCAGCAGGATCGGCCAACTGCAAACACTATTTCTTGCTCGACGAAACGACATTGGTAGCTGCTTCCACCTGTGTGACCGGTACAACATCCACGGGCACTCGCCGCGAGCCGCCCGAAACAAAAATCTTGCCGTCATCACTGCCTCTTAGAGTGGGACGAGAAGGGCTGTATTCATATGTTTCCTGCAGGACCTCTTGTCCATCAGGGGAAATAATATGATACAAAAACGACCGTGCGCCCGATTGAAAAAGAACATGCAGGTTGCTTTGTTTGTCGATCTGCGCTTCCGGGCGGCTGAACGAGACCAGGGGCCCGACGGGGAAAACACGTATGACCTTGTCGTCTGAGCCATCGGTGATGCGAACATACAACATGAGGCGTTTCAAGTAGATAGCCTGTTGCAGCACGTACTTCCGAACTTCCGGGACGCCTTTGGAAGGAACGCCAAACTCCTGCTCCCAAATCTTGGAACCACGGACCACATCAAACGTCTTGCGCTTGCTTGCGAATTCCTGGTCCCAATTTTTTACCCGTACGCTGGCCGAAATGGAATATCGGCCCGGCTTGCTCAGATCGTAAAAAGGGAGGAGGTCCAGCACGCGCGTTGCAACCATGGCGGATTCCAGATTCAAAACCCCGTCCACCCTGACTTCCCCCAGGCGCGAAATCAATCCGCCATCCAGGTTCTCGATGGAAAACTCAAGCCAGCCCGCGTCTTTGCCCAATTCCACTTTTTGGCCGGAGCGGTTGCTGATTTGCACTTTCACTTGCAGAGACTCATCTCGAAGGAACTGTTCCTGGTCCAGGACCAGGTCGACGGTAAGCTGCGCCCAGCTGAAGGAGGTCATCGCCAGCATCAAGCTCAAGGCAAGGAAGACACGTTGCATGATTGTAGTCTAGGAGGGCGGTGGAGACTGGCAAGCGGCAAATGCCAGAACTGACTCGAGTTTATTCAGGATCCTGACTGGCGAAATGCCGGTCAGGCATGCCAGGGGGTCCTTCCAGGAGCAGGTGCTCTTCATACAGGGAATGCAAGGCAGGTCCAGTCGCGTGACATTTGCCAATTGCCTGTAGGGACCGGTGCGCCTGGGCTCGGTGGGGCCAAACAGCGCGATCACTGGCTTATCGAGAGCGGCGGCCACATGCATCGGGCCGGTGTCATTGGTGACGAGGCACCGGCTGATTCGCAACCACTCCACCATCTCGTGCAGCGTGGTCTTCCCGGTCAAGTCCACACAGCGGGAGGGCGACGCCGCGGCGATCGCCCTGCCCAGGTCCGCATCCGCATGTCCGCCGAGAATTGCGAAATTCAGGTTGGGATTTCTTTTTGAGCCGAGCCGCACCAGTTCGACAAAATGTTCCACGGGCCAGCGTTTGTTCATCCAACGGGCGCCGGGCTGCAAGCAAACCCAATCCCCGCCGTTCATTTGGGGGTGCCGCTGAACCTGTTTTACCGCGTCCGACCGGGCCGGAAGCCAGTCAAAGTTCCTGTGGACCGGAACACCTAAAAAGGGAAGAACACTGAGGTACCAGTCTGCGGCATGAGTGAAATAGGAAGGCCTCGGCACGACCACGTCATAGAAAGCGCCAGCCCCTTCTCGTGGGTCATCAAGACCGATGGTGAAGTCGCCATTGGCTAGCCAGGCGAGTACGCCGCTGCGCAGGAGACTTTGGAGGTCGATCACCCAATCAAACTTTTGAGCCCGAATATCCTGAATGCTGCGCCAGGCTTCATTCCAATAACGGGGATTGGACCAACGCTTTCGATGGAAGGGAATTACGCCGGTAAGATCGGGGTCACCCTCGAGCAATGGCACCAGGGACGATTCGAGCCACCAGTAGATTTGACTCTGCGGGCGGGCTTGTTTGATGAGCCGAAGCACTGGAAGGGCATGGATCACATCGCCCAGAGAGCTCGGCTTGAGAATCAGGATTTTCAAAGGCCCTCTGCTGATTCAAGGCCGTTCACTTGCCAAATGCCAAGCGATCTGCAAGCCGCTGGGGAAGGCCTGCCTCAATGATTTTCTTTTGCGCCTTGGGGATGTCGTAGTCTAGGCGGCGCAGTTCGATGGAACCTTCGTCCAGGTCGTACACGACATACGCAGCTTTTGGATTGCCATCGCGGGGCTGCCCTACGCTGCCAACATTGACGAAATACTTTTTGCCTGGCTCGACCTTGAACTTGGAATAGGTGCCGCCCCGGACCTGGCTGTCACGGATAAAAGCGAGAGGCACGTGAGTATGGCCAAAGAAGCAAACGCTGGTGTTCTGGTAGGTGAAACTGGCGGCAGCCATCAGTTTGTCGAAAACGTAACCCCAGCGTTGAGGGCCGTCCAAGGTGGCATGCACCATCGAAAAGCTGGCGACCAATCGAATATATTTAAAATCGCGCAGCCACTGCTTGTCTTCCTCCGTGAGTTGTTGACGGGTCCAGTTGACCGCGTCCGCAGCATGAGGATTGAAGCCCTCCAAGGTTTCGTTGGTGGAGCAGTACTCGTCATGGTTGCCCTTTACGCAAGGCATGGCCATGGTGCGGACAATCTCCAGACATTCCTTGGGGTTTGCATTGTAACCCACGACGTCGCCGACGCAGCAGTAATGAGTGCATTTTTGGTTCCGGGAGTCCTCCAGGACAACCTCCAGGGCTTCCAAATTTGCGTGAATGTCAGCTATGACCGCGTACTTCATTTTAATGTCTGCACCATCTAACGAACAATTTCAAATCCGCGAAAGCAATTTTTCGCTTCGTTCCAGGCCGCTTGCTCCTGCCGAATAAAGATTCCGACATCAGAATCCTGAATCGCTTTGCGGAAACTTTCCAATTCCGAGCGCTCGCCTTCGGCGATCATTTCCACTCGGCCATCTGAAAGATTGCGCACCGTGCCAGTGACTTCAAAGCCCTGGGCGACAATTTTCGTGGTATAACGAAAACCTACGCCTTGCACGCGGCCTACATAGAAAACATGCAATTGTTGCCGAGCCATGTTTAGGACTGCCACCCGATCTGCACAAGCAAACCGGCCCCTGCTAAACGACCTTGGCGGCTGGCAGGCAGTGATAAAGCCATATTTCGGCCATTTCACGCAATCATTATTATCGAGGCAAAAAACCTAATCCCCCTTTTTCCGCTGGGCTCGCCGCTTGGCATCTAGGAGCCGGCTGGTGGTAGTGGCAGGCTTGTCCTCTGGAATTTGGGCCTCCTCCTCCTCCTTCGTCGGCAGTGACAAGGGTTGAGCCTGCGCGGCAGAGTCTTCTGAAGCCGGCAGGGTGACAGTTGTCTTCGGCCGAAAAAGCTCCTCGCTGGCTTGCACAACGGGCTGAGCTTGAGAGCGCACCTGGTCACGGCGGTGGAGCAAGGCGGCCAGGGATTCATCCGCCTGCGCTGGTCGTGGCTTGCCTTCCCAGAATAAAAGTTTGCGTCTGAGGAAAGCCCAGGCCTTCAGGATCTCCTGCTGGTCCAGTTGGATGCGCCGAACTCCAACATCCGCGGTGAACAGGACAATGGCAAAGCGCAGGAGCCATTCCCATAGGTCCTTGGGTTGATAGGTTTTGGTGCGGTCGTGGAGGAAGGGGTTGTCTGCCGGGTTGCTAGGATCCAGAATGCGCCCGCGGCCTAGCTCCGAAAGCTTCTTCAGCAAGTTGAAATTGGGTTCTGGCGAACTGAACTCCGGGGAGTAATTGATGCTCGCTCCCACAACCTGGGAGCCTCTGATCTTCCCGTCCTTCACATCCGAAAGACGCAAAAGGTAGGAGCCGACTTCCTTGGTCGGAAAATGGGCCTCGTAATGCCCGGGTCCAGTTTGCTCCAGGCGCACGGTTTGGCGTTCGCCTCTCGGGCTTACGACAACCGTTTGGAGGGACAAGAAATTGCGATATTCTCCTTTATCATCCAAGGCTTCCACACTGATATGCCCATCTCCCTTATCGATCGCAACCTCCGTTGTGAAATCGGCATTTTCCAGGCGTCGCAGGCTCCACTGGGCGATTTGCGACCAGAACTGACGATATTGTCCCCACGCCAGCCAATCTTTGGCCCAGCGCGCTTTTGCGTCCGAAGTGAACGCTACGGCTCGTCCCAACCCGAATTGCCAGTGGGCGAGGATGGGATCATTTTTATCCGAAACAAGCGGTGTTTCAGCACGGGCCTTTTTGGTCGTGCAAACGTAGCCGCGCAGGGTGGGATAAGTGCCAATTCCGCGGATCACCTCACTGCTGCTCTCAATCCGCGGTACGAAAGGCTCTTCGAAAATGGCTGACTTTAGAATAACCGCGGCTTCTTTGATGAAGATTTGGGGGAGCTGCGAAGCGTTTTGCACGTTATAGAATCGCCCATGGCCTTGCTCAGCGATGGAAATCATGGTCTCAGGACCAGCGTGGCCCGCGATCAGAACAGTGGAAACAGTGATTCGGTCTCGCACAATGTCCGCCATCAGCTTTCCAGTGGGCGCCACCGGGTCACCATCGCTGAAAATAATCATATGCTTCAGGTTGCCCGTGGATTTCTTAAGGCCCTGATAGGCCAGGCTCATCACGCTTTCGAAACCCGGAAGGTCTCCCTGGTTCATGCCGTTGATTTTGAAGCCAAGGTCCTTGCGGTTGGGTCCAATCTTCGTCATGGGGAAAAGCCACTGATCATTTCCGTTCCAGAGGACCACGCCCATTTCGTCCTGAGGACCCAATGCATCCAGCACTCCGATCGCGCAATCCCGGGCGACCTGGTTTCCATTCATGAATTCCATGCCATGCATGACCAGGGCCACGGCGCCACTGGGCAGGACCTTTTTGCTATCAAGCTCCATGTTCACGGGCAGCACCGATTCCAAAGGTGTGCCGCGGTAACCTCCAGCCGCGTAGGTTTGATCTCCCCCCACGCAAACCAGGCCTACGCCGAAATCGCGCACGGCGCTTTCCAGGAGCTTCATGCCATCGGTGCCAATGTCCCCGGCGGCCAGATTGCTGATGAAGATGGCATCGTAGCTCTGCATTTCCGCGAGTGTGGCCGGAAAACCATTCAGGCCAGCGGCTTTAATTTCCATTTTCGCGGATTTCAGGGCGGTGACTAATTGGGCATCCTGGCTTGGATCGTAGGACACAACCAAAACGCGAGGATCACCTTGCACGCTGGTAAAGCCCGTGGCCCGGTTATTTTGAGGCACATTATCGCCCTGTGCTTCAACAACCACTGAGTAGGTGTAGAAGCCCGGTTCGATGAGGCTCTGCGGGAACGCAAAGAGGTTTTTGCCAGCCGTCAAATCCACCTGCTGTTCCCCCAAGGGTTGCTCATTCCGGTAAAGCCGAATGTTAGCCTTTTGGTTTTGATCCGCATGAATGAAAATCTTGGCTTCAAACGGCTGCCCCTTCTTAACTCGATTTGGCAGCCCAAGTTTGAGAACGGAAACATCATTTCCTCGCTCAATCCCAACCGGCAGCACATCCAGGGTCACACCCAGTGCCCGCGCATCCGCCAGGACGGAAACTGCATCACCCAGATTTTCATTTCCGTCCGAGACCAGCACCAGCCGCTTTTGGCCGGTTTCAGGAAAAGCAGCGGTCCCGAGCCGAATGGCGGCTGCAATATCGGTCCGTTCGGTTCCAACGACCGCCAGAATTTTCGTGTTTTTCGTATCCAGGTTCGCGTCCGCGGCGGTTTCCAGGGCAGCTTCGCTGCCGAAGACCAGGATTCCCCCCTGGTCCTTTTCCTTCTTCTCGGACACAGTTTTGTTAATGAATCGCCGGGCCGCCTCCTGTTGGGGCGAGGGAACGCTGTCCGAGCGGTCCAAAAGGAAAAACACGTTCATCCCTTCCATCGGCCGCATCCATTGCAAACCAGCCAAGGCCAACACCAATGCGCAAACAATGATCGTCCGCAAGGCCAGGGCAGCCCAGCGACGCCACGAGCCGATCTGGACGTCTGTTTTGAAAGCCAGCCAAAAAACCCAAGCCAATGCCACCGGGAGCAGCAAAAGGAAATAAGGATGGGTAAATTGGAATTTCATTTAACCGTTTTTCTTTGCCCGGAGAAATTTCTGGACCCGATGATTATTGGCATCTGCCACGTAAAGATTACCTTGAGAATCCAGGGCGATCGACCAGGGATTATTGAGCTTTCCGGGAGCCCCGCCAATTCCGCCAATTACCTCCATGGATTGATCCTGTGAATCAAAGATTTGAATCCGGCTATTTCCAAATTCGCACACGTATTGATATCCCTGCGCATCCACCCGGATATCGTAAGGATAGCTCAGTTGGCCTTTCCCACTCCCTGGGCCGCCATATGTCCGCAGGAATTTTCCTTCGGCAGAGAAGACCTGGATGCGATGATTGCACGAATCGGCCACGTAGACGCGATTGCTGGAATCAATGGCCAGGCCTTCAGCCCGATTAAATTCTCCGTTCCCAGTCCCAGGTTTGCCAAAGGAAAAGAGGAACTTGCCAGCGGGCGAGAAGCATTGGACACGATCCACCGTTGTATATTCCGAGACGTAGATATTGCCACTTTTGTTTGCAACAATGGAGCGAGGCAAAGCCAGGAAGCCCTCATTGGTCCCCTTCGAGCCCCATTGAGCTAAGAGTTTTCCGTCGGTGGAAAAGTGATTCACCCGTTGATAATGAGGCTCCAGAACCAGGACATTGCCGGAAATGTCACACCCCATGCCCTTTGGTTTTCCAAGGTCTGTTTCAGGCATTTGCCAGGAAAGAAGAAATTTGCCATCCGGTGAGAATTTTTGCACCCGCCCGGTCATGTCCACCACGTAAAGGTTGTCCTTGTTGTCCGCAGTGAGCGAACGAGGCTTGTTGAACTCGCCCATTCGGGTGCCCCGGGTGCCCAAGACCTGGACGTCGGAAAAAAAGCGGCTTTGGAGGGTGTCGTCCGAACAACCCGCCAGGAAAGCGAGGGGAAGGACAGCCATACCCGCACGCAACGAGTAATGGAGCATTCGCCGGCTCGCAAACCAGACAACCAGCGGCGCTATGGCAAGAACCAGCAAAAGCAAACAAAGGGCATTCACCTGGGCGGTATGGCCATAGTGAAGCAGGTTGAAGATACGCAGCGCAAGCGTTTCCCCGCCCGGCGGATAGGTCAGAACGATCGTCTCCACATCCCACAGGCACAACAAGTAGGTCACGTAGCAAAGGAGGGCAGCAGGCACTCCGATCCGAGGAAGGTAGGCCAAGCGGAACAACGTCCAGCCCCTCGCCCCATTGAGAGTTGCGTCCTCAACGAGGTCGGCATCCACGCTGTGCATGGCCCGAGCGAGGCCGTTCCAGGCAATTCCACTATAACGCAAAGCCCAGGAAAAGATCATCAGGGCAAGGCTGTGATACACAACATCAAGCACGGGCCGGTTCAGCAGGAAAATAAGGGCTACCCCAATGAGGACGCCGGGAGCCAAAAGCGGAAGCCAGAGCGCCGCTCCCCATCGAGTTCTGGAGCCGAGGAGCCCCACGAGACCACAACAAGCCGCTGCAGCCGCGGCCAGCAAAGCCGACTGAATGAAAAGTCGCGGCTCAGCTTTGAATACCGTCGGCAACTCAGACCAAGTACGCGGCGAGCCAAGCAGGTGCACCATCGGCACAACCAGCGAGACACCCAGGAGCAAGACGCCCACTGCTCCGGCCCCGAAGAATAGCGGCTTTCCAAGCTGGCGCCGAAAGAGAGCAGGGGAAACGGCGGCAGCCTTCGCGCTCCAGGCAAATGCTCTTTTTGGCCATAACCAGAGAAGAATTGCCGGAGCCAGGACCATTGGGATGCTGAACCAGAGGACCGCCCGGTAATCGAACTGGGTGCTGTAGCGCAGCCAAAGCTCGGCTGGAAAAACTTTGACCTGAAGGATGACGGGAACGGAAAAGTTGTTAAGCGCCAGCACAAAGGTTAGACCGAGTGCCACACCGATTAGGGGCCGTGCCATTGGCCAGAGGAGCCATTTTGCAAGTGACCTGCCGCGCAGCATCAAATCGGTTTCCAGGTGCGCGTTTTGCAATTGCTTCAACGAACTCCAGGCCGCGAAGAAAGAGATTGGCCAAAGCATAAGCGCCAGAATCCAGGCTGCTCCTGTGTTTGAATAAATGCTCCATGGAAGCCATGAGCGCCAGGACCCGGCTTCGCCCAGCAGGTGAAGCCAGCAATTGGTGACAAGGAATGGCGGAAGCGAAAATGTCACAGCAGCCGTGGCGAGCAAAAGACTTTGCCATCCCTTTGGGAGACCTGTTGCCCAAAGAGCGGCACAAATGCCCAGAACCACTGCTCCAAGAGCTGCGCTTCCGCTGACCAGCAGGCTATTTTGGAGAAGATGCCAGTTCATAGGTGCCGGAGCCTAGCGCAGAAAGAGCTGCTCCAGCCGAGCGGTTGACGCTTTCAATTCAGCCAATAAGGGCGGCCAATTGACGCGGAGGGTTTCAGGTTGGGTTTCAGGAGGAGACGCAGGGCTTTCCAAAGCATGTGCCTGGACAAGAATGCCAGCCACATCGGGCCCATGCAAAAATTCGAATAGCCTCTGCGCGTTCGCGGCGTGAGGCGCATTTCGGGTAATGGCGATTGTATTTGGCAGGAGCAAAGAATCATTGTTGAGCGGCAGAGCGGCCACCGGCATGCCTTCCCGTTGGCCAGCCGCGATGTCGTCTGAATCGGTGAGGCCGATCCATGCTTCACCCCGCGATACCTGACGCACCACGACCGAGTTGCCATCCAGCAGGTAAGGTTTATTGCGAATCAAGGCCCGGCACCATTCTTCCCATTTGGTTTCACCCCAGGCCTGGCGCAAAGCCAGAAAGTGAGTGACGGTGGATCCGAACAACGGGAAAGCGAGCGCCACTTTACCTCGCCACATCTGGTTGGTCAGCTCGAGCAAACTAGCAGGCGCCTGGGCAAGAGAGAGAAGGTTGGTGTTTATCACCATGCGACGGCTCCGAAAACCGAATGAAGTCCAGCCGTTGGTTGACCGAAACACATCCTTGGCAGCCAATTGACGAGTGCGGAGTTCCTCGTTGTTCCAAAAGACATCACATTGGGGATGATTTCGCTCAGCCAGCAACCGGTTGGCCAAGGCCGTTGTTTTGACGGCTTCGCTGTCATAGACAACGTCGACGCGCAACCCCGTGCGAGCGGAGAATTCCTGGATGATCGGCTGCACATACTCCCGGTCTTGCGCGGCGTATAAAGTGACCACCTTGGAATTTGAAGGGGAGCAACCACCAAGCAGCACGGCGAGGAATCCAACGAGCAAACAAATCAGGGAGGATGCCAATGAGGCAGTAAACGACACACTTTTTGAAGACTCCGCGTACCGGCCGAACCCTGTATAGAAATCCACAAAACCTTTGAGCCCGTTCACGCGGTCCTCCTGTGATAGAACCACCATTCAAACAGCAGCACGGCCAGCCCAAGTCCCGCAATCCAGCGCCACAATTCCTGATTGGCCCGCTTGAGGGCCGACGCAGTGACCTTGTTATATTTACCAAGGGGAAGTTCCTCCCGCGGACGAATGTTGCTTTCCAAAACATCCATGAGGTTCACCGTAAAGGTCATATCGTTCGTACCGGCTTTGAGGCGGTAAACGCCCTGCTTCAAGGTGTCACCGTAAATGATTTCGTATGCATCCTTTTCCAGAAGCAGCGGCTGAACCGAGCCATCCGGACGAGTGACCTGAGCCGACGCCACAGGGCCGGGCAATCCCATGCGAAAGGCGTCCCCTGGACGCACGAGAAGCTGGCCTGCATTCACATTGGCGGGGTTGAGCCAGTCCAGGGCATTGGCGATAAAGATGGGAAAAGAAACTCGCAGGGGCCATGTGCTTTGCAAGGTGTCAAAACCGACCCAGACAATTCGCTGCCGGTCCCGTTCCCCGGCCACAATCAAAGGCGTTTGCGGAGACTCGACTAGCGAAATGCCCCAGGCCGGAGCTTTGACACTGAGGGTTTCTTTGATGAGGACATTGTCAAAATTGACAAAACGAAGCAGCGGGTGTGTGTTCTTCCAGTCCACAATGGGCGGCCCTTGAACCGTGCTCCAGCCGCCAAACCAGTTCGTGTTCGCGGTATGAATAGCCAGCGTGTTTACAATGGGCCAAACGGAGGGATAAATGTCGTCGAGCACCACCAAATCGAATCCTGCCGCCGTATCGGTGAGCGCAGGAGCTATGCTGAGCTGAACATTAGGCGGGCCCCGAAGAGCCTTTTCAAGAAAGCGGTTTCCCCGGGACACGAGCAATACCTTCACCGGTTTAGGCATGAGGCTTACGATCGAAGCCTGGTTGTCCGCCTTCAGATCATCCTGGATATTCAGACGCACAGTGAAGACTCCGTCTTTCTGCTGCGGGGCAACGAATACAAGAGGCTGGGTGTTGGTGGGCGAGAGAGTGAGAGGCCTGGCATCAATGAGCGTGTCCTCAAAGAGTAGTTCCAGATCCACCTGTTTTGTTTCTGCCGACGCGTTGTAAACGCTGGTGAAAATCGCGCGCTGTGCCGGATCTTCCGGGTTGGCCCGAACGTCGAGGGAGACGATGCCAACGTTGTTCGCCCCTTGGCCAATCCGGTGGTAAACAAGCGGCAAATTCTTATTCTCCAACTCTCCCAACGGCGGAGTGGCCCCGTCGCTGAAAAGATGAATTTCGCCCGAGGTGACGTCTTGCTGCTCTGCGCCTCGCTTTTCGTAAGTGAAAGCGCCGGCGGTTTTCAGAGCATCGGCGAGGCGAGTGGGCGAATCCGAAACAGCCGCGGCGTCCAGCGCTCGACGGAGCGCCGTCTTGTCACTGGTGCGTGACTGCCGAACCTCGGTGCGAGCACCCGCCACCACCAGCATGGCCTGCTCACCATCCCGCAATCCATCCACCAGCTTCATCGCCTCAGTGCGGGCCTTTTCAAACCGTGATGGTTTCTCGTCCGTGGCCTGCATGGATGCGGAGGCATCCAGAACGATGACTTTGATTTGGGTTGGTTGGACTTGCCCCGCGAAGTACGGCCGAGCGATCGCCAATACCGCGAGGAGGAGCAGAAGGATTTGCAGAATCAACAGCCAATTATGTCGGAGCCTCTGGAAAGGAGCATTGGCCTGGGTTTCGGCAAGAAACTTTTGCCAGAGCAAGGTACTGGAAACGAGGCGCACGATCCGTTTGCGCTTCAGCAAATAAAAAACCACCACCACCGGGATGGCAGCCAGGAAAGCGAAAGCGGCTGGTGATAAAAATCTCATGCCCAGAGCTCCGCCTGCCTGAGTTGCTTTAGAAGCAAATCTTCCAGCTTCGTTTCCGAACTGACACTGAAGAAGTGCATGCCGCGCGCGGTGCAGTATTCCTTAAGCCGCTGACAGTAATTCGCCACAGCTTGTTGATAAGACTTGAGCCGGAACTTTCCAAAAGTGACTTCCTGGACGCTGCCTGTTTCAGCATCCACCAGCCGAAGGTCCCCGTAAGCCCCAGGGTTCAATTCTTCGGGTGAAAGGATTTGAACGGCATTGACCTGGAAGCCGCGACCGACCAGGGCTGACAGACCGGATTCGTAACCTGCTGGATCCAGGAAATCGCTCAACACCACCGCTACCCCGGCTTGGCGGGCTTCAAGCGCGCCCCGGCGCAGGGCATCGTTAAAGCTCGCGGCGCCTTCAGCTTTGAGCCGATTGAGGTTTTGAAAAAAGGTCAGTGAACTCTTTCTCCCGCGCACGGCACGCAAAGCGCCGCGGTAAACGGTTTCATCCGGATGCTCCGGAAAAGGAATAACACTCACCCGATCAAAACCGCACAAGGCCACATAACCAACGCCCGCAGCCACCTGACGGGCGAAATCGAACTTTCGTGGCTCCCCGAAAGCCATGGATTCGCTGGCATCTAGAAAAATGCGGACGGGCAGTTCCCGCTCTTCCTCGTAGAGCTTGATAAACAAGCGCTCCAGGCGCCCGTAAAGATTCCAATCGAGGTAACGAAAATCGTCGCCGTGGGTATAGGTGCGGAAATCGGCAAACTCGACAGATTGGCCACGGGCCCGGCTCCTCCGTTCACCACGAGCGGAACTCTTGGCGCGACGCGCTGCCAGGAGCTGAAACTGCTCCAGGCGGCGGAGAAGATCCGGGGTAAGGAGGGACATGCGGATTAGGCAGCCACAGCGGCAGCGTCCTTGGGAACGTCCTTTAGAATCTGCGCGATGATGTGATCCGTGGTAATGCCTTCAGCCTCGGCTTCGAAATTCAGAATGAGACGATGGCGTAGTGCAGCCATGGCTACGGCCTGGATATCCTCGAAGCTGACATTGAAACGCCCTTGCGTAAGGGCTCGGACTTTGCCACCCAGCACCAGGCACTGTCCACCACGTGGGCTGCTGCCAAAGCGCAGGTATTGGTTGGTCACCGCGGCTGCGGTCTCGGATTTTGGATGAGTCGCCAGCACGAGGCGAACGGCATAATCCTTTACGTGGGAGGCCACGGGGACTTGGCGGACGAGGTGCTGGAGTTCAATCACCCCGGCTCCATCCAGCACTTTGGAAATCTGGACTTTGGTATTTTCCGTGGTGCGGGTTAAGATTTCTGTCAAATCCGAGGAGGAGGGATAGCCAACCAATAGCTTGAAAAAGAACCGATCCAGCTGGGCTTCCGGCAACGGATAAGTCCCTTCCTGATCAATGGGGTTTTGCGTGGCCAGAACGAAGAATGGCCCAGCGAGCTTGCGGATTTCTCCGCCGGCTGTGACCTGCTTTTCCTGCATGGCTTCGAGCAAGGCCGACTGCGTCTTGGGGGTGGCACGGTTGATTTCGTCGGCGAGCACAAGGTGCGCGAAGATTGGTCCGTGCTGGAACTGGAACTCGCGGCGCCCATCAGGCGTTTCCATCACGATGTTCGTGCCGAGAATATCAGCCGGCATTAGATCGGGCGTGAACTGGATACGGTTAAAAGAAAGGTCGAGGACTTCGCTGAGCGTTCGGACCAGCAGCGTTTTGCCCAGGCCCGGAACGCCTTCGAGCAAAACATGGCCGCCCGCCAGAATGGCTGTGAGCGTTCCATCTACAATCTCGGGATGGCCAACGATCACCTTCCCTATCTCATTGCGCAGATTGGAAAAGTTTTTACGAAAGGATTCGATTTGCGCTTCTGTGCTCATAATAAATTTGGACGCCAGCTCATTTCGAGATGGAGCGCAGCGTTCTGCGTCATGATGAGAGAATCCATCCGTGGCGGGGAAGATTATTTCTTCAGGTCATCAAAATAATCGCGCACCTGGCCACGATAAGCGCGGGGCACCTGATCCTGGTTCAGCGCATTTTGAGCGTCAGACTGCGCGGCTGCCGCAGCTTCCTGGTATTGCACGGAGCTTTGGCCTTTGATGCTGACCCCCTTAAGTGTGATGCTCGGCATTGGTCCACCCTGAGACATTTGGCCGCGCACCTTGGTGGGCGCAAGCGCGGAATTGAGCTGAGCATCGCCGCGGTCAGTCGTGCCGCGTCCTTCCATATCAGGCCGGGTCACACCGGAATTGTCCACGGGTTCCATATGTTCGGGGGCATAACTCCAGCCGGTTTCATCGGCCCAGGTGCCCACTCCGGATCCAGGCTTGCCGCCATGGCCCCAACCCTTGCCCTTGCATAGGGAGCAGCCTTTGCCGTTGCAGGCTTTGCATTGTCCCCCGGGTTCGGCGTCGCTCCACTTCTTACCGCTCGCAATGGCCATTTCGGCTTTCTCCAAGGCTTCCATGGCATCCTGAAGGGACTGGGAATCGGCCATTTGCTGTTGGAGTTTTTCCAGTTCTTTGGCCGCCTCCGCAAGGCTTTGGGCAGCTTGCGACTTTGCCTGGCTTTTCTGGGAATCGGAACCCGGCTTATTAGCCTGCTGCATTTTCTGCAAGGCGTTCTTTAGATGCTCGCCAACCTTGCCGTATTTGCCTGCCGGGTCCAGGGCTTTGGATACCTCGTCAGCCAACTTCTGCACCTGCTCCTGGGAAAGGTTGGCCTTCTGAAGTTGGTCGATCATCTTCTCCAAAGTCTTCTGGGCCGCCTGAGCCTGGCCGTTTTTAAGTTGCTCCGCGAGGTCTTTGCCCATCTTTGCAGCCTGCTGCTGGAGCTGCTGCAGGCTCTTCGCCATATCGCGCATCTTTTCCAGATCATTCAGGGCGGTTTCCAAATTGTTTACTGCTAAATCGGTTTGATTTTTTTCCAGCGCTTTGATCGCTTCGTCGAGATTTGCGATCGGTTGGCCCATGTCTGCCGCCTGTTTGGACAACTCATTCAAAGCCTTGGAAAGCTGTTCCCGAGCGGCTTTGCCCTCCGCCGAATTTTTGTCCGGCAAATTAGCAGCAGATGCCTTGGCATTTTCCAGGTCACTCTTCATCTTGTCGAGAGCGTCAGGTTTCCCGGCAGCGTTCCCGAGGGCCTTTTGCAAGGCGTCCATTTGCTTTTGCAACGCTTCCGGTACCTGGCTGCCAGTCGTTCCAGCTTCTCGTTCCCGCGCTGCTTTCTCCAGTGGTTTCAAGCTGGGGTTTTGAGCCAGCTCCTTCGCTTGTTCGCCCAATTTATCACTGATGCTCGCAAGGTCTCGCAAAGCTTCACTCTTGGTCAGATTAGCTTTCGTCAGCTTCTGCCCCACTTCAGCGACCGCTTCAAGAGCCTTTTGGGTGGGTTCCAGCACAGGAGGACGTTGTTCGGCTGTCTTTTTGATAAACTCCGTCAACTGCTTGCCGGTTTCTTTGATGTTGGCCAGCTCACTCTTTTTCTGGACATAAGCCTTGCTGCGGTATTCCGGCACAAAGCCGAGTCCCGCGCACAGAGCGACCACGAGAAGCGCCCATCGGCCGATCGCCGGAAAACGCAGGGGAAGCAGTTTCTTGGCATCCAAATCACGCGCATGCCGCGCAGCGTCGGTTATTAAGAGGGTTTTCCATTCGCCACTCCCGGACGAGGAGGAAACTTCCAGCGCAGTGCTAAGCCGCTCCTGAAGCTGCTTTTTAGCATCCACCCATCGGGCGGTTTCCAGAATCGTAAGGGACTTCGCCGCCGCGAATATGGCTGCGCCAATCGGAATAAAGGCGGCCACGATGCCAGCCACATAAAGGACCATCACTGGAATAGGGGCCAGCTTGTATATAGCAAAAACAAGGAGCCAAAAAATTGCTCCTAGGAACAGCCCTTGCCAGAAGGAGCGCCAGGCACGTTCGAGGCGACGACGGCGAGCGGCGCTTTTCAAGACTCCTTCGATGAGCTGGATATCACTCATGACTTTGAGGATAAACTTACATTTCAGCCGCTATTTGGCCAGTTTATTCTAGGGTTTGGCAAAGGAGCGTTCAAAAGGACGAGAGTTTGTAGTGGATCTCCCTGAGGTGCATAAGCATGGGGGAGGCTGAAATGAACATGTCATTACGAATAGCTAAAATAACGCCGTGGACCGTTATCGAGCCCAAATTGGAAGAGTTTGCTTGAGTCACGCCACGCGACAGCTCAGCTACTGTCTCGGTTCGAAGTTTCGCAGGACCCCAAAATCGCCGCTTTTAGCCAAATTCTTTCCGGCTTCAGTGCTCATGTATTCGGCCTGTGGCGAGATGCCAACGCGCGGCAAATCCAACCGATCCGCATCCAGGCACGTACCAAGGGTCGGGTCGTCACTACGCGGTGCCTCCGTATGAATCCAACAAGCCTCGTGGAGCAACTCAAACCCTTGGTCATCTATTTCGTAAAGAAGCCCTCGCAAATCTTGGGCAAGTTTGGCACCTCGTGGGCCATGTTCCGGGTCGTTGTATTCATTTAACCTCCGGCTGTCATGAAATACAGCGAAGAGTCGGACGACATCGATTCGGGCACCTGAGGTTTGAGCGAGATAGAATCCGTTGTGCTCGACTTGTCTCCAGTGGCTTGGGCCGTGAACAGATTGTGGTTCCAAGGCAAACTGCCCGATGATTTTTTCCCACAGTGCTTCTGGTTGCATAGGGTTCATCTTTCGGTTCATTCCATGGACCGAGGTCCACAGGGCTTCCGGCAATGAGGTTGCCTCTTTCCATGCCTTGGCTCAAACATTAATAAATCGTGAAATCATCGTATCTACAATCGCAACCAAACGGAGTCCTTCTGTCTTTGAAGTTGCAGCCAAGAGCTTCAAAGAATGCGATTGGGGAAGCGCTTGGCAACGAGTTGAAGGTGAAAGTGACCGCGGCGCCCGTGGACTCTGCGGCAAACGAGGCGCTGGTGCGTTTTTTAGCGGAGGTGCTGGATTGTTCCCGAGGGGCGGTGCAGTTGATACGTGGGCAGACTTCTCGGCATAAGCAGGTTTTGATTCAGGGGATGACGGTGGAGGAGGTGGAGAAGAAGCTGAACGCTTAAACCTCTATTTAAGCTTTGGAAAAAAGGAATGGGCGGTGGCGCGGGTGCCGGCGCTGAGTTCTTCGAGGGAACAGTTTTTTGCTTTGGCCACGACTTCGGAGATCTCCTTCACGTAGGCGGGTTCGCAGCGTTTGCCGCGATACGGAATTGGAGCCAAAAAAGGACAATCGGTTTCGAGCATAAATTTATCCGGAGGCGTGGCAGCAATCGTGTCGCGGATGTTTTGCCCATTTTTAAACGTGGAAATGCCCGTGAAACTGACGATCGAGCCAGCATCGAGCACGCGCCGCATGGCAGTGGCGTCACCGGCGAAGCAATGGAACTGGCCACGGACTCGCCCTGCAAACGGAACCATGAGTTTCATGATATCCTCGAAGCACGCGTTGCTCCCTTGAACATCCCTCTGATGAATCACGCAGTTTAGACCAAGCTCTGCCGCTAATTCCAGCTGCTGCTGAAAAACCTGGGCCTGCTTCGTTTTAAAACTTTCATCATCCTCGGGTGTGCCGTTGTTTTGCGCACTTGGCATCCGATAATAATCCAGGCCGGTCTCGCCGATGGCCACGACTTTTGGGTGGAGAGCGAGCTCCTTAAGGTGAGGGCGCAGGTCGTCTGGAGCCGCCATGGCATCATTGGGATGCCAGCCGACAGCGGCGTAGACGCTTGAGAATTTTTCAGCAAGTTGAACGCAACGACGGCTGCTTTCAAAATCAGTTCCAATGCTGATAATTCGGGTAATGCCTGCCGCTTGAGCGCGTTCCACCACCTGCTCTATATCCTGCGCGAAGTCCTGATAATCCAAATGGGCGTGGGTGTCGTAAAAAATCAAGCCCATGTCACTTTCCCCTTGGGTTCATTGAGCACGATACTTTGCAGGAAACGGACGCCTTTCTCCAGCCCTTCGCGGCTGGTCATGAGGCTATCTTCGTGCTCCACCGACAGGGTTCCATCGTAGCCAGTCATACGGAGAGCGGACACGAAGTTACACCAGAAGTGCCGCGAGTGGCCATAGCCAACAGTGCGGAAGATCCAAGAACGGTTGAGTTCCTCGGTGTAGTGCTTGGTATCGAGCACGCCATTCCGCAAGGAGTTCCACTCATGGATGGCGGTGTCCTTGGCATGGACGTGCCAAATGGCCCCGGCTAATACCCGCACGGCTTCGCAAGGGTCAATGCCTTGCCAGAAGAGGTGTGAAGGATCGAAGTTGGCGCCGATGGAGGGGCCGATTTTAGTGCGGAGCCTGAGGAGGGTTTCGGGGTTATACACGACAAATCCCGGGTGCATTTCAAAGGCGATTTTTCGAATGCCGGATTTTTCGGCAAATCTTGCGGTCTTATCCCAATAAGGAAACACGACTTTGTCCCATTGGTATTTCAGGATCTCCAAATAATCCGGAGGCCAGGGACAGGTCACCCAATTGGGCGTCCTGTCACGAGGGCTGCCGCCCGGACACCCGCTGAAGTTAATCACCGTATCGACGCCCAGCATGGGGGCCAGTTGTAAGGCTTTGCGGAAGTCGGCATCATCGCGAGCAGCGCGACGCTTATCTGGATGGATAGGATTGCCTGGGCAGTTCAGGGCGGAGATGGTAATTCCGCGCGTGGAGAATTGGCTGAGGAACTCTCTCCTTCGCTGTTCGCTGCCGAGGAGAGCATCCACAGGACAATGGGTCTTTCCTGCAAAAGCGCCCGCACCGATTTCAACTGCCTGCACGTCGAGGGAGGCGAGATAATCGAGAGCCTGCTCCAATGGCAAAGATCCTAAAATGACTGAAAATACGCCGATTTTCATAATAAGTAACCTCGTCGGAAGCTTAGGTTCGGTTCTGTTTTAGCACAATAACATATAGGTTTTTTCATTTTTCGAGCGCAAACAGCAACATTGCCATTGATTTCCGCCTAAAAGAGTTTTAAACCGTGTGCTCAAATAACGTTACTATACCTATGGCAAAAACCTGCTTTCATCCCAGCGTTGAGGGCGCCCAGCACGGCGCCAAGAACCTGGCAGACTTTCTCTCTTACGCCAAAAAGGCCGGAGCCGAAGGAGTCCAGCCCTCCAATTACATGCTTCAGGCCGACAAGGGCTTCAAAAAGGCCAAAGAGATCAAAGATACCTTTGCCAAGGCCAAGATGAAGCTGGACGGCGTGTCCGCGCACTGCCCGTTCTGGGTGCACACGACGGCATGGACCGGCAGCCCCACTATTCGCCCGTTCATTCCCACGGAAGTGGCCCGCAAGCCGGTGGAGCAGATTGAGCAATGGGCCGAGGATTATTTGCTCAAGCTGATGGATCTCTGCGCTGAACTGGGCATCAAGATTGTGCCAATGTTCTGGGGCACAGCGCTGGGTTGGGAATTAGCCACGGGCTATCCCTGGGGTTTTTGGAAAGGTGGCGACTACGACCTGCTCGGCGAAGGCTTGGAACGATTTGCCAAGAAGACAGCCAAAATTCGCCAGCACGCGAACAAGCTGGGCATCTACCTGGCGCATGAAATTCATCCCGGCACAGCCGCCATGTGCGCCGACGACTTCAATCTGATCGTGAAAGCCTGCGACGGCGACAAATGCCTCGCCGTAAACGCCGATCCCTCCCACTGCTGGGAAGGCGAGGATTGGGAAACCCGCTTCCGCAAGGTGGCAAGCCGTGTTTATGCCTGTCATGTCAAGAATTTCGTGATCCGCAAGGGCGTACCACTACGCATGATGGCCCCGAACTGGCCGGACCGCGCCATGCAATTCACGGATCTGACGAGTGGGGACCTGAGCATGGCCCGCTATGTGGAAATGCTGATCAATATTGGCTACCCACAGCGCTATTGCCAAGTGACTGGCGCCAAGACCGCTCCGTTGATCGTGGAAGCCGAAAGCGCTTACCGTGACCTCGATGCTACCAGCGCGAACGGTATCGCTTTCGTGCGCGACAACCTGTGTTTCCCTGTCGCTGCCGGATCGTTTGAAGACGGCATGGGGGCATAAATTTTTAGCCTCTTTTGACTTCAAGGAGGGGACCTTCGAGGTCCCCTTTTTTGTAGGAGTTCAAATTTCAGCTATTGAATACGGAGTGGGCCGCTCCACCGATTATCCTGTTTGATTCGCGCAAAGAGACGGTTGTTTTTCGAAGCGGAAATGGGTTCCTTATAAAGCCTTGCGCTCGCCGAGATACCTCCGCCCGCCTGGCGTGGATCCATACCGTCGAGGGTATAATAAATCTGGGCTGCGGAAACAGGGGTGGCTAGTTCCAACAACGGAGTGGAGGCGCTTGCCTTGAACGTGACAGAAGGCGGGTGAAGGAACTGAGCATCCAGCCAATCCAAACGCTTCGTGATCCAATCCCTCATCCATCGGACTTCTTGTTCGTAGGTGTCGCCCACGAAATGGTTGGGGACGACGGTTGTCCCGAGAATCGGCCACCGAGTAAAATTGCGCTTTTGGGCTTCGGCAAGCTCGGCCGCTAGCTGATCCACCCGGGCTACCACGTTCGAGGTAGCAAAGACGTTGGTTCGTAGTTCGCTCCAGCGGTCGACATATCTTTGTCCAAAGTCCAAGTCTTCAAATAGTCGACGAAACCAGGAGTATTGTTGATCATCAAACTGGGGCCAAAGCCAGCGCTCCGGGAGGTAACCCTCACGGGAGTTGGCATTGCCAAAGGTGAGGTTCATGTCCCAGATGGGCTCCATTTTCATAAGACCGGAGCGATCCTTCTGGTAGTAAGTGCTAAAGCGGAAAGCATCCACATTTTTAGCCACTTCCATGATCAGATGGTAATCGATAAAGGAATCAGGCTCGATAAATGCACGATAGCCATGGAGCGGCTCTTTAAAATCTTCGCCATACAAAGCGGTCTCGAATTGATTGAGATACGTCTTTAACCATGCTCTTTGCACGGCGGTGAGTTCGTCCGGCTCAGGCTCGACATAATAGAAATGGTTTCCCTCTACCTCCGTCCAGAATCCCTCCTCGTCTGGAACCACTTCTTCGTCGTCGATGGAAGCATTGGCCGTGCGTTCCCCTGTTTGCCCGGAAGCAATCCCGACATAGTTCGTAAACATGTGGAAAGCGCGCGACACCCGCTCAGGCTTGCGGGCTCGGGGTGCACGACGGCCCTCGCTCTTCTTCGTGTTGTCTGTTTTCGTTCCGAAGCCGGCGGGATCGGCCGGAAACTCGCCTGGACCGCTCAATACCTCCGCGGTACTCTCCGTGAGAGCTGCCGCAAGCCGTGCATTCTCAGCACGAGCGCGCTCCACCACGCCACGTCCCACATGATCCTTCTTGAAAAGGTAGCCACCTGTGATCTCCGGTTCAGCCGTCGCTACCGGGCTCAATTTCGCCAGCTCCACGCGGCCTTTATCCCGCGTAATTTTATCCTCAAAAACGTACACCCCGGCGTAATCTTCCATCGTTAGCTTATTCCTGGTGTCATTGATGAAAACCTCCACAAACCGAGTGCGTGGAGCCCAATGCCCCATGCTTTGATTCAACTCATAGGAGAGCACATCGCGCATCAGGGTTTTATCGGGATACGGGGCATACAAAACCCATTCGGATTGCTTCGGCAGGCCAAGCATCGAGGCTTTTACCTTTTCGTCCTGCTCATCGATGGGCTTGATATTCAGAGAATGCTTCGGGTAACGGCGTGAGGAATGTCCACGGACCGATATGTGCGCACGACCGGCAAAGTCGATCGTGCCGGTCAGGTGAGTTCTTCCGCCCTTGGGGGCTATGAAGCGGATATTTCCGGTAATCTTTTGCTCCCGCGCCAACGAGAGTTCCTCTCCGTAACAATCGACGATCACCAACGGCAAGTTGGAACTGAAATCTGCGAGGTCCTCCGCAAGAAAAGTGTACGCCTGCGAGATGATTGGACCAATCGCATGATTTGTGGAAAAGGCGCGCGCCCGCACCAAAGTCGTATTCGTGATGGTGAGAGAATCCTGGAAAGCAGGTGCATCCACAGTTGGCGCCGAACCATCGAGAGTGTAACGGACCACGCCGTTCTCGGCGACAATCCGAAGGGAAAGCTGTTGGTTTGTGTAAATCCCTCCAGCAGGCTCAAAGCTCGGAACGGGCCCCGTCAGTTTTGGTTTCGCTACGCAGCGTTCGGAGCCGAGAATGAAAAAAATGAAGCAGCCCAGAGCTACAAGGGAACTTCCGCTCATGCTCAAGCCGATTTTTGAGAGAAAACAACGTTTCACAACTGCATTATGAGACGATGGACAGACCGTCAAATGGGGCACCGTATTCAAGAAATTGACCAGGTCGAGGACTCCGTAGGAGCTTGCAGCCGTTTTACTTACAAAATGGATGAGAACGGATGAATTGCGCAAAACCTTTGAGTTTTTCTGCGGAGGGCAGCGTCAGATAACCCATTCTCAGAAGATGAAGTGCGCTCCGAAGTTGTATTGTTCTGTGCTGATTTGGCTAAACCGGATCGGTTTTGGCCTGCTGTGTTGGATTGCAGTGGGCTTGGCCACCGTGCCGTCAGTCCAGGCTCAGGAGAACTCATTACCGGGCAGCCGGTTTCGAACATTGAACCTCGAGCCGTTTTACACCCAGCTTCTTACCAATCAATGGAAACGTAAGCCCTGGAGCCAATTGCCGCGAGGCCTGCAGACGTTCGACAAAATACCTTTTCAAATCGGCGGAAAGCTTGAACTCACCGGGCTGGAAGCGGCACGACACGGCGATTTTAAACCTTTCCAGGTGACCGGAATTCCCCTCCAACAACAGGCGGAGTGGATTATTCTGCTGCATGGCGCCATCCATGGACATAAGGAGGGAACACCGATGGCCAACCTGGTTTTGCATTACGCGAACGGACAATCTCACAGCTTCCGGCTCGCCTACGGAATCCACACCCGCAACTGGATTCGGCACGGGTTGGAAAAGCAAGCCATGCCGCTTGATCCCAATTCCAGCCTGGCCTGGAGCTCCTCCAGCGATGATTCGGAAACCATCCTCCGGTTTTATCGCACGACTTTTAAAAATCCCTTTCCAGACCAGATAATAGAAAGCGTGGAGCTCAATTCGCTGTTGGGCAAAGCGAGCCCGATCATCTTTGCTATCACCTTGGATTCACAAAAGGGCGAACCTGGGCTTGCGGAGGAGATGAGTCGGAAATCGATTACCCAGGCGAACGCGTTTCCTGATTCGGCATATGTCAGCGATTTGGTGGTGCAGGTAAATGCGTCCGAAACTTCCGGTCCCCTCACCAACGCCACCGTCAGCCTGACCGTAATCAATGATGAAACCTCCTTTCCGTTCGGGAAAGGCACGGTGGATCACCACGGGCGAATTCGGTTTCGTTACCCGCCACGTGAAACCACCGAGCTGCGGCTGCTCATCCAGGCTCCCGGACGAGTGCCTGAATTGCTGGCGACCAGCCGAAAAGACGTTGGAGGCTTGCGCGGTGAACTGCGAGCCGCGCTTGCTCAAGGAGTCAAAGCAGGAGGAATCGTCCGCAGCCGCTCGGGGCCACCCGTCCCGGGGGCCGAGGTCCTGATTTATACGCTTACCCAAACAGCGTCGAATGAGATGACCCACACTGGGATGGAAGTCCTGACCACGGATGACGATGGCCGATGGAGCAGCACTTGCCTGCCGCCAGGTTTTACAAATGTTCACCTCCGGTTCACGCATCCGGAATACAAGATTGTTGATTATGCACAGGGCCCCGGCGTGTCCAACCGATTCCAAGTGACACGGGAAGCCCTCCTGGGCAATCAGGCCGCGTTTGAAATGGAACCGCGAATTCACCTCGCCGGACAGGTGCTGGACCCAAAAGCGCGTGCCATTTCGGACGCGGAATTATTCTACCGTGGGCCCGATCGGCCCCGGCAAAAATTGCGAACCGATGCGAATGGGCGGTTCTCCTTTTTCATCAACGAGGAAGGAACAGCCACGATGGCCTTCCTGGCTGAAGGTTTCGCGGCCCAGAATCACACGCTGGAGTTGGCGGTTGGAATGAAGCCTCTCAAAATCGTCCTCCAGAAAGGAATTCCCCTCAAGGGCCGGGTAGCAGATGAGGCAGGAACGCCCATTGGAGGCGCAACTGTCTCGCTGGAATCATGGAACACAACCCGGCTTGTGCAATGGCGAACAGAGACCGATGCCAAGGGCAATTTCACCTGGACGAACGCTCCCACGGGAGGGTTCATCTTTTATGTCAGCAAGGATAATTTTAATTCGCGAACGGTGGCCGCAGCCGCGCCCAGCCAGCGCGAGTTCGCGATAACTTTAAGAAAGCCATTTCGCATCAGCGGCCAGGTGCTGGACGCCGATACACGGGAGCCGCTTCAGGTGTTCGATATAACACGTGGCCAGCAATTCGTCGCCACCGAGCCGACCCGCTGGGAACGCGGAGGTGCCTACCGATTTAAGCGAGGTCAATTTACGGTGAGCGCCAATGACCTGAGTGGAACGCCGGTTCGGCTCCTGGTCGAGGCACAGGGCTACCTGCCTTTAGCCTCGGACCCAATGTCGACCGCTGGGCTCTACACGAATGATTTCCTTCTCAAAAAAGGAAATGGATTGCAGGGAAAAGTGTTGTTGCCAGGTGGTAGCGCGGCTGCCAAAGCGATGGTGTTGCTGGCAGGCCAGGGCGATGAGGTAAAGCTCGAATACCCAACGGAATTTCGCCGCGGTTATGGCAGCGGCCTGTCAGGTTACACACGTGCGGATGGTGGATTCACGCTGAACCCACGGCTCGGGGGCCAAATGGTTTTTGCTGCGCATTCACTTGGGTTCGGCAAAGCGAAAGCCGAGGAAATAGCAAGAACGGGGCAAATGACTTTGCAGCCCTGGGGTAAAGTAACTGGCACATTGATCCAAACCGGACGGCCATCCGCCAACCTGTTCCTGGCCTTGCACAACTTGGAGCACGATTTTCCAGCGGAAGGCGAAGTGCCATTCTCCTTCTTCCTTCGGACCCGGCCGGACGCCAAGGGACGATTTGCTTTCGACAAGGTGCCTCCTGGGGAATGGAAAATTTCAGTGCATTACCGGCTGCATGAAAATGCCGGTGGCCCTCTCGGGCTCAGTCATGGGTTTCCAATAACGGTGCGAGCAGGCGAGACGAACACGGTCGATCTTAACCTTTCCGGTCGCAGCATCGTTGGGAGCGTCCGGGTGAATGGAGAAGTGGATTGGTTAAGGGAGCCGCACCTCCTCACTTTGCAGGTGCCCGGAGCACCGAATTTCAGCGAGCTAAATCTCGCCAAAGCAAAATCGAACCTGGAACGGGCGGAATTAGTCCGCCGGTCCTTCCAAAAAGAGCGTGCCTTCTGGACTTCAAAAAAAGGGGAAGCAGTGCGCCACGCACAACGGTCCTACCTCCTTCTTTTCGAGACGAATGGCACCTTCCGAGTGGACAACGTTCCACCGGGAAATTACGAGCTCAGGATGGCCCCCACCGATCCGAAGGCCGAACGTTACACCAACGACCCGATAGGCACGCTCTTAAAGAAGGTCGTGGTCAGCGGCGAAAAACGGAATGAGCCAATGGACCTCGGTATCCTGAGCCTCGAGCTAAAACCGAGCTTGCGCATTGGAGCAACTCCTCCCGCCTTGGCGGTGCGAGCTCTGAATGGGCACCTCCTGCAACTTGCCGATTTCCGGGGAAGGATTCTGCTGCTCGATTTCTGGAGTTTATGGTCGGAAACGCGGACGTCCAATTTGGAAGCAATTCGTAATTTGCTGGAGCTAAGTGATTTGAAGGAGAAGCTCGCAGTTCTGAGTATTAATTTGGATGAGGATCAAGCAGCCCTCGAAGCGTACGTTCGGGACAGCCAGATGTTTTGGACAAACACGCAGCTACCTCGTTCACAAAGATCAAAAACACTGGCGGCATGGGATCTGGATGCAAGCGGCGGGATAATCCTGATCGGGCCGGACGGAAGGATTGCTTCCAAACCAGTGCAAAGCGATTACCTCCGCTCGGCTGTCCGCAAGCTCCTTCCAGGACGAAACTAGGCGCATCCCCGCCACGGGATCCGACGCTCAGGGCTTGGGCCGGGTCGGTTGTTGATACTTGAAGGGCGCGGCCTCAGGAACGACCCGCACCTGCGTCGTGAACTTCAAACCGCTCTCGTACGTGAGCTCAGCGAAAAATGCGGTCCATCCCTTCTCCGGTTTCGGGACTTTGGCGACGTAGAGTCCGTCATCCCCTTGGATGTCCATGCTCTTCCAGGCCTGGTGAATGGTTTCCAACCGGAAATCGCGGGCCTTGAGGTTCGAGGCTTGCCAGAGCTTGACCGAGCTGGGTTTATCCTGAGCCTTCACTTGAATCGATCCGTCGGCTTCAAGGGTCCACGCAAATTGAGGAAGCTTGGCCCCCGTAACGACCGAAGAATAATAGGCCAGCAGGCTCATCAAAGCGTCGCTGTTTCGAAGCGAATGGTCCGCATTCGGCACGTAGCGCAAATATTTTACTCCTGGCAAGTCTTTGAAATAGAATTGGGCCGAGTCTGGCACGAAGAATTGGTCACCGCTCGCGTTGATCAGGAACTTTGGGAGCGTGAGGCGCTGGCGGTATTCATAAGGCTCCTCGATCTTCATCAAAGCGCTATATTCTGGCGTGCCATCCCAATCCATGATGCCAGCCTGCGTGTAGTCGCGCACGGCCGGTGCATAGAAACCATAGACTTCAAAATGGTGATGAAACGAGGGGCGGATATTCAACAAATCAATCACAATAGGTGCAATTGCAATAACGCGATTGTCGACCGCCGCTGTGGTCCATGTGGTCCAGCCCCGCTTGGAAGCGCCTGCGACAAAGAACTTGTCCACCTTCGTCTTGCCACCTTCCTCACTCGCGCAGAAAGCTGTCACGGTATCCATGGCGCGGACGGCTGCCTTGGTCATTGGGAGGCGCGCCGGCCACTTTTCGTCACCGGTTCGGAGGAACTTATCCCAGGTGTAGGCAATCAGTGAATCTTCGGTGCGGCCCTTTTTTTCACCAGCGAAGATAAGCGGCTGGTTGGGCACGTTGCGCAATTCGGCAACGACCGTCTTGGTGGTGCTCGCCACCAGGGCAAGGCTCTCGTCTGCTTTGGTGGGCACGTTGGTCCGATTGGCCCCGCCCCCGATCATGAGCAACGCGGTGGAACTGGTCACCTGATCGGGCTTCACCAGGGTCAGCCAATGCTGCCAAAGTGGCCGATTCACCTCGTTCGTCGTGAGCCACGATTGGGAGATCATGTCGATCATGTAGGTCGTGTAACCATCTCCTTTGATGGTGTTTGCCACCCGGAACGAGTAATTCGTGTCCACGGCGTGGACGTATCGATCGAGCGCCGTGCGTTCGCCCGCGGCCGTACGGTCCGGCGTAGCCGCGGAAAGGTGCGTCACGCCGAACAGCAGAGCGATAATGGATGTGATCCCCAAACGATAAAATTGATTAGCCATAAGCGTGGGAGAGATTAGAAACCGATTTCAGGCGACAAGCCACAAAATTTTGAGGGATGGTTGTAACCTAAAGGTTTAAATGATGGACCTTTTCTCACAATGCGGGGGGCCTGCAAAGGCTAATTCCCACATTCCGCGGTTGATGCTTTTGCCCAAAAAGAGGATATTCCCGCCGGGACACAAAAAACATGAACGCACGACGCTCACTTTTGATTTTGGGACTTATCTGTTTTGTTGGCACGATTTCAACCTCCACACGCGCGGACGAAGGCATGTGGCTGTTCACCGCTCCACCACGGAAGTTGCTTAAGGAACGCCATGGCTTTGATGTCACCGACGCCTGGCTCGAACATGTTCAGAAGTCTTCGGTTCGCTTCAACAGCGGCGGCTCAGGTTCGTTCGTGTCCGAGGACGGTCTGGTAATGTCGAATCATCACGTGGGTTCCGACACTTTACAGAAAGTCAGCGATAAGGAGCATGATTATCTAAAGAATGGTTTCTACGCGCGCACGCAGCAAGAGGAGATTCCGGCCAAAGACCTCGAGCTGAATGTGCTCATAAGCATCGAGGACGTCACAGCCCGAGTGAATGCCGCGGTAAAACCTGGCCTGTCCGATGAAGAAGCCTTCAAAGC
>JAQGOV010000201.1 GCA_028293425.1 Verrucomicrobiales bacterium
CCGGGCATCGCGGGCCGCCGCCAGCAAATGCACGGTTCCCGTGGTATTGATCGCATGCGCCCCGAGGGGATCATCAATCGAACCGGGCACCGAACACATGGCGGCTTCATGCAAAACGAAGTCCACGTTGCGGCAAGCCTCGTGGCAAACGGGAAGCTCTCGAATATCCCCTTTAACGAAACGAAATCTTTCCCACTGTGCAGGGGTTACCTGGCGTTGGACCGCCGCAAGATTCCATTCTTTCCCGGATAGAAAATTATCCAAACCAACTACCTTTTGCTCGAGCCTGAGCAGAGTTTCCAGCAGGTTCGAGCCGATAAATCCGGCCACTCCCGTGATTAACCACGTCCTGGGCTCAAGCTTCAGTGTTTGTTGAACTACTTCGTATCGCATTTGAGATGCTTACTGCACTTCACTTAGACACCACCCGAGTTGCAACCTCCTAAAGATCCAGTTTAGGCCTTCCAAACTGTTTGGGGCCGAGGCTGAACAGCGGCCATGGCATTTCGAGTATCAATAATGCAATTCGACCAATCTGCAAGCTCCTGGTAATTGACCTGCTTATGCGCCGTTGAAATAACAACTGCATCGTAACTCGAAATAACTTCCTTGGTCCATTCCACAGATTTTGTGCCGGTCCAATGCGCGTGCTCCCGTGTCGGCCGGATTACTGGCACGTACGGATCGAAATAATCCACCTTCGCGCCCCGATTCGTTAGAAGGTCCAACAAAATAAAGGTCGGCGATTCCCTCATATCGTCAACATCTGCCTTGTAGGCAAGGCCGACCAGCAGGATCCTGCTGTTCTTCACGGCGCGACTGTTGTTGTTCAGAGCTTCCGCCACGCGGTTAACCACATATTCGGGCATGCGCGTGTTGATCTCGCCTGCCAGTTCAATGAACCGAGTGTGCTGCCCGTACTCACGGGCCTTCCAGGTGAGATAGAACGGATCAATGGGGATGCAATGGCCCCCAAGTCCTGGCCCGGGATAAAATGGCATAAAGCCAAACGGCTTGGTTTTGGCTGCGTTGATCACTTCCCACACGTCAATCCCCATCGCTGAATAGACAACCTTCAATTCGTTGACCAAGGCAATGTTTACGCTCCGGAAAATATTTTCGAGAAGCTTGGTCGCTTCCGCGGCACGGCATGAAGACACCGGCACAACGGTTTTGATTGCACGGCCATAGAGGGTTTTCGCTCGTTCCAGGCATGCTGGGGTAAGTCCTCCCACCACCTTCGGAATTGTGGCCACCACGCTGTTCGGGTTTCCTGGATCCTCACGCTCGGGTGAAAATGCGAGATGAAAGTCCTCGCCCGCCTTCAATCCGGACCCCTTCTCGAGCACTCCGCACAGATCTTCATCGGTCGTGCCTGGATAGGTGGTGGACTCCAGCACGACCAGCATTCCGCTGCGCAAATGGGGCGCAATCATTTTCCCGGTTTCGAGAATGTAGGAAATGTCCGGCTCGCGATTTTTATTCAGAGGTGTCGGCACACAGATGATCACGGCAGAAGTATCGCTCAGCCTTGAGAAATCTGTGGAGGCTTGAAAGCTCCCGTTCCTCACCTGCTCGGAAATCGTGCTGCTCGCGATGTGTTTGATGTAGCTTTGGCCCGTGTTGCACGCCTCCACCTTGGCTGGGTCAATATCCAGCCCGAGCACTTTAACGCCTGAGCGCGCGAACTGGAGGGACAAAGGCAGCCCCACGTATCCCAAACCGATAATCGCTATATGGTCCATAATGACACCCGATCCTACATCGCCAACTGCGGGTTTAATATTAAATTGTTGGCCACACAATTCCAGGCTGCCCTGGCTACCTTGGTCACAAACCTTGAAACAGTGGATGCTTTCCTGACCTTCTTAACACCCCAACCTCATAGGCTTTAACGCCTCTTGGTGGATAAGCACAAGTAGAATCGAAACCTGTGAAGATTTTTAGACGAGGGCACCCCATTGACACTGCTATCAGTCCCTATCTGTTGCCGAGAAACCTGACTTTAAACCCTTCGGTCCCCGTCAGAGGAAGCGCGGCCCACCTGAGACTGTTCCACCTGCCACAAAACCCGGCGGGTTGTGGGCTTAGCCTCCACCCCAAGGCCCGGCGATTTGCTCTGAGTTTTGTGGATAACGCCGCGGGATACGCTGCATCGTGATCCAATGGTCCGTCGTGAAAGCCTCCACCGCCCACTTTCCGTTGAAGCGGCCTATCCCCGAGTTCTTTTCGCCTCCGAATGGATTGAAAGGCAAGTCATTCACTGGCTGATCGTTCACATGCGTCATGCCGGCCTCAACCTGCTCCGCAAAACGAAGCCCGCGCTCCATATCACCAGTAAATACCGCACTCGATAAACCATAAGTTGTGTCGTTAGCCAGCCGCAATGCATCCTCCTCACCGTGCGCCCGAATGATCGGAGCCACAGGACCGAACAATTCCTCTTTTGCCAAAGGCTGGTCGTTCTTTACATCCGCAAACACATGTGGAGGCAGAACTAGCCCTTGCGGCTCACCACTCACCACCTCACGCACACCAGAACTCCGCGCTTCCTGGATCCGCTGCAATAAACCTTCCATCTGGCTCTCGTTGATGATTGGGCCAATCAAGGTGTCAGGCCTGTCCGGATCTCCTACCTTTAACTGACGAACGCGCTCCGCAAACGCCCCCACGAAATCATCGTAGATAGCGTCATCCACGATAAATCGATTCGCGATCATGCAAATTTGGCCTTGATGAAGGAACTTTCCAAACACCGCGGCGCTCACGGTTTGCTCCAGGTCTGCATCATCCAACACGACAAACGGACTATTTCCTCCCAATTCCAAGTCGACTCGCTTCAGAATGGTCGCCTCTGCCGCCAGCCTGCCGATGTGCCGACCTACCGGTGTAGAGCCGGTGAAAGAAATGACGCGCGGGATCAGGTTCGTCACAAACGCATCCCCAACCTCGCTGCCCGCTCCCACAATCACACTAAGCACACTTTCCGGCAAACCGGCTTCCTCTAAAATCTTTGCCAGGAGCAAGCCTCCGGTCACGGGCGTGTCGCTCGCGGGTTTTACTACCACGGCATTGCCAACCGCCAGCGCCGGGAACAAAGAACGCGCGGTTAATTGCAAGGGCCAGTTCCAAGGGCTGATCACACCCACAACACCCACCGGGTGCCGATACACCCGGCTTTCTTTTCCGGGGACGTCTGCCGGCAGAATCTTGCCCTGCACCATGTAGGGCAACATGGCGGCCTCGAACATCACCGAATGCACCGAATCCCATTCCAGGCTGGCCTTGATCCGGGTGCTGCCGGCTTCGCGAATCAGCCAATCAATCACTTCCTCCCGCCGAGCCTCCATGATGCTGGCGGCACGGCGCATAACCGCCGAGCGATCCCCCGGTAACTTCGCTCCCCATGATTTCTGCGCCTCTTTTGCCTTGCGATATGCTTCTTCGAGATCCTCACGGCTCGCTTGAGGGATCTCCACCAGCGTTTCTCCATTATACGGATTTTTGTCGCAGTTCACGCGCTGGCTCCGTCCGTGCCGCCATTTCCCGCCAATCGGCATTTCGTCCAGTCCAGAAAATGTGGAAGGGGGTTGTTGCATTTGAGCCATGGGCCTGACCATAGGAACCTCTCTTTCTGCTGCGTTTCCGGTTTTTGTGGGCTCCAGGAAAGCCCGCTCTGCGAAGGCAGACTGGAACCCGCTCACTCACTTAACATTCGGTTTTAGGGATTGGCATCCTAGAGAGGTAATGAACCCACCCGTCCTTTAAGGCCATTACCTATTCACAATGGGTGACATTCTTTCTCCGTGCGCTCCCACGGCTTTCTCATTAAAATGAATCCGCATGAGCTCCAAAGCGAAAGTCAACAAACCCGAGGATTTGCTCTCCTCAGGCCTGCTCCTTTTGATGAAGCTGCTCGCCGTGGCCGCCTTCATTCTCGGTTGCTACCTCGCATGGACCTCCTTGAGCGGTTCAGCCGTTGCCGGTTGCGGTCCCGACTCAGGATGCGATCGAGTCTTGCACAGCCGTTGGGGCTATTGGTTTGGCATACCCGTCAGCATTCCCGCCCTGGCTTTATACGCCGTTGTGTTCGCTTTTCTCCAGCAGCTCGGCCCGGGAAGGCCCGTCGAAACACAACGCCGCGCTTGGCGCATGTTATTCGTTTTCGGACTCGTCATCCTTGGCGCAGCCACGTGGTTTTTGGCTGTGCAATCACTCATCATTAAGAGCTTCTGTCCCTGGTGCATGGTTACCCACTTCACCGGCAGCGTTCTGGCCGTGCTTATTTTGTCCAAGGTTCCCATCCGCAAGGCCCCTGAAAAGGCGCGGCAAGCCGAACAATTTGTCTTTATCCCACCAGCCTTGGCCAAACGGCTCGGCGCCTTTGCCGCGCTCGGATTGGCCGTGCTGATCGGTGGCCAATTCCTCCATCAAAAGAAGCTTTACCAAGTGCAGTCCATTGCCGGGACCATGACATCCACCGGTTCAAACGCTCCTGCGTATGCGATGACCGTCCCAAGCTCACCTGAACCCCCCGCCCAACGGAATCTCTTGTCCCAAACCAACCCTCAGCCTGTTTCAACAACCAATCCCACTGTCGCCGCTGCCAATAGCCGGCCGACCCGGCCCAATCCCCTGGCCGACGTCCCGCGCCCCACGCCTCGCCCCGGCTCCAAGGCTTTCCAGATTTACCAGGGCCGTTTCGCCTTCGACCTCAACGAAGTTCCGCTTATCGGTTCACCCACCGCTCCGCAAGCAATGGTCAGCCTCTTTGATTACACCTGCCATCACTGCCGCATCACTCACCCTATTATTATGCAGGCCCACCAGGCCTTCGGCGACCAACTCGCGATTGTGAGCCTGCCCATGCCGCTCGATGGCAAATGCAATTTCACCGTCAACAAGACGCCCAAAGCCCACACAAACGCCTGCGACTACGCGCGGCTTGGGCTGGCTGTTTGGCATGCAAACCGCGGCGTCCACCCGCAATATGACGAATTTATTTTCGCTCCAGCCGAACCGCCGCCCCTGGAGTCTGCCAGGCAATACGCTGCCCAATTGGTGGGCGGTCCAGACGTTCTTAATAAAGCGCTATCGGACGGCTGGGTGAACCAGTATTTAAAACTAGGCATCGATATTTACGCCACCAATTACATCCATGTGGGCAACGGTTCCATGCCTCAGATCATCATTGGCACCCGCCTCGCCACCGGCACGATCGCGGCGGACGAACTGCGCAACACCATCACCCAGCAATTGGGGATTCAACCGCGCCCATAGGGACACCACTTTTCTCGCTTGATGCACCCTAGGGCCCAAAACAGGCTTGCCGTGCTCGCTCTTTTTCTGGGTGTGACCGGGATTGGGTTTGCCCCACTGCTCGTCCGCATCAGCGTCGTTGGCCCTAGCGCCACTGCCTTTTACCGCCTGCTTTTTGCTCTTCCTTTTCTCTGGTTCTGGATGTCCCGCACACAAGCTACGCAACCGGATGTTCCCAAACCCGTTACCGCGGCGGACTATTGGCATCTGGCGCTTGCCGGGCTCCTTTTCGTCGGTGACCTTTCGATCTGGCACGTTTCGTTGTTCTACACTTCCATTGCTAACTCCACACTATTGACCAACTGCGCGCCTATCTTCGTGACTCTTGGCGGATGGTTATTATTTAAAGAGAAAGTCTCCAAGCTGTTCCTGCTCGGCATGATCCTCGCTTTGGCCGGGGCTGTTGTTTTGGTCAGCGAAAGCCTCAGCATTAAAAGGGAGCACCTGCTCGGGGATGTCCTCGCGCTTGTCGCTGCCTTGTTCTATTCCGGCTATTTGCTCTCCGTTAAATACCTGCGCACGAAATTCTCCGGCCCCACGATCCTTGCCTGGTCTGGCCTCGTGTCATGCCCGGGATTCCTGATCGTCGCGGCTGCCTCGCATGAAAACCTTTGGCCCGGCCAACTCAGAGGCTGGGTCGTGGTGATTGCCTTGGCTCTCCTCAGCCACGTCGGTGGTCAAACCCTCATTGCCTACGCTTTCGGTCACCTGCCTGCTGGCTTCACATCACTTGGACTTCTTTGGCAACCGGTCGTGGCTGGCATCCTTGCGTGGCTTCTGCTGAACGAACCCCTCACCACCATTCAGATCATTGGCGGCTTGGTTGTGCTGGCTGGCATCGCCTTGGCCAACCAGAGCCGCCGCTGACTTACTTTTTCATTCTACTTGAGCGGCAGCATTTCAATTTTGGCTGCGAGCACAAAATCGCTTTCAGTCAGTCCATCCACGGCGTGGGTCCAAATCGTGATTTTCACCAGGCCCCAGGCCAGGTAGATATCCGGATGGTGATTCTGCTCCTCGGCCAATTCGCCCACCCGGTTTACAAATGCCAGTGCCTGCTTGAAATTCTTGAATTTGAACTCTTTTTCCAGGTGATGTCCTTTCACCACCTGCCATTTTCGA
>JAQGOV010000304.1 GCA_028293425.1 Verrucomicrobiales bacterium
GCGCCCGCGCCAATCGCCGCGCCTTCCCATCCATGACGCCCGCTGTTATGGCCGATGATCCCGCCGGCCAGTGCCCCCGCCCCTGCGCCCATGACACCTTCATGCGAGAAAAACTGCGCTTGCGACGGCAGCACCACTGCCAGTCCGCAGCCCAAAATCAGCCATTTGTTCATAATCGGTACAGTTGACGGTCCCGCCACATATTTATTCGTGGGCCCATAACCGCCATAAAATCAACGTTTTGCAAACCGTTATCGGCCCGCCATCGCTTTAGCAGCGCCGAACTAACCCCTCCTAGCAGGATCCTTACACGCGACTACCAGGAAAAGTCTGAGGCCCGGCTACCGATGACGGAGGACGGAGGGCGGGTCCATCACGATTCACGCTTTACGCTCCCCAACCATGCCACTGTCCCACATGCCCTTGCCGAAATCACGCATCACGCTTCAGTCAAGAATCGCCGCATACCGCAGCCCGCGCGTGCTCACCCGCAGATGCCCGAACCCGAACTCCCGCATCACCGCTTCGTAAACCGCTGCGCTAAACAAAATCGTGTCCGCCCGCTTCTTCGGCAGACCAATCAACCGCTTTCGATCCGACAGCATCAAACTCCAAACATCCTCCACCCGTTGCGTTACCGACTCCAGGCTCAAGTGCGTGGACTCAAGGATGTCGCGGTCCGGTTCCTTGATCCGGTTGTGCATCCGCGCCAGGATCGACGCTGCCGAGCCCGTTCCCACTAAAGTCGTTCGTGCGGTGTCCACGGCCAACGGCGCGCTCAGGACAGGCTGCACCTCCGTGCGCACGAACTCCCGGAGCCAGGCCCGGCACTTTTGCAATTCCGCGGGCGTCGGGGGATCCGATGGACGAAACAGCTCCTGGAGACGCAGCCCCCCAATCTTGAAGCTCTGCGCGAACTCCATCTGCTCGCCTTCACCGACGATAAATTCCGTGCTGCCGCCGCCCAGGTCCATGATGCAGAGCCGTTGGCCCGTATAAGTCGGGTTTGAATTCACCCCGCGAAAGGCCAGCTCCGCTTCCTTCTCTCCCGAGATAACGTCCACGCGCATCCCCGACGCTTTTTCGATCGCCAGGAGCAATTCGTCCTTGTTCAACGCGTCCCGGGCCGCGCTCGTCGCGATCACGCGCGTGGAAACCACTTTGTATGATTGCGCAATGCGCGCGTATTGCGCGACGAAATAAGCCGTGGCATGGATCGCCTCTCGTTGCAAAAGGTGAGTTTCATAGAAGCCTTCTCCCAGTCGCGTTTGCTCGCTTTCCTCCCAGACCGGAGTGACAAAACGTCCAGCCACATCCGCCACCAGCAGTTTGGTTGAGTTCGTGCCAATGTCGATCACCGCACGGCGCACAGGTTGCATAGATTTAATAAGCCTTTTTTAAAAACAGGCTCTAACACAGTTGGACGCGCGGGGGTATTCTGCCAGAAGCCCGGTTCGAGGTAAATCACGGAATGAAGTCCAATAACTAATGTCCAAAGCGCCCGCAAGGCGGGAGACGCCGGTGAGGGCACCGTGCCTACAAGTCCAGAGGATTCGAGAGCAGGATTGGACCGCCTCCTTACGTCGGCAGCTACAGCCCGCAAGTATGAAGGATGAAGGTAAAAGGAAGAATCGGGTTTGACCAGAGTCTCATGACTTCGTCTCCTACGTTTGGGGGACTTCATTTCGCGATTTATTGCGACGGCGGATACCTTTTGGTTTCTTGCCCGACATACCTTTACAAAACGCGATATATCGCGATTGGACTGGTTTTTGAGGCGAGGAGTTTCTGGATATTTCGTTACAATGCGCGACGACCATTTCGCAACAAAAGCGGACGGGGAGCAAAAGGCGGAAGGCTTGTTAACAAGGCTTGTTTGCGCGTTTTGTTGGAGGCTTGTTTGGCCTTGTGTAGCCTTGTATAGCCTTTGATCGGCTTGTATAGCCGGGACTTCCGGGACAAAGGAATCGGGAAGAAAGGCGTCACGGGATGGAGCGGGTTTGGATGGTTTTGGCTCCAGATTTTTAATCCGCGCAAATGCGTTACAACCCGTGATTATCCGTGATAAAGCGTTCCAATGCGTTTGGGAATATTTGGCCACGGAATGGGGGAGCGGATGGGTGGATAAACGGATAGTTGGATAGCTGGATTCCTGGGTGGTTGGATGAATGGATGCGGGGGCGATTGAATTGACCAGAGTCTCGTGACCTCGTTTCCTGCGAGTACAAGTAGTGGTCCGCCGGGTTGTCTCGGCGGCTGCGGGCTCCGGCGTTGTTGGCGTCGTTCGCATACGTTTTTGTTCGTGGCGATGAGGACGTTCCTCACCTTTCGCGGGGGAGTTTTAGCATGGCGTTTTGGAATTGCATAACGCGTGGGGCGCGTGGGGCGTCTGGGGCGCAGGAGACGCGTGGGGCGCAGGGGGAGGATAAATTCAAGGATGAATTATGAAGGAAGAAGGATGAAGGCGGCGCTGCTCGATCTCACATTTCAGATTTCAGAGCGAAAAACTTAACCACGGATGGGCAGGATAAACACGGATGGGATTGCCGGGGGGAGCAAAGTAAAACTGCAGTAAAAGGCGCGAGGACCTATTGCCTGCGATCGTGAGGCACCGTGACTGTCGTAGAACCTCGGATTTTGTTTCCAGACGCGTCGGAGCACTCCACGACAACGCTATAAACTTTTGACTCACCCCTCGTATTACGGGTTGCCCGGAGCTGCAGCGAACTCTCAACCAATGCCCAGTCGTTCTGATCGGCTGGCTGAGACGTGTTGGTGCGAGGATCGATCACCTCCACGGAGACGATCTTGCATTCGGCAGGTCCGCAAGTATCGGAGGCAGTTCCTTGAACGTTTACATTCAGCATTTGGCCATTCGGAGGCCAAAGCTCCTTCGGATTAGCCGCAAGGCTGGTGATTATGGGAGGCGTTGTGTCCCGGACCAAGACAGGCACGGAACAGTTGACGGGGTCTGTTTTTCCGTTTGAAGCTGACACTTGAAGGAGGTGGTCACCCAAAGATAGGGAAGCGATATAGCTAATCCAATTTGTGTTTTCCTGCCTGGCCGCAAGCTGATTGGTATGGACTGGCTGGCCGTCCAGCGACCAAACCACCCGGACCGCATAGCCGGATGGATCCCAGACCCCCGATGTGAAGATTGTCGGCAAACCTCCACACTCCTCCACACGTGCTTCCGGGCAGAATAGGATCGGTTTCGGGAGCGGCGGATAAGGTTCAACATATGTTTGGACTCCGAGCGCCGCAGGACCAGTGAAGATGTATATACTGCCTGTTTGGAGGGAGAAGGCGTATCCAAAGCCGTCGCCGCCGCAGCCTATAGTATTTCCAATCCATTCTGCTGTATAATTTGTCCCCTGAACCACGATGGCTAAGCCGTCTCCCACTTTCACGAGAGGTGCGTTTGTGAGCGAGAAATGGACGAATGCAGGGGATCGCGGAAGGTCAGACAAGGGAGTCAATCCTGACGCAAGCAGACCTCGTGAGGTGAAATCAGGATATCCGGAAAACAAGGTCCTCCTCATCTCCCATGAAATGGTGCCATTGGTTTGGCCTGAATTACGAGCAAGGTATAGGTCAAAGGCAGTTAGAGTCCCTGCGATTTTGACCTCGAAAGCCTGGCCTTGGTGTCCCAAGAATGCAGTGAAACCGGTCCCACAGCCTTCATACGAGCGATCCAGTACGGGGACCGCAGCAAGCGGCTTTGCGAAAATCAGTATGAGGAAGAACAGGCGCGACAGGATTTGAGCATTCACAACAATATTGGGTGCGGTGCCAAAGATTAGCTGTTTCTCCATTTGTGTCGAGGAGGAACGGCTTCTCCATATGTAAAAGGACTGCGGATGTCTTGGGAATGGGGCAGCGTGAATCGTGAAGCTTGAAGCGTGAGTTGAAGCACGGATGGATTAGCCGCGAAGAGGCGTAAAAAGCTCAAAAGCAAAAACGAGGACAACTCGTTAACCGCGAATGCACACGAATCAACGCGAAGTTTTGGCATAGGAATTTTTTGGGCATTGGAATGGTTGGGATGGGGCAGTGTGAATCGTGAGCTGAACCACGGATGGATTTGCGACATGTGAGAATTGGGGGGAACTTTTTCTGTTCCGCGTCTCGCAGACTCATAAAAAAGAAATCATACCCCATAAAGGCCAGATTTTTATGACACGGGCTGAGGCCCGGGAACGCAAAGGCATGCTTCCCATTTGCATGCAAATCATATAAGAAGAGGCCGCCAGCGAGTTGCACATGAAAACTAAAAAGCGTTTGTCCGAAGCCGAGATTATGTTGGAAGCCAAGGATCTTACCAGGTATGCCGCCGATGCTGCTGGGTGTGCCAAAATGTGGATTCTCCCGGATGGAAGGGTGGTTTCGATTCCGGTTCAGCATTATGAGTGGGCGCTTGGGAACGCAGAGCGACTCCGGGATGATTACGGCATTTATCTTTCCCGCCTCAAACGCCGGGAGGATACCCCGATTCGCTTGCACCTGCTCTCAAAAGGCTGCGTGCGGGTCAACTACGAGCAGAGATGCGGCAAGCTTACGTTGGAGGCTAATCACATGACATGGGGAGAGTGTCAAAAAGCCTCCTACCGTTTGGTTGTAAAAAGGAATGTGAGCGACATCTTCTTCATTCGATTAGGGCTCCTGAGCAGGTCCGGTAAAACGATTCGGGGTGGCTACCCCGACTTTTCCCAGCTTGGCGACCGTGCAAAAATGAACAAGCTTCCCCTGGTTACGTATGACCCGCAAGAAAAGCGCATCTGGTATGATTCAAAACGACCAGGAACTCGCGGCCATGCGCGAACGGCTCGCGAACGTTGAAAAAGTTTTGGAAACCCTGCGGAAATCAGCATGCCCGGAAGAATGGCATGCCCTAAGTTTAGGCTATCGGCTCGAGATCGAGCGGATGCTGGGAGAAATATTGGATTACCTCGTCCAGGGAGCTCCAGCCCGTTCTCCTGCTTGATGCGCTGGTCCAAGCCAACGATGGCTATGCTCCCCGGGCCTGCCAAATCAACGCGATTGCATGCTTCGTTTCTTCCGCCGTCTCGGTTGTACCTCCCTAACCGACGAGGTCAACTGGCGTAATGTGCTTCGAAAGGTGAGATCTTCATGAACAGCCGAATACTGAACCGTGTGTCTGGCGGTGTGGGGGAGGACGGGAGGTTCTAAGCCCTGTCACCAGCCCGATTGAATGCCTGGATTCGGATTTCCGGGTTCAAAGCAAGCTTGGGGAATTTTCTTGTTGCTTTCGCTGTATGCGATTCCACTATTGGATCCAGTAGCCACATGGGGGTGGCGTCAAAGAATCTCGTGGCACTCCAGTCGCGAGGTTCCCCATCAACGATCAAAGCTGAAGAAATATGGATAGGAAAAATAAAGAGGTTCATTACAAGAAGGCTGTAATCCAGAACGGCAAAGGTAATTTGCAAAGCTACCTTGAGGCAGCATTAAACGAGTTCCCGATGCCAGGCTTCCGGGTGGAATGGTTGGGGGCCGATTCGAGCGAAGGCCGGGTAATGCTCGACGAGCGCCACCACAGCGGGATGCTCTGCGTGACCATGACAAGCCACACCAGAGGCGCACTGCAGGCAGTCATGGGTATTGCTGAGAAGGCCAACACTTGGCCAATTAGGCAGGTAAAACCGCCGACCCTAGCTGGAACGGAAAAAACGGAATTCCTGGATGGTTACTTATTCTTTGGTGTGTGGAAAAACCACGTCCTTGTCCAGCCCTCACGTGGATGTAGCATCGAAGCTTTAGAGGAACATTTAAACCATTTTCTTCGTTTGAGTGCCAAATGGCCCGTCAATGCTCATGTTACAATTGAGGATAGTGCACCGCAGGAATATAGGAACAAAGGCTTTACACAGGTTCAGGCATTTAAATTGGATGTTCCTGTCCAGACTAGACCAGTTACAACCCGCATAGACAAGGTGCGTTCCGACACGGTTAAATTTCGTCCGACGGGTGCCGCTTGGGAAGGTCTCAAGGCCATTATCAAACAACTTGGTGGAAAGCTGCCGGAGGACTCCTTGATTGATGGCTCGTTCGGTGCGGAGGATGTCCATATAAAGGTGGAGGTAACCCGCCGTAAGAAAGCCCTCGACACCGCAGGCTCCTTTATGGACGTTTTGGGGAACTCCTTAAGGCATGTCACCAGCGACGTCGTTAAAATTAAATTTGAGGACGGCACCGAGCTAAAGGGCTCCGATCTGAAGACCAAGAAAGCGGTTCGAATCGACTGCTTGGGTAAGCACCTTCCAGTGCTACAACGTGAATCTGCCGAAGCTGGAGAATCTGCTTCACCGCTTCTTTGACCACGCCACGGCAAAGGTCCAAGTTACCGACGCCCAAGGCAACTACCACACGCCGAAGGAATGGTTCAGCGTGCCGATTGAAACCATCGAGACTGCGGTGCGGCTCCTCATTTCCGGTGAGATCGTGAACTACCGTTACGACGCAGCAAAGGGGCAGGTTTTGCTCAACGGCTAAAGTTTTGGCACTTAGCCGCGGCTCATTGCTGCTCAACGTGCGCAAGAAGGTGAACAACGCGGGCGGTCGCATCGGTAAGATTTCCGGGCAGGAGAAGAATATCATCACCTGCAACCTCGCCCGCATGAACATGCTGCTGCACGGGGTGAAGGACACGGAGTTCGAAATTTACCACGGCGATATGGCCAATTGGAACGTCCATGGGAGGACAGCGCATATGCGACAAATGGTAGCACAGCGGATTCGAAAATTGTTCCTCACCTGTCGATAAACATAAGCTCAAAATTTTGCCTATGC
>JAQGOV010000750.1 GCA_028293425.1 Verrucomicrobiales bacterium
CATGCTGGTGGAGACGGCTTCCTCCGCTACCCTGGCTTTGTAAACGAAGGAGCGGCCCTCTTCCCGATGAATAACCAATGCCCGGGCCTCCATTTTGCGCAGCATGGTGGCAATTGTTGTATAAGCGAACTTCGCCGACCCGCCCAGAACCTCATGCACGTTCGCGACCGTTACTTCCCCCTGCTCCCATAGCACCCGCATGATCCGCAGTTGCAAATCCCCAAGCCGCAGTTTTTTTGATTTAGGCATTTTGAGTGGTTATTATGCAAGTAGTATTACCAAGGTAATAAATAGGTCAACTATATATTTCCTGCTCCGTACGGCGCGCCCAGATCTCCGCTGGAGTGGTTTGTAAATTCCTGCCGGATTCAACTCGGCTATCTGCCGTATTCCGCGGATTGTGTTCCGATTGGTTTTCGCTCAAGATTCCAACCGTGCCCAATAAGATGCCGCCCACGAGTGATCAAGCAGTCGCTAAATGCTTGTCAAATCCGGCGTTGAGCTCCCGGCCGGCCAAGCGCATCATTGTCTGTGCTCTGACGGTGATTGGACTGTTTTTGGTTTTCATAGGCGTTACAACGTCCTTACACCGCACTCCCGCTTCACTGCCATCGCCAGTCTCCGCAACCTTCCTCCGGTACGAACTTGCTCCCGAAGATGACAAGACCTTGGTTGCCGTGCTGCGCGTAACAAACAATTCCACCAACAGTTTCCGGATCCTGACGTCTGACAATTTCATGACCAGTCAGTGCGAGTACAAACTGCGGACGGCTCAAGGATGGACCTCCTGGATTCCGCCATTACCAAAGCCGCAGAGGTCTGGGGAACAATCCTTCGGAGCATTTTCCGCTTCTGAGGTCAGCGTGCCGCTACCTGAGCCCGGTTATACCGGAATTGTCGCGGTGATTTGCCGGAAGCCTTGGATGGGGTTGTCGGGTCCAACGAACGAACTTCAGAAAGCTTTTCTGCAGCTTTGGTGGCACTTGAGGCCGCGGAAGTCTGAGTCCGTCAAAACCTGGTGTGACCAGGAACTCTCCTATGCGGCTGCCGAGCGTGAAGTGGGTCATCCACAAATAGTGGAAATCCAGGGGAGTCGTCGTTGTGCGGAAAGGGTTGAGGAGACCCTTGCTAATGCAAAAACCTCCGTCCTGATTCAGGCGAGCAGCATTACGTCGGCGCGGCTAGTGGAAGCGCTGTTAGCTGTGCAACGCCGGGGTGTGAAGGTACAGGCAATCCTCGGGAGCAGCCAAGTTTCGGGCCTGCATGCACCGGAGAGACTGCTCTCAGACGAAGGTGTTCAAATCCACATTGATGAGAAGCATGCCATGTCTGGCAACAAGATCATGATTGTTGATAATGAAAGGGTTTTAATTGGACCCTTGACCCTGAGCAATAATGGCGAAGAGACACGTGCGGAGGACTTGACCTTCCTTCAAGACTTAAAAATGGCGGCCACGTATGTTACGAACTGGAACGCCCACGAGCAGCACTCGGTTCCTTACAAGGTGGGTCGATAAGCCTGGTGCACTAGCGCTCACGGGACCCGAACTACCGCTGGGTTGCGTTCTGTTCAGCTTTTGTTTACGTTCAGCAAATCCAACTCCGGCATGCTCAAGGCACCAACCAGAAAGCGAGTAATCGTCAGCGCTTCAGTCCTTGTGGCGCTCACCCTGGTTGCGTTTCTCATTTTTACACTCGGTCGTGAGCCGTCTTACGATGGCAAAACGGTTACGGAATGGTTGGATTCTTTTTCTATCCACACCCTTGTAAAGCAAGGGGACGATGGTGGCGGACGGGTTCAGGAAATTGAGGTTCTTCGTTCCCAAAATGCGATTGAGCACGACCCGGCATTCATTGCCCTCACAGCGATAGGTGCTCGGGCGATCTCGACGATGATCGCCCGCATCCGGGAACCAGCAGAACTCCCGCTGGAGATGACGCGGACCGAGCGTTGGAAACTCTGGCTCCGATGGCAATGGTCCCGCTTGAGTGGCTCTCGCCAGCCAACGCGACGTGGGGGTTGGCCGGGATACCAGGTGAACCGAAAAACCGCGGCGGGTTTCATGCTGCTGGCTCTCGGCACGAATGGCCAGGGTGGCTTTCAAAAATTTATGGAGGCGTATGCATCCGCTCCGCAGTTTACTTCTGCTTACGGCGGACGCGTATCGGGGATGCCGGTGGGCGTTGCCCCAAGTTCAGTGACCGGAGCGGCGTGTTCCGTTCTCCCCCACCGGCGGGCGGAAATTATGGAAACTGCCATGTCGTTCCTTAATCATACAAACCCTATTTGCCGCCAATCTGCCGTGGAGAGTTTATGGGCCTTTCCCAAGGAAGCGTTAAAAAGGAAGGAAGTTTTGTTGAAACTAACCCAAGACAAGGATGAATCCGTTCAGCAGGCGGCACTCGGCACACTCATGCTTTTTGTTCAAGAGCCGGCGCTCCATGAGCTGCTCTCCCCTGCGGAAGTCCGCGAGGCTGCCGACCAAGTCAGCAAGTAGCTGAGCGCTCCGCAACAAGTACGTGATTTCGCGGCAACAGTTAGTCGGGTGGCTGATAGGCAGAAAGAGAAGAGGTGATAGCCGGGTCTTTTCCGCGTTGGGCCAGCACGCTC
>JAQGOV010000341.1 GCA_028293425.1 Verrucomicrobiales bacterium
TTTCCCGAAGGGAGGCTCGTTTTCCAGAGCACGTTGGAGGAAGGGCCAAAATGAACAGGCGGCCTGCCCTCATTGGCAACGGATAAACCGCCAGGTCCTCGGAATTGGGGCCAAACCGGCGCTGCAATAGCTGAATCGCCGCAAAACAAACCGAGCAGGAGGATGGAAATTCGCAGGAGCCGTGCTTTTTTCATGACGTGATGGATGCGGGAGTTAACCCGTGCCCGCTCAATGGGTCAAGCCACTTCGGGCTGCCGAGATGCGGATTACACGGGATTCGGTTTCGTTTGCAGAATCAGGCCAGTAGAATAAGCTACCGTGTATTCAATAGCAAAATATGCGGATTATAGGACATGTGGGGACGGAGACAAATGCGAGCACCTTCAGCGATTTCCTGTTGGTGAAGGGCATTAATAACTCCGTGGAGGAGGAAGCGGGAAAATGGGCCATTTGGATTCACTCGGAAGATGAGATCCCAAAGGCCACGGATCTGCTGAATGCCTTCAACGCCAATCCGGGCGACCCCAGATTTCGCCAAAGCCGCGTGGTAGCGGCGGAGATCAAGGAAAAGGAACTGGAGGAAGCGGAGAAAGCGGGCAAGCGTCGCTTCGATCGCAGCAAGATTTTTAAATCCACAACGCCCTATGGCATCGGCGCGCTTACCCTTGTTCTGATTATGGCCTCGGTGGCCGTGGCCGCGTTGACGGGACTTGGGAGCAACCTTGAAGTGGTCAGCGTGTTTCGGATCAGCAATCATTATGGACGTGGTTTCAATCTGCCCGAAGTCTTTCATGGGGAGGTCTGGCGACTGCTCACTCCAATCCTATTACACGGAAGTTTCCTCCACATCTTTTTTAACATGATGTGGATGTTCGATTTGGGCAGCATGGTCGAGGCTCGTGAGACCTCCTGGAAACTTCTCGCGCTCGTTCTGGTGATTGGCGTGTTATCGAACCTGGGACAGCTTTATTTCGTCGGACCTAATTTCGGTGGGATGTCTGGAGTCGTTTATGGACTGCTCGGTTACATATGGATGAAAGGCAAGTTTGATCCTGCTTCAGGCCTTTACCTTCACCCCCAAACAGTCGTCATGATGCTCATCTGGTTTTTCGCTTGTCTGTTCAATTTCATTCCAGCCGTGGCCAACTGGGCGCACGGTGTTGGGCTAGCAGCCGGCATGGCCTGGGGCGCACTGTCCAGCCTGTATCAAAACCGCCGCCGTGTCTGATTCGTTGTGCAGACGCTTTCTGGCAACCTGGTTTCGGAGCTCCGCGTGCGCAGTTGCGATGTGGACTCTTTCGGGCATGTGAACAATGCTGTCTACCTCATGTATGCTGAAGCCGCTCGCAACGATTACATGCTCCAGCGCGGATTAACGTTCGCTGACTTCAAACGCTGGAACGCTGGACCCGTCCTATTCTCCGCAAAGCTCGATTACAAAGCGCCTGCCCACACAGATGATGAGTTGGTGATTACAGGCAGAATGGAAGCCCAGGGCAGGACCCGGTTCAGCATCGTCCATGAAATTATTCGCAAACCAGAGCAGAAACTCATCTGCCACGCGGAACTGGAGTTTGCCTTTGTGGATATGACAACCAACCGCCCCTGTCGAATGCCAGAACAGTTCGCAAAGGCGTTTGGAATGATATAGATTTCCGGCGTTTTCAATCTCAGGTCAACTGATTTAAACATTGTAATTCGGTCCAACTTTGATAAACCCAAGCTGGGTTCAGTCTCCGAAATTCCAGGAAGTCCAAACGAGCGTTATCCGGGGGACCATGTGCTCATTGTTTTTGTGATTTGTTGTACCTTCAGAAAGGCCCCAGCGCACAATCGCAGGCTCTCTGCGGATGGCTTTTTCCATTCCACGCTTCGGTATGCTTTCTGCGCTGCAATGCTCTTAAGCCTGCTCTGCCTTTCCGGAACGGTTTCAGCCCAAACTGCCGCTTATACATGGAGCGGACCCGCAAATGGACTCTGGCAACAGCCCACAAACTGGACGCCAGCAGGAGTCCCGGGCGTGGGCGATACGGCGAACGTTAATTCCGGCTCGATTCTTTGTGCACCGCCCATCATGTTTGGTGGGACTCTCAATTGGGCTGGAGGCTCGTTGCTTGGAGGCATCACGATTGCGAGTAATGGGGTGGCGAATCTAAAAGGGAGCAGCGCCAAAAGTTTATACGGCTCGTTGACGAATGGAGGGACGATTAACTGGAGTGGTGGGACCATTAATCTTTACAACAATGGGAGCAACTATCTGGGGTCGATTTACAATCAGTCCGGAGCACTCTTCGATATTCAAAGCGATAACGACTTGAACGCCTTCCTTGGGCCGGAAACGATCCAAAACAGCGGCACCTTCCGAAAGAGCGCCGGCGCGGGCACTACCTCCATTTCTCCGGAATTTAACAGCACCGGTTCGGTGATTGTCCAGAATGGGGTATTGCGGTTTTATGGCGGAGGAAAGCTGGGAGGCACATTCAACGCGGCGGCAGGGGACGCCATCCAGTTAGTCGGAGGAAGCTTCGTTCCCGATGGGCTCCCCGTGTTTACAGGCGCGGGGACCAAGCAGATGATCGGCGGCTCCCTAACGCTTTCGAATGACATCGTTCCTGGGTTGGAACTGGCAGGAGGGAACCTTTACCTGGCCCCCACTTTCCAAGGAGGCAGCATCACCAATTTGACATTACCGAGAATGACGCTCCTAAGCACCAACGAGGTGAGCGGGGTGTTGAACTGGACATCGGGTATGATTGCAACCCCTATGACCGTGCGGAGCAATGCCATTATGAATGTGGTCGGGACTGGCGCCAAATACTTGTGTGGCCCATTGAACAACGCAGGGGCTATCCATTGGAGCGGCGGTGATATTAACGTGTACAACAATGGGACTATCTGCAATGGGGCGATCAATAACCAAGCCGGAGGCCTTTTCGACATCCAAGGCGACAATAACCTGAATGCTCTCGTAGGACCGGAGACCCTGAACAATTTTGGGGTTTTACGCAAGAGCGCTGGTTCCGGAACCACCATTTATAGCCGAGTGGTTAACTATGGGCACATCGAGGTATTGAATGGAACCCTGGATGTTGCAGGGTCCTATTCGCAAACCAACGCATCGTTGAGTTTTAGGATCCTAAACGCCGCTTCTTACGGACGCCTCGTGTTTCACTCCACTTTTGGGATGGATGGAGCATTTCAGGCGCAAATCGCCGGCAGCTTCCAACCAATCCTGGGCGAGCAGTTTACCTTCATTACTTATCCATCCAGAGCCGGCAGTTTCGCCACCATCGAAACGCCGCCTGGGACGATTTGGCAGAGTGTTTATGGACCCACTGGTTTTAGCCTGCTAGCAACTTTCCTGGCTGGTCCGCCGGCAATCCTCTCAGGCCCGAGGGGAACCAATGCGTCAATTGGCGACGACGTGAGGTTTTGCGTAACCGCCGCTGGAACTCCGCCCCTTTTTTACCAATGGCGTCACAATGGCATCAATATTCCAGGCGGCACGAACACGTGCCTTTTTCTGACGAATGTCCAGCTCACAAATGGCGGCAGTTATGATGTAATCGTGTTGGCAAACGGAGGAGAAACTATCTTGAGCGAACCTGCCCTGCTTCTGATCAATGTGCCATCGTTAGCTGCAGGGGATAATTTCGCGCAGCGTGTTCTCATTGAAGGTTCTTCCGGATTGGCGGCCGGCAGCAACGAGTTTGCGACGGTTGAGGCGGGTGAACCGATTCCAGCGGGAAAGCCCGGCGGCAAGTCGGTTTGGTACACCTGGCAAGCCCCAGCCAAAGGTATTGTCACTTTTAGCACGGTGGGGAGCTCATTTGACACCCTGCTTGGGGTTTACAAAGGCAGCGCTGTGAACGCGCTTTCGACGCTGGCAGGCGATGACGACAGTGGCGGGTCTTTTAGCAGTTTGGTGCGGGTCAATGTGCAAGCCGGCGTGTTTTATCAGATCCAAGTAGACGGCTTTCTGGGAGCTTCCGGAAATTACATCTTGAGCTGGAACTTCCAGGAAAGGGCCGAAGAGCTGCCGGTGATCCTGATCAATCCGGAAAGCCAGACGGTGGGATTGGGAGGAAGCTGCACGTTTGAAGTGACGGTTCAGGAGCAACCGTTTGCGCTAAGCTATCGATGGTTTCTCAACGGCCAGCAACTCCTGAATGCGACCAACCAATCATTGATTGTCAGCAACGTGCAATTCGCCAACCTCGGGAGCTATTACGTGCGAGTCACAGCCGGGAACCAGCAAGCCAACAGCGTGCCTGCCTCTCTGCAGATTAACCAGACTGGCGAGTCGATTCAACCGGTGCTGGCATATGACAAGTTTGGCGACGCGCTGATCTCAACCAATTTGCTGGCGCTGGGAGCGCCCGGTTCGACGGGAGGATTTCGGGGCGTGCCGAAGGCCTCATCCCTGGCTCGGGGTTATACGGGATCACAGATTTTCAGCACCGTGGGCGCCACCACTGATCCAACCGAGCCGCCGTTTTGCGGGGCAGTCGGTGGAGCGTCCACGTGGGTGAAACTGCTGGCCGAGGAGACTGGCACTGTGTTCCTGAACACGGATGGGAGTTCCTTTGACACGCTTTTGGCTATTTATTCGAGGAGCGCGAACGGGACACTCCAGATGCTGGCATGCGACAACAACAGCGGAACCAATGGGAAGACGAGTTCCCTGAATATCCCGGTGCAGGGAGGCACAACCAATTTTATTGTGATCGATGGCGTGAACGGGGCGATGGGAACGCTCGTGCTTAACTACAGTTTAGTGACGAAACCACAGTTGGTTTCCCTGGGCAAGACGCTGGCTGGCGCCTACCATCTCCAGGTCATAGGACATGCCGGGATGAAATTCAACCTGCAGCAATCCTCCAACATGGTGAATTGGTCGAATCTCCTCACCACGAATTCACTCATCAGCACTTTCGATTTCATTGACTTGCAGTCCATCGTGCAACCCAGGAGATTTTACAGGGCAAACATGCTGCCGTAAGCGCGGGTTACTTTTCCTTCAGCTCGATCACTCCCCGCCAATTTTCCGGCAAGGCTTCCTGCTTAAGCTCAACAATGTGAGCAAGATAAAAACGGGATGGGCCATCCTCCTTTTGCAGAAGCAAGGTGGCTCGAAATCCCTCTTCCGCCCGTTTAAAATCCCTAGCGAGAAAAAGCTGGTGAGCCGCTGCGAAACTCTCCCGCCAAGCCCGAGTAGCTTCAACCTCCTGCGGGGTGCTAATCAACTCGTAAGCTTCAACTGGCTTCCCAAAACCCTTGAGCTGAAACAACCCAAGGTAACGAGTGACGAAGGCATCTCCAATCAGGTGCCTGGTTTCACCAGTAATGAGAACTCGTGTGCCCAGGTGCTTGTTCAATCCCTCCATGCGAGAAGCGAGATTAATGCTTTCGCCGAGAGCGGTATAATCCACTCGTTTCGCACTACCGAAATTGCCCACGTTTGCGACTCCCGTGTGGATGCCCAAGCGGGTGTGCAATGGCCGTCCATTTCCATAAACCGGGGGCAAGGAGCGGAAAAGCAAGGCGGCCTCGCATGCGCGCAACGCATGATCATGGTGCGGCTCGGGCGCGTTCCAGAAGGCAAAAATAGAGTCGCCAAGGTATTTAACAATCGTGCCATCGGTATAATGGATGCACTGCGAAACGGCAGTTTCGAAATAGGAGTTCATTAACTTCGCGAGGTCGTCCGAATCCATTCCCTCCGAGATACTGGTGAAGTCTTGGATGTCTGAGAACAAAATTGAAAGCACCTGCTTTTCAGCCCCGGGCTTCAGGAGGTCCGGTCGGGAAGCGTATTTATGGACGAGCTTCGGCGGCAGAATCAGCTGGAGGGTGTGTTCCAACAACTTCCTTTGGACATAGAGTTGAATGGAGTTGTGAACCACGGAAAACGCCAACGCGACGAAAACTTGCACGAGTAAAATGAGAAACGGGAACCAGACGAGGAAGCGTGCAAATAGGAAGTAAGCCGACACCACTACCAGAACCGCGGCACCCGCGCTGATCGTCAGTGCATTGAGGGGGCGGGAGCGCAACAGAATCAAAGCGATTGCAACTCCAAAGACGCATACAATGACCTGTTCTACAACTTTGCCTGGCCGGAGCAAAACATCGCCGCGCATTAGATTTAGGAAACTCGTTGCCTGTACTTCGACCCCTGATATGAAATGATTGTCCTTGCCTCTCTCGGTCCAGTGAGAAAACGGACTTAGGTACTCATCTTTCCTGTCACCCGCAAATCGCGTCATAATGCGGGCACCGACAAAAACCACTTTGTCCTTGAAGAGCGAGTCCGGCGAAACGGCAGGATCCAACGCTTTGTGATAGCTCAAAGAAGGTAGAAAGTTTGGTGGACCGTAATAGTTTAACCACAACTCTTTGTTTCGAAGGTCTTTCCTTTTGGTAGTGGGCGCATGAAGAAACTCAGCGGCTGCCCAACTCAGGCTCGGTAGCTGGTCTTCTCGCGTCTGAAGCCGAACCACCATATCAGAGCTGGCGGTTACTTCATCAGAGCCTATTGCTCCTGCCCCATCCTGAAATTGCTCGTGCGGCAGGACCATTTCATTCCTTTTCGGACCCCTTGCCACATTGTCAGCAGCCAGGATGACTCGGCCGCTCTTTTTGATTGCGGCAGCCAGAGCATCATCGGCTTCTTTTTTATCCGGATTTGCATCGCTGAAAACGATATCAAAAACAATGGCTTTGGCACCTGCGCGGGAGAGGCGCTCAATCAATTTGGCGTGGAGCATACGATCCCAGGCCTTGTTTAAATCCTGACCGAGATGCTGATGGGAGGTTTCGTCCAAACAAACGAGGACGGCTTCTGATGCCTCACGATCACCTCTTAAAACCTGGAGGTAATCGTAACTCAGGTTTCGCAGCCCCGCACCCATAAAGTACTTCAGACACACCAGGCCCAAGCCAGAGCAAAGCAGAGCGGCACTGACCGCGGCAATCCACTGTTTACTGGATGGGATTTTGAGTTTCATTAAAAGTACCACTTCAACCGCACCGTCAGTGTGCGCTCTCGCGGAAGATCAGCGTAAAGAGTGAGCGGATGCAGATGATAATCGCGGTCCGTAAGATTAAGCAGACCGACCTGGAGATCGGCGTGGCGTGCGAAAAGCCTTTGGCCGATGAAGAGGTTATGTTGCCAAAAGTCATCGCCCGGTTGTCCGGTTAGGCCACGCGTGGATTGCTGCGACCAGATAGAGTTGAACTGGGCGTAAAAGCCGCAAGGATGGTTGAAAATCGTATACAGATTTACCTGGTGGAGGATGGCCGTTGGATCCGCATTTAAAAGCAAGTTGGGATCGGCCGTGGTGGGGAGATCCTGGCTGGCCGCCTCGAGATGAGCGTGAGTCATCCGGTAGCGCGCCCCAACGGTCCAGTCGCGATCGATTAGCTGGCTGGCATCAAGCAGGATGCTTTTCTCTTCGTAGTTAAGAGATTGATGGAGGCTGGAAGGCGAGTCGCCAATTGGAATGTTGGGGTCACTGTTCGTGACTGCACCAAGAGTTCGTCCGGCGCGCGACTTTAGGATCTGGCCCGCCGCGCCAAGGTAGGTGTCGGTGGGCGCGGTATAATCGAGTCCGAGGTCCCAGGTTTCGAAACGAGTTCCCGGAACGAGCCCCACGACCGACTCCGGAATGATGCTCCGATAGGCCTGGTTGAATCCGGCGATTTGAGTGGGCTCAAGGCGAACGCTGTTGTCAAAGAAGACACCGCCGAGCGAGCGCGTGTAAGCCGCACGCAGATGCGCATTTTTAATGGGAGTCCAAATCAGGCCCGCTTTTGGGGAGAGCCGGCTGGTGCTGGATTGCTCATCGGTGATCGGAGCAACGTCAATGTTCCTGGGGTAATACAAACGGTCATAGCTCAGCCCGGCAGTGAGCAAGAGCGGCTCGAATACGCGCCATTGGTCGTAACCATAAACACTGATTTTAGTCAGGTCACTATAGACCACCTGGTTTGTGTCAACGTCAGTAAACGGGCCAACGCTGCGCCGCAGATGGGATTCGGTGTGAGCCCAGCCTTGCTGCACTCGAGCGCCTGCCACCAGGGTGTGGTTCTGGAGGGTGGCAATTTGCTGCAGCTCTCCAGAATAGGCCTGGAGCGTGCTCTTGTAATCCCGGGAATAAAACGGCGGCACGAGAAGATTGGTGGTCGTGTTGCCACTGAAAGGACTGGTGAGCGTTTGGAGATAAAAGAGCGGGCTAGCGCTGTCGTTAATCGTCAGGCTGTCGTCGAAGCGTCCGGCGAGAAACAAGGTGTGATGTCCCGGCGACCATTCATGATGATATCCCGCGAGCAGAGTGGGCACTTGTTTTTCATTTACGCGGAAGGTGCGGCTGGCGGAGTTTTGGTTATAATACTGGGCGACATCCCCGGCGGAAACATCGGACTGGCCGACTTCAAAATAGACGCTGTCTTTCGGGGAGAACTGGTGCTTGAGCCTGGCGGAAACGGCGAGCTGTCCGTAGTCGTTATTGGGACGCCATCCATTATCCGTACGGTAATCGACATCCAGGGCGTAGCTGGTGTTCCCGAAGGTGCCGTATTGCGAACCGCGCTGGATCCAACTTCCACGAGTCCAGTATTCCGTGTCCGAGAACAAGCCAATTTGGTTGCCCTCGAAAAAGCGGGAGTATTCCTGTTGTGAAATATTCTGGGAGAGATTATTAGCACCCACTGGAGCGAGCAAGTTGGCGAGAAGGAGTTCGCTGAACCAGGGCGTTTCGTAGCGCAAGTTCACGAGCTTGGGGTCGCGCAAGGCATCGTAACTCTCGGCGAGAAAGAGATGGGCAGAGTGATTTCCGTAATCATAGCTGACGGCACGGGCTGCTTCGCGGACGCTCACTTCGGTCATGCCCAAGTCGCGGTAAATGGCAGCGAGATTCGCGCTGCGAACGGCCTGGTCCTGATCGAGGAGCATGCCCGAGCGAAAGAGACTTCGGTTCTGGTTAAGTTCCTTTGATCTTTGCAACTCACGAGCGGAGTTGTTGAGGCGGTTCTCCTGCTGGTCAAGCAACGCTTCATAAAGCCAAGGGGTGGGATCGTTCGGGTCGAGGTTCTGGGCCAGCTTGAATTCCTTCTCGGCGCGCTTTTGGTCCCAGTCATGGCTGAAAGCTTTGCCAAGATAACTGCGTAGCACGGAACGCTGCGGCTCCAGAGTGGCGGCAACTTGTAGATCAGCACGGCCGGCTTGAGTGTGACCCAGGCGGATCCTGGCCAACCCGCGACCGAGCCAGGCATTCGCGAGAGCTGGGTCCAAGGCAATCGCCTGGTCGAAGGCTTTCAACGCTTCGGGTTTCCGGTTTTCCGCACTGAGAAGAAATCCTCGCAATGCAATGCCCTGGGCGTTGGCGGGAGATATTTGAAGGCCACGGTCGAGGGACTTCAAAGCCTCCCCTGCCCTGCCGAAGCTAAACTCCAGCTCCGCGACACGGATCCAGGCGGCGCCGAAATTCGGCGATTTCGCGACGGCTTGCCGGGCGGAGACGAGTGCGTTCTCCAAATCATGTTTGGCTTGCAGGTAGTACGAGTGGGCGAGCCATTCGCTGGCAGTGGAGTGGTTCGTAGCAGACGAGAAAGACTGGTTTTTGACGGCAGCGATCATCTCACGAACCGCCTGAGCCAAGGGAGAAGTATTGCGGTCAATCAAAGGGACGGCCTGATCTACCTGGCCAGCGACCAAGAGCAATTGCGCTCGGTATGCTTTCTCCGCATCCGTCACCGGAGTGCGAGTATCCGGGAAGGCATCCAAAGCTTTCAAAAGATTACCGGCGCGGTATGACTGCAGAGAGTCGCTGAGAGATGTCTGATCTGCCTGAGGCAAACGAAGTTCATCGGGGTCCAGAACCGCTGGATAGTAAAGGACCCACTGGATGACATTGACGGCATCGACCGCAGCGGTCCTGACCGGGGCTTTGCCGGGTTCGACCAGGGCCTGTTGGCCGCTTTGGAGGGAGAGAGATCCCTGTGGATTTTGCAAATCAACCAAACCGTCCACCAAAGTAAGAACGGTTCTGCCATCCTCGGCAACCGCCACATGAAATTCAGTCCCGCGGATTGCTCCGGAGGCGACTGGGGTTCGGAACTGCACATCGGCGGCCCGCTCACGGTTAAAAAAGTAGCCGGCCCCGGATTTCAAATTCAGCTTGGGTTTTGTCGCAGGAATTTCAGGAGGTTCCAATTCGATGCTCGTGACGGCGTTCAAGCGAAGGACGCTCAGATCGGACCACTGCAAAGTAGCCCGGCTGCGGAGCCCCGTCCGGACACGGTCTCCGACTTGGAGCACCTGATTTGTTTCAACACCTGACCAATCGGCTGCACCCTTTTTAGCGGCTTCGACCCTGCCCTCTTTGCTCAGCACTATGCAGGTCTGGGCCTGAACAGAGCTTGCGAGAGCCAGACACAAAGCCAGGGCGGCGGCCGCGAAGCAGGCTAGAAGGGCACGGTCCAGTGAGTCGGCGAAGGCGTGCTCAGGTCTAAAAACATTCCGCGACATAGTGTGACCAATCGGTTGCTCGTGATCTGCTCAGTTCCCCGCTCCGGAGTGTTCACAAACCCGACACCGAAGCAACTCTGGGGGCGACCTCGATAGAATGGGTATATTCCACCTGAGCGGAAGAATTTACGCCAGTAAAATTATTAGCCTGGCGCATCTTGGCTGCGATGTGCCCTAATCCTTTTTTTCTGTTCCATTTGAGCCTGTAGTTGAGTTGAGAACAGCCTTGGGTGGGATTGTTCAGACCGCCACGGGAAGCTTCGGTTCGCCTGCCGAGGAACCGGCCTCTGCCTCGTGCATGACGGAAAGGAAGGTGGTGAGGCGGATGATGTTGCTAGAATACGTGGCGGCGGCACGTTGCTGGCATTGCTTGATGGGATCTGTTTGCGCCCGAGGCATGGATTCTTCCGGACAGTGTGCTTGATGGTCATCCGACGCGTCGGAGATTGCGGCCCTGGCATCAAGCTTGGAAATCTGGGGAGGCACGTTCCACCGACGCAGCTTTCCAAATTCGGCTGGAAGACACAAAACCGTCATGATCTCGGAGATGCTGAGACTTGCGGGGTGAACATGAGTGCTGACCTTGGCCCACGCCTTGGGCGTCACAGTGGCGGCCAAGTGGAGAATTTGCCATTCGAGCTTTACGCATTCAAGTTTTTCGGCAGAGAGATTCTTCCATGCTTCAGCAACGACCTCGGCGCGGAGTTTTTCGGTGACGAGAGCGAGGAGGTCTGGTGCCTCGGCCCAGATGTTTCTCTTTGCAGAGCCGCGGACCGGCTTCGCGTGAGGTTTACAAAACGGGGCTGTGCGAAGGAGCTGTTCGTTGATGGCCTGCAGGCGTTTGACGACCTGGTTTTCTATGGCATAGCTGTCGAACAGGAGTGGGGCCAGCTTCATCAGGCGCTCGCGGCAACGGATCAGAATTTTCAGGGATTGGCAGGCCATCCGAACGTAGTTGGGGCGGGACGGCTTAATTCTTTTGGCCTGAGCTTTCCAGCGGTTCATGACGTGGTTGGCGTTGAGAGTGAAAGGTGGTGTTGGCAACGGGAGGCAAGGGTTTTGCAGCTTCATAAATGGGTGTAGGCAATGGTTGAGGGTTTACGTGGCCGGGGGTTCCTGAGCGGAGGGAGGCGCGGGAGCGTCTGCGCTCATTTCCGGGGGAGTTATTGTTCCGGCTTGGGCAGACTCCGTTCCGGCTTGATCCATGGCGGCATTTTGTGCGGCAGAAGCATCAAGGGCCGGGGATTTTAAATCTGAAGTTTTAGATCTTGGAGGGGGCGTTCCGTTTTCAGGAGGAATCGTTCCGTTTTGTTCCGTTTTGGATTTGGGGGAACCGTCAGTTGTTTCTGGTGCGGGTAGAACTACCAAAGTTGGAGGAGACGGCAAGATGCCGTCTCCACTTGGAGTTCCGTTTTGTTCCGTTTTGTTCCGTTTCTGTGATCCGCGGGGCAGCGGCATGAGTCGCTGGGGATCTCAGATCTGAAATTTCAGATCTCAACGGGGAAGAGGCGGGCGCGGCCGTTCCATTTTCCGGGGAAATCGTTCCGTTTTGTTCCGTTTTGGTTTGAGAGGCTCGAGCCCCACCTTTCGGGTTGGTGTCTGGGCCTGAGCGTTGGAGCGGTTTGACACGATAGGTATCCACCTCGGCACGGAGGAGGTTTTGAAAGAGGAGGAGCTCCTTGAGACACATTTTGTCGGCCCGCTCCCGAAATTGATCTATCATGGCTTCGTGGATCCAACTGCCGCAGGTTTGGAGGTCCAGCAGACGTTGGAGGCGGTTTTTGTGCCAGTCCTTTTCCACCTCCTCCTGCGTGATCATCTGGAGTTCGCGGATGTGTTCCTCTTCTTCCTGGTTCCAACGCCAGACGGTGGTTTTGGCCACCTGAAGGATTTGGGCAATATCAGCCAAGGTTTGGCCATTGGCGCGCAGCTCGATGAACTTTTGTTTTTTGTCGAGGGTATGCATATTTCACCGATTCGTTTCCATAGTTCCTAATTTTCTCTGGAGAGGAGATTAGCAGAGGGGGTATGCCAAATACCGTCATACCCCCTCAGAAAAATCCGTTTTGAAGAGAGAAATATTTTGACACATAAAAACAGGAGGAAGATCTTGAGGGCCTGAGAGTTGAAGCATTTTTTGGCTACGGGTGGCGGGGATGGACCGACGGAGGAGCGAAAACTTTAAGCGTCGGCGCCTGGGCGACATGCGATGGGTTTGTGGGAAATGGCTTCCCAATCAAGCACATTGGTCCTATTTGATCGGTGGATAAAATGACTGAAAGCGAGCGATGGCTATTTCCTCATCAGACCAGAGGACTTTTCATGGAGGGAAGCGAATCCGATGAAAATGCCGTATGCGGATCTTCTGGAGCGCACAGATGAGCAGCATTGTTCAGTTTACGCGCCGCCTGGCGATGAGCTGCTCCGTCCCTGACTCCTTAATGAGCCTAATGCGGACGCTATGAAAAGCCGATTCTACCGTCGCACATTACTTGCCAGCGCCGTCGCTTCTGGAACGCTCATTTGCTCGCTCTGGTTCCTCCCAGGTTTGCTGAGTAACGGCGAACTTGGCCCTGAGCTGAGCATTTCCAGCAGTGAGGCCGTTCGACTGTTCGAAGTCCCTCCTGCTGAATTCCATGGCCCCGGCCCCGCGAAACTGGCTTCCCTCGTGAACAGCCTTGGATATTTTAAACTGCGGATGCGATTGATGTTTGGCGCCAAATTATACCGGTTAGCGACGACGAACGCATCATTGAGCGACTTAAGCCAGGCACTGGCGGCCTTTACCTGCGCCTCTGGTGTCATCGCACCAGGAGACTTTTGGCAACTGGGCCGACACGAATTTGGGAGCTTCAATTCAGATCCGTACCGAATGCGCTGGAGTGCCGCGAGAGCGATCGGAAGAACGCTTCAGGATGCTGGTTGGCGCGTCCTAGGCGCGAGTGATGGCAAGCTGATCGTAGTATCACAGGGGACGGCCGAACTCCTATTAGCCGCCGGGTACCCTGCCCTTCAGTGGACCTCGGTTAAGACTTTCGCGGACACCAAAAACCGGCTCACGAAGCAGTATGTTGGAACCATGTTAGAACGGCTATGGCGAGATGGATTTCTGGACGACAAAGTGAAGGAGGAATTAACGAAGCAGTACTATCGCCTGGACATGAGGCAGCAGCGGTTGGGAATTCCAGATTGGGAGGTGCGCTTGGAGCAGGCGTTCCCATTCCCAGATGTTTGGACCCAATTTGAAGCTAAGCTTTATAAAGATAATAAGTTAGTTTTGCCGTTGGGAAACTGGCAGAGTGAACACGCCATGAATGCGCGTGTGAACTCCCTGGCTATGATGTCCGGCGGACCGTTCAGGAATCGGGACGTGCTTCAGTGCAAAATCGAATTGGCCCAAAAGATCCGTGGCCGGGAATGGCACATCAGTCTGTGGACAAACAAGATAGTTCTTGAGGGGCTCAAAGAATGAGCTTTGACGGTGATGGTTAAGGATCGTTTCGGCATTTGCACCTTTTCCGTTTGGTTATTGGACGCCCCGCTTGCCGTGGAATGTCGCGTTGATAGCAGTGGAGGGAAATTGGTTCTACCGAATACTGTCGCGCCTTTGGCTTGAAGACAGAAAAATTACGGACAGAAGGATGGAACCCGGAAAAAGAATTCCCGTGAGAGGGCGCGGGATCTGGCAGCAAGGAGAACCGCTCGGTCTTGAGGCCAGCCCCTCGCTGCCCTTGGTGGCCCTATGTTTGGAGCCTGAGGACCTCCCTCAAAATCGGAACCGATGACCGTATTCCCATCGGTGCCGAGCGGATTCGACTCGAACATCCCAAGGAAGCCTCCGTCATCCGCTGCCTCCATCCGAGCGGCCACCATTCCGTCTTAGTGCCCAGTCAGCCAAAAACGAGAAACCCGCGCTCTTATTCACAAATCTCCTAAAATGAAAACTGTCCTGCTTTGCTAACTACAAAAAGTCCTGGGTTGAAAACTACGCGGCAGGTAAAGCGTAAAGGTTTGACAATTTGGACAGGATGGACATGATGTTAGAAACCACTCCCCACTTGCTGGTTGTATTATGTACACGTTTAATCACTCGTCTGAGCCGGAAGAAGTTGGGTTTCGAGGCGCAAGGGACCTGAGGTCAGGTTAGGCTGGAAGCGTTTTCCCACCGATGCGTACACTCGGAACACTTTGTTGTTTTCCCCTGGTTGTTCTCGCCCTGCTGGTGAGTGCAGGCAGCGGCAGAAGCGCAATCACCAACTTTGTAAATTTTGAGACCGCGCCAGTGCATCCGATTGCGCTGGGGCCAGATGGCCATACCCTCGCGGTATGCAACCTGCCGGATAATCGCGTGGAACTCTTCGACGTGTCTTCGGGGATACCGATTCCCATAGGCAGTGTTCCGGTGGGATTGGATCCAATTACGGCGAGGTTCGCTTCCGCCACCGAACTTTGGGTGGTCAATTTCATCTCTTCCTCCATCAGCATCATCGATGTGGTTGCGCAAAATGTGGTTGCCACTCTGGATACCCCGGCAGGGCCGAGCGACCTGGTGTTTGCCGGCACACCGCGCCGCGCATGGGTTTCCTGCGCAAGAACGAATGCGGTGTTGGTCATTGATCCTGTAACTCGCTCGCCTTTAGCAACCCTCGCGATTGATGCGGAGCGTCCGCGCGCCATGGCGGCCAGTCCTGATGGTTCGAAAGTTTACGTGGCCATTTTTGAATCTGGCAATGGCACCACGGTCATAGGCGCGAGTTTAACGGAGTTGAACGAACCACCCGGTCCGGGTCCGCTTGAAGATCCGGCGGGACCTTACGGCGGTGTCAACCCGCCGCCCAACTCGGGCACTAACTTCTTCCCGGCAAAAGCGCTCACCAACGCGCCACCCAAAGTGAGCCACCTGGTTCGGAAGAATGCGCTCGGACGCTGGATGGATGATAACCACGGAGACTGGACGGAATGGGTTTCGGGGACCAACGCAGCTATGTCCGGCCGCATACCAGGTTGGGATTTGCCGGACCGTGATGTGGCAATCATCGATACCACTAGTCTCCAAATAAGCTATGCCCAGCGACTGATGAACATTTGCATGGCAATCGGAGTGAATCCGGTCTCGGGCGAAATCGCGGTGGTGGGGACGGATGCAACCAACGAACGCCGGTTCGAGCCTGTGCTGAGTGGGGTATTTCTGCGAGTTGAATTTGCGCTGGTGGATCCGAACACACACACCAACCGGATACGGGATCTGAATCCACATCTTGATTATATGAAGAGAACCCTGCCGCAAGCCGAACGAGCCCTTGCACTCGGTGATCCCAGGGGGATTGAGTGGAGCGGGGATGGGACGCACGCCTATATTACCGGGATGGGATCACGCAATCTGGTGATTGTAAATTCGGATGGGCAACGGACGAATCCGGAGCCTATTGAACTGGAAGAAGGGCCAACTGGCATTGCACTCGATGAGGGCCGCGGCCGCATTTACGTGTGGAACAGATTTTCCTCGTCCATTTCCGTGGTGGATCCTGTTTCGAGGAGTGTGCTGACGAACGTGCTGGTATTTGATCCAACCCCTGAGATCGTGAGGAAAGGGCGCCGTCATCTTTACGATACGCGGAAGACAAGCGGGCTGGGGATTGCGTCATGCGCTTCGTGCCATGTGGACGCGCGGGGAGATCGCCTTGCCTGGGACCTTGGCAACCCGTCGGGCAACCTCGTGACCAACTCAGGCTTCAGCTTTCATCCGATGAAGGGCCCGATGGTGACGCAAACGTTGCAGGATATTATTACCCCCGCGCAGTTCAATGGTTTCCCCCTTTTGCAGCAGCCATTGCATTGGCGAGGCGACCGGAAAGGGCTTGAAGATTTCAACAGCACCTTCACGAACCTGCAGGCGAATGACGTCATTCTTACGACCAACGAAATGGCTGAGTTCAAGGGGATGCTGGCGAGCATCTTTTTTCCGCCTAATTACCTGCGAACCTTTTCAAATTCGCTCCCCACTTCCCTGCCCTTGCCGGGGCTCTTTGGAAGAACGCCAGCCGACGGTTCAGGGCGGATGCCACTGCCGCCCGGCAATGCCCAGCAAGGATTCGCAAAGTTCGATTCCTCCAATTGCCGCCTCTGCCATGACTTTAACCAGGGCCGGAACATCAACGGCAACGAACTTCTTTTCTCCGGACGCGAGGGAAGCCAAGGCGCGTTCAAGTCGCCGCAACTCCGCAGCGTCATGGAAAAATTGGGGATGGATGGGATGAGCACCAATAGCCGAGCGGGCTTTGGCTTCATGCACGATGGCCGCGTGGATACCCTGACCAGTTTCCTGACGCACGGTTTTCCCGACGTGGCTTTGACTGATCAAACGATTGCGGATCTGACGGCGTTCCTGCTTTGTTTTTCGGGGTCGGATCTGACGGTGAATCCAAGTGGTCCCAGCCAGGATGTGCCCGCTGCCACGGGAAAGCAGGTGACGCTGAGTTCTCCGGCAACCAACCCGGCATTAAACGACATGTTTAACCTGGCTATGCGGACCAATAGCCGCCTGGAGCTGGTGATTCGAGGCAGGAAAAGCGGGCTGTTGGAGAGCTGGCTGTTGCGGCGCTCGACCCAGAATTTTCAACCGAATCGCCATAACGAGGCCCCGGCCACAATGTCGGAGATCATCGCTTCGGCGGCACCTGGAAACGAGTTTACGGCTCTCCTCGTGCCGCAAGGATCAGGGGCGCGCCTGGCCCTTGATCGGGATGGAGACGGATATTTTGACGTGAGCGAGCTTGAATTAGGATTCAACCCGGGAGATCCCGGATCCCACCCTGGCCGCATTGTCAGTGTTGCCAAGTCAGGGAGCGACATCGTGGTGTCGTGGCAATCCGCGCCTGGCGTGAGCTATACCGTGGAATGGGCAACAAACCTGTCGACGGCCTCGCTGGTTGGAGCGTGGAAGCCTTTTTCACCGTTTGTCAGCACCCAGCCGATCACTACTTACACGGACTCGCTGGCGGCGGGATCGCCTGGTCGGTTTTACAGGGTGAAGCTCAACCCGTAAGTTATTCCCACTCGATGGTTGCAGGCGGTTTGCTTGAGATATCCAAACAGACGCGGTTGATGCCTTTTACTTCGTTGATGATGCGGCTGGAGAGTTTCTCGAGGAGATCGTAGGGAAGCTTCACCCAATCGGCGGTCATGCCGTCCTGAGACTCCACGGCACGAATGGCGATGGTGTAGTCGTAGGTGCGTTCGTCGCCCATGACTCCGACGCTGCGGATGGGGAGGAGCACGGCGAAGCTTTGCCAAATCTTATAATAAAGATCGGCGGCTTTCATTTCCTCGACAACGATGGTGTCGGCTTCGCGGAGGATTTGACAACGGCGCGGGGTGACTTCGCCCAGGATACGCACGGCCAACCCGGGTCCAGGGAATGGCTGGCGATAAACGATTTCCTTGGGCAAGCCCAGCTCAAGACCGAGCTGCCGAACTTCGTCCTTGAACAGGCACTTGAGCGGCTCCACGAGCTGGAACTTCATTTTCTTCGGAAGCCCACCCACGTTGTGATGGCTCTTGATCATGGCCGCCGGGTTGCCGGCGATGGGGACGGACTCAATCACGTCCGGGTAAAGGGTGCCCTGGGCCAGGAACCTGGCTTTGCCGACTTTGAGCGTGGCCGTTTGGAAGACGTCGATGAAGGTTTTGCCGATGATCTTGCGCTTGCGCTCCGGGTCGGTGACGCCCTTCAGTTTCTGGAGGAAAAGCCGGGAAGCGTTCACGTAATGAAGCTTGATCTTGAAATTGCGGCCAAAGACCTCCTGGACCACCTCTGCTTCGCGTCCGCGGAGGACGCCGTTGTTGACGAAAATGCAGGTGAGCTGGTCGCCAACAGCCTTATGGATAAGAGCAGCAGCGACGCTGGAGTCCACCCCGCCGCTCAGGCCGAGGACAATTCTTTCTTTACCGACCTGGGACCGGATATCGGCCACGGCCTGATCCACGTAATTGTGCATGGTCCATGAGTTACTGCATCCGCAAATGTGGTGGACAAAATTGCGAATGATCTCCGAACCGCGCGGGGTGTGGACCACCTCGGGGTGA
>JAQGOV010000357.1 GCA_028293425.1 Verrucomicrobiales bacterium
GACGCGCTTGATATCTCTCACGTCAACCTCGCCAAATACGTCGAAGCTGCCGACCGCGTGCTGGACATGGCCATCGCTACTCGGCCAACTCCCCCGGCTGTTCAGACCCGGCGCATCTCGCTCGTCAACAGCGGCGGTTTCGTGGCTCATGTCGTGATGAATGGCGACGGCGTGTTGCTGAAGAACAAGCAACCCGATCCCGAGTTCCCGCCAGCCGGTGAACAAGGCCACCTTGACGAAGGCGCCCACGAGCGCATGGGCTCCTTCAGCAATGGTGCCACGGTTGGCCTTTTCCGTCACGAGGACGAATCGCTTAGCCCTTACTTCATCGAGCACGTCACCATCTATCCCGGCAAATACCGTGTGCGCACCTCGCTTTGGAGTTTTCAGTGGGATAAAGGAAAGGTTCTTCCTTCTCGAGGCACCGAAGCTGCCCGCCTTTCGGTCGTGCAATTGACCGGCGACGGACGCGGGGGACAGCACCCCAGCTATGTCCTCGGCTATTACGATGCCCCATCGATCGATTCCAGGGAACACGAGGTCATCACCTGGTTAAATCACAATGAAATCATCGGGTTCAATGTCGCCTCGCTCGCACCTGTGGCCAACTATTCGCGCAAAGGCCGAGCCATGGCATTCACGGGACCCGGCATCGCCTGCGATTGGCTGGATATTGAAGGGCCGCTCAATGAGGTCTGGCCGCCCGTGGCGCATCGCACTTTACTCGGGGAACTGCCGTTGGTGGAATTTGAACCAACGGAAAACCCGGGAGTTCGTCCGCCTGTTCGCAAGCAGGTTCGCCAGCTCGGTGCCGCGAAAAACAGGCCGGATCCGGTCAAAGGTTTGTGGACCGTGCAAAGCGCCCAGCCAGCCTCGGATGCCGATCAATTGCTCGGCAGCTTCCTGCCAAGGGCATTCCGGCAACCTGTGGCCGCTGACGTCCGCCAGGAATATGTCTGGAAGGTCGAGGAGCGGCTGAAAGCGGGCGATTGCTTCGAAACCGCCATGCGTTGGGCTTACCGAGCTGCTTTGTGCTCTCCGGATTTTCTTTACCGCGTCGAACCTCTCGGACAATTGGATGACTTTGCCCTGGCCAGCCGGCTTTCTTACTTTCTTTGGAATTCGTTGCCTGATGAGCAACTCACGAAGCTTTCCGCCTCTGGCAAACTCCACAATCCCAAGGTGCTCAGGGACGAAGTGGAACGCATGTTGAAAGATCCCAAATCAAAGCGGTTCGTCGAGGATTTCGTGGGTCAATGGCTAAAGCTCCGCCAGATTGCCGCCAACGATCCCGACCGAAAACTTTATCCTGAATTCAGTCCTTACCTGCAAGATTCCATGGTGGCCGAAACGCGGGCCTTCTTCCGCGAACTGATCGACCAGGATTTAAACGCTCGCTACCTCGTGCGCTCCGACTTTGCCATGCTCAACCAGAAGCTCGCGGTTCATTATGGAATTCCGGATGTCGTCGGCTCCCAGATCCGGCGGGTTCCGCTGCCCAAAGGCTCCCCACGCGGCGGGTTCCTCACGCAAGCTGCTGTTTTGAAAGTCACCGCTAATGGCACGACAACCTCCCCTGTCCCGCGCGGAGCGTTCGTCGTGGCGCGCCTTTTGGGAAAACCGCCGGAGCCGCCGCCACCAAACATCCCGGCCATTGAACCCGACGTCCGTGGAGCAAGCACGATCCGCGAACAGCTCGAAAAGCATCGAAGCGACGCCAACTGCGCTGCCTGTCATGCCCAAATGGATCCCGCTGGTTTCGCCCTCGAATCCTTCGACGTCATCGGCGGCTATCGCGATCGCTATCGCTCCATCGGGACTGGCGAACCTGCCCCCCGGGGCTCCATCGACCCTTTCATCGGCATCAGCTTCAAACTCGGTCCGCCGGTTGATTCTTCAGGGACGCTGCCGGATGGCCGAAAGTTCAGCGGCATCCGCGAACTGCAGGCTCTGCTGGCTGCTGATCCGGAGCCTTTGCTCCGAAACCTGGCGGAGCAGTTTGCCATCTACTCCACGGGACGCAGCCTGACCTTCAGCGACCGCGATGCGATTGCCGCAATAGTGTCGAACACGCAAAAGAAAGGTGGAGGCATCCGGGCCCTCATCCACGAACTGGTGCAAAGCAACCTTTTCCAAACCCGATGAAAGTTTCACCATATCTGTTGCTTCTTTTGTGTCTGAACATCTCCTGCCCTCTTGCTCGCGCCGCAGAAGAAACCGTTACTCATCGCATTTCCGGACTCTTCTCCCCCGAGCGCGAAGCCGATCTCCGCACCGCCCTGGAGAAATTGCCCGGAGTGCACCTGGTCCGGTTGGACTTCAACTTTGCCGAAGCTACCTTTACTTACGACCCCGCCAAAATATTCCTGGGCACAAAACCAGCCGATATCGTCAAACGCTTTGATGAAAAGCTACGCTCGGCTTCCCACCATACGCTCGGCGTGCAACCGCTGACCACAACACCAAAGGACAAGCTGAAGCGGGTCGAGATTCCTGTGGCGGGACTGGATTGCAAGGCCTGCGCTCTGGCCGCGTACGAAAGCATTTATAAGCTGGAGGGAGTTGAGCAAGCCACGGCTAGCTTCAAGGAGGGCCGCATCACTGCCCTCATCGATCCCGAAAAAACGGACCGCGCCGCTCTTGAATCCGCGCTGAAGAAAAGAAGCGTCACGGTAAAGACTCCTTGAATCTCAAAGGCTTGAACGAGTCACTCTCTTCCGCCAAAGTTTATCTGTGAATATGATGAACCAGCCGCTTCAGCATGAGGACGCCCACCGCGTCCGGGCCGCCGAAGGCTGGCTGGAATTGGGTGATCTGGTCGAAGCCACCAAGGAATTGGATTCCGTTACCTCCGTTCTCCGGGCTCACCCCGATGTCCTGGCCGTTCGGTACAAAATCTACGCTCAAACAAAGGATTGGGTCATGTGCGAGCAAATCGCTCGAGCCCTCACCAAAGTCGCTCCCGAGCACCCCTCCGGCTGGATTTCCCTGAGCCAGTGCCTCCATTTCCAAGGCAAAACCCAGGAAGCTTACGATACACTCTACGCAGTGTTGCCAACTTTTCCAAAACTAGCGGTTATGGAATACGACCTCGCCTGTTACGCCTGCCGGCTTGGAAAACTGGAAGAAGCTCGCACCCGCTTGGAAAAGGCTTTCACCGAGTCCGACCAGCCCGATGACCTCAAACGCCACGCCAAGGAAGATCCAGACCTCAAGGAATTGTGGTAAGGGAGTCCTGAAACCGCGTTACGTGCGATTCATTGCGAGATGCTCGCACCAGAAATAAAAAATCCCGGTCAGAAGGCGTGACCCTTGTCACTGAACGGAATCACCCGCGCAGCTATCCGACCGAGATCTTAATATTCCACGCACCAGGGACAACTGGCAAGCATTTGTGATAAATCTGTCATGTGGCGGCCACAGGGGCTTCCATAAACGGCCTGACACGTAATCGTAATAGCCGGAAGCACTTTTAAACAAAGGCCCGGCCAGCTTCCGAAATCACTTTGTGCAGCTTTTTAGAATCTCCTGCGCCTTTTCTGCCGTTGCTTTGGGTCCGCTAACCTCAACCCTTAAATCCCTTCCATTGCCGACAATCTTGGCTTTAGAGGTCCTGAGGCCAGCCGCCAGCAACTTGGCATCAACCTGCTTCACGAGTGACTCCAGTGTTTGCCGCATGACGGCGTCCTTATCAAATTTCATTCGGTGAACCTATCAGAAAGTGACCATGCCGCAATGCTTTACCCCTAAACTGTATGATGAAGCGGCCCGGCTGGTACCCCCGCCCGGAATTGAACCGGGATCAACGGTTTAGGAAACCGTGGCTCCACATAGGTTTCCGCCTGTGTTTGCAGTGGTTATCTGATTTGTATTGCTCATTTGCTAAATGATTTGCTAAAATGCATACAGATGAAAGTAAGGGAACGATTCAAGGTTGTTGAATTCACGAACCCCGGCGGGTCTACGGCTTATCGGGTCACCGGGTGCAAACGGGATGGCAAACAAGTGCGCCTCAATTTTCCTGAGCGATTGGTTGCGGTGGAAAAACGGAATGAGTTGGAGCGGGAGTATTTGGAGGCGCCGGCCTCCGCCACTCGCATGGTCAGCACGAGGCTTACGGATCCACAGGTCGCTGTGGCTGAGCGCGTATTCGCCGAAATGGGTGATAAGTGTCCTCTCTTGGCCGTGCGATATTGGAAAGAGCATTACCGGGAGCCGCTGGTTAAGAAAACGGTCAAGGAAGCTTTCAAGGAGTTCATCAAGAGCCGGGAGGATGCAAAGTGCCGGCCAGACACTGTGCGGGACTACAACGACCGCGTGGGCGACTTGGAGAAGTTGTATGGCGACCGTCAGGTGGCGGAGATTCTGGCGCATGAGTTGACCGAGCTGATTCATCGCCCCGGGACGACCGCACGAACGGCCATCAATAATAAGAGTAAACTCGGAACGTTCTTCAAATGGGCAGTAAAGAAGAAATACGCAGTGACGAGCCCGGTGGAGGAATTTGAGAAGATTCGGGCAGACCGTGAGAAGCCTGAAGTGCTGCAGGTTGCAGACGTGCGCAGACTCTTGAAAGTGGCGATGAAGCAGGAGAGCGGTGCCGCACTGCCCTATGTTGCGCTCGGCTTGTTCGCGGGTATTCGTCCAACAGAATTATCGAGGCTGAAGTGGGACAATATCGATTTCGAGCACAAGGTGGTTTCGATTACGGCAGCAATAGCAAAGAAGCGCGGGGTTCGTGATGTGGAGATGTCCGAAAACCTGATCCGATTTCTGCTTCCACATGCCGTGAAAAAGACTCCTATCGTGCCGAAGAACTGGCGCAGAATTTGGGACCGTGTGCGCCTCGCAGCCGGATTTGGCAATGAGATTAAAGGGAAGCCTGATTCCACGGATTTGAAGCCGTGGGTTGAAGACGTAATGCGCCATACTGCGATTTCACACCATTTCAAGCAGCAGCAGCACGAGGGAAAGACCGCAAGCTGGGCCGGGAACACTCCAGAAGTGATTCACACCTACTATAAAAATTTGGTGAAGGAAAAGGACACCAAAGAATTTTGGAGCCTCACACCTGCCAGCCTGAAACGGAACAAGATCGTCAGGTTGAAGGCCGCCGTTTAG
>JAQGOV010000395.1 GCA_028293425.1 Verrucomicrobiales bacterium
ACCTTTTATCTCAATGTGCCGTCTGCAGAGCGAGAACTCCGCCACCGTGGTCACTCGACAATTGGGACAATGGACCAGTGGATGGCGACATTCGAACAGAGTTGTTCCATTGCCGGGGTTCGGGTAACCTGAAGCATGTATGAGGAACTCCAATCAACAACTGCGTGAGAGCACCCGGCATTTGCCGCGAGAATTCCGGATGCCGACGAGGCAATCCCGGTTTCCGTCAAAGCAGTTGGATGGAGAGTATGAGGGCAGGGTAGGGGTTCACGAGCACTGGATAGCGCATGGACACTATCGAGCCTTTGAGGCGACCGTGAGCAAAACGTTCCGGGATCACAAACGACGCTCCACCCCTCCAGCTATAGTATGAAAAATTCGCGGCCGCTCATCACAATTCTTTGCGCAACCAATCTGATTGCCGTTGCCACCGCGGCCTGGGAGGCGGGGATCATCAGCAGCTTGCGCCTGGAGCAGGCGGCGGTGCGGCAAGCTCTGCGGAGCGCGCTGACTTCAGGCCTGGACAAGGGGAGGGCAGGCCCTGTGAATCCGCCGGACCAGGAGCGCTGGGAATTGATCAAACTGCGGAATGAGACACGTGACTTGCGCGAGCGTCTCGTGGAAGCGCGAGCCAGCCAGCCGACCGGTTTGCAGGGTCTGCTCCGTCCGCTGTTAAGCTCGGGCGGCAGCGCACCGATCCGGTTCCGTCCAGAGTGGAAGGGCATGGAGGCGCATGCGACGAATACATATGCGATGGCGATGCGAGGGGTAACCAACGGCACGAACGCGTATTTGCGATTTGTATCCTTACACACCGCGGCGAAGGCGAGTCTGGCCATGGGACGCACGGAGGAGGCACGGCACTTTGCGGAAGATGCGATGATTCTGAACGAAAAGTACAGCCGCGGTTCACCGGAGAAGGCAAATGGAGACGTGGTGCATGATGCGAACGTGGTGTTGGGGCGCATCGCAGCGGATGAAGGACGGCTGACTGATGCGAAGCGGCATTTGCTGGCGGCGGGGGAAACGAGCGGTTCCCCGGTGCTGGGCAGTTTTGGTCCGAACATGGGTTTGGCCAAGGATCTTTTGGAGCGGGGTGAGCAAGCCACGGTGCTCCAGTATTTCGAGCTGTGCCGAAAATTCTGGGGCAACAATGAGAAGCTTAACCTGTGGAAAAAGGATGTGGAGGAGGGGCGGATTCCTGAGTTTAGCGAAAATTTGATTTACTGAGGGGATTGTTTGTCAGTGCCTTGGCTTGCAACCACCCCGAACCGAGGGTGGGTTGCGTCTTGGCTGGAATGAGAGTTAAGGTTCTGGGGCCGCAAAACACAACACGGGCATATTACCTTTCGTCTTCACAGAATTCTCCCCTTGGCCGGCACGAGGGAGTGAAATGGGAGAATCAAGGGTGTTGCGATTGCAGTTGATGAATTGGCGCTTTAGCCGGTATAAAGAAAAATATGAAAGAGGTTTCAGTTCATCGTGATCCCACCGTGGTTGGTTTTCACAAGTCGATCCTCAATGAGGCAGGGATCGACTGTTTCATTCGGAACGAACATTCATCGGCATCCTTGGGCGCGGGAGGTTTTGGATTGGTTCAATCGCCAATTTTCGATCCAGCTTTGTGCATCGCAGATGATTCTCGTTACGACGAAGCCGTAGCCCTGCTGAGAAGCGCCACCGCTCCAGACCTTGAGACTCGCGCAGAATGGCCGTGCCCAAAGTGCGGCGAAAGCGTTCCCGGCAATTTTAGTATTTGCTAGAATTGCGCTCCTACCAACACAGAGGTGAAGTGAAAAGTGGGCAGGCCAGTAAACATTCCTCACCCGCTTGCCCATTCTCTCTCGATTGCCTAGATAAAATTGGCCATTAAGCGTTAGGCACCGCCAAAGCTAAGCCATCCCACACCCAATGACAGATACGGAAGCTAAAGTAGTTGCAGCGTGGAGGCAGGCAGCAGCTGATCTAGGGATTCAGTTCACCTCGCCAATCGTTCTCACGTTACCAGACGGCAGCAGCCACCAGTATCTCGGGCTGGTTCACCAGTTCGGACAACGGATGGGTGCAGTCATCTCGGTTGCCGACCAGCCGTCTACGCGGTTGCCAAACCCCCAAGGCAATGATTATTTCTGGTCGATTCTTTTTGTCCCAGCCTACATAAATTATGAGCGGCAGCATTTCATCGACACTTTGAATGATTGGCAGTTTTTCGGCTCGGACGCGGACCGGCCTTCGTGGTATTCAGGAGCCAGCCGGTCATGACAACGAGACGCTAAAAATTAGTTGACGTTTCGCATTTTTGCTATGGAACCATCAAGCATAGTGGTTGGTGTGGCATGGTATCGTCCGGAGCAGTATGGATTATTGCTGGCGCTGTCCGTGGACCCTGAAGGTATGGCGAAGACGTATGATGAGTGGCTGGCGGCCATTTTGCGGACGATGGAGGATTTACGCAAACGGGGAGTGGTCGCTCGCAGGGTTGATGTCGATGTGCGAATTCTGGTCGCCTGGTGCGAGGAGCGGGACAGGCCACTGGACGGAGCGGCGCGCGCGGAGTTCGCTGCCGAGCGGGTCAGATCAGACCACATGGGTTAGACCCGGATAATGTACTATTTCAGGCGAAAAAGTTTGTGAAATGTTTAATGGGGAAAAGTACGCTGAGAGCCGTCCGGGCAGCTGTCGGCCGAGTGCGATAGCGAAGGCATTGCCGGGACTCACGACACGATTTCAGAGCTACTATTTCAAGAAACTGATAGGATTGGGAGTAATTGATAGAAGGGTCTTCCCGGAAGTGCCGCCGCGAGCGAAATACAGTATCAGGCGTTATGGGATGCGATTCCCGGTATACCCGAAAGTGTCCGGGAGCTTCAAAAGCAAATAGAGTCTGAACTGGATGGAAGAATGACCGGATTAACAAAAATCGCATCGGGCAAAATCTGGCTTTATATTTGAACTTGCGGACTGCTTCGCAGGTCATCGGATGGGGAACGGGTTAAACACGAATATTACCACCATGACGGTAGAATATGAAATCACCAAGGAGGATGTGAGCGCGTTCAATCTTTATCACAACCGCCACTCTCCCACCGCCCGTCAGCAGTATTTGCGCTCATGGTTTGGCCCTGCCGTTATCTGGCTAGTTGTATGCATCGGCATTTGGTATTTGGCCGACACCCAGCGTGGCACCCCGTTCCGGACGTTTCTCGATTTGCTGCCACTATTCAGCGGCATCCCTGTCTACCTTGTGTATTTCCCATGGGCGTATCGCCGCAAGCTGCGCAAAATGGTAAACGGCATGGTAAGCGAGGGGCAGAATCGCCATTTGTTCAGCCGTCACCGGGTGACGATCTCACCCAACGGCGTCACTGATTCGGGCGAACTCGCCCAAAGCACTACGGCATGGCGCGCAGTTGAGAGAGTGGAGGCAGCAGATGATTACGCTTACATTTACATAAACGCCTTGGCCGCTATCATCGTTCCTCGTCGGGCCTTCGCGGGACTGCCAGAATTCGAGGAGTTTCTTTGCATAGCCAAAGGACATCATGAAAAAGCGGTGGCATGAAGGTTGGAATTTCCGCTCCGATTCAGAGTGAGGAATGCGGGTAAGATGTGCACTATTTATTATTTTGTGAAAAGCGCAGAGCTTCGCCCTGGCGGAGTTCTTCGGATTAAGACGGCCGGGAGTGACGAAGATGGGCTTTGGGACGGGATCTATGACGTCACGCCTGATGACCCTGAGTACAAGTTTTGGCTCTGGCTCAAGACGCGACTCAGGTGGAAGTGGTTCGGCCCTGCAGGGATTTATCAGGATGGCATTGATAGTTATCGTGAGGAGTTTCGACGTAAAGGCTGTTAGAAGCGAGGAGCCACCATGCCAGACAGGGAGCTGGTGTTTTTCGGTGGTCGTGTGCCGCGTTGATGCTGGCAATCCTCCTTGGCGGCGCATATTGGGCCAGCGAACATAGTCCAGGCAGAACTGACTCAGTAATCATTGGGATACTTTCCTTGTGGACGTGGGGGCCATTGTTTTGTAAGCCATAGGAGGGTGCATCTTATGGATACCCTGTTTTTACTATGACCGCTATTAACGAAATCGCCCCAGACCTTTTCCGGCTCTCGGTTTACGTTCCGGAGATTGACATGCAGTTCAACCATTTCCTCGTGCGGGATGAGGAACCATTGCTCTTTCACGCGGGGTTGAAGGGGATGTTTCCCGCTCTGCGGGAGGCAGTGGCCAAGCTGATCGACCCGGCGAAGCTTCGGCATATTGCGTGGAGTCACTTTGAATCGGACGAATGTGGCGCGCTCAATGACTGGTTGCAACTTGCGCCGCAAGCCCAGCCGGTCTGCACGCTGGTGGGCAAGCTCGTGAGCGTGGACGATTTTTCAATCCGGCCGGCGCGCGGGATGACGGCTCAGGATGTGCTCAGCACGGGCAAGTATCGTTACCGGTTCTATCCGTCGCCGCACATTCCGCATGGGTGGGACGCGGGTGTGCTGTTTGAGGAGACGCGCAAGACTTTGTTCTGTTCCGACCTTTTTCATCATTTTGGAAATGTTGAACCTTTGACGAGGTCGGATCTGATTGGGCCGACGCAGAAGGCGATGGAGCAATTGCAGCAAGGCCCGCTGGCGGGTTATATGCCATACACGGGCCAGACTGAAGGGGTCTTGCGCTCGCTGGCCGGGCTGAAGCCGGAAACGCTGGCGGTGATGCACGGCTCGTCTTACATCGGGAATGGGGAGCGGTTGCTGACGGATTTGGCGGGGGTGATCAAGACGAGCTTCGATTCCTAGTTCGGGATAAATGGAACTTTGGATAGCGTTCGTTGTTCGGGCTTTCCCGGCAGGCGTTAGCGGGGTTTCGTGCATTCTCTTGAGCAACGCAAAGTCGCAAAGATGCCAAGGTCGCAAAGATGAGGCGATGTATTTATTCATGACGGATTCAGACATCAGACATTATGAATACAGAAATCGTTGCGGAGGCCGCTCGTGCCACTCTCTCCGGAAGCATTCCTTTCCCGGAGGTTGTTCGCAGGTTGATGGAAACTGGCGTGGAGTATTACCACGTCGATTACGTCGCGCTCCGGAAGACGTTCTACAATGCCACAGGCCAAGTCGTGACGACGTCCATTACCTACGAAGGCCTCCCACCGGTTGCGTCCGACTTCGATGCTGCCGGGCTGCGCGCGGCGATTCTCGACAGCCAGCGGCACGGCCAGCATTACAGGGACTTTACCCGGCGCGCGATGGAGGCTGGCGTGCAGGGCTATATCGCTTTCCTGCGCGGGCAGCGCGTCACTTACTGGGGCCGTGGTGGCGACCAGCATACCGAGTGGTTTCCAGGAGCAGAAAAATCTAACTTGCGCGACAACACCCAGGTATAAAGTTTTGACAAAGAAATTTGGGCGGGTCTAAGGTCAAACTCAGTGAGAACCGGCAGGCGACAAGGCTCAGGTTAAAATCGCTTGGACCGAAAGCCCGGTAAGACCACATGCTATTTTATGACTAAACAAACGGATATCCCAGCGGAGACTCAGCAGACCCGTGCTTCTGAGCGCAATTCATCAGCGGCCACCGTGGTTGGTTTTGCCATACTCGGCTGCCTGATCGCAGGTGTCGTAGGAATTTTCAAGGCGATCGCCATGGAGAGTGGAGGAGGCGTCTTTCTGTGCCTGCTTGGGTCGGTGGCTGCATTCGGCACCGTGGCTTATATTTATTTGAGAAGGGAGTGACCGACGCGTTCGTTTGGGTAAATGAAAGCAATCGAGGGATATTTTTTAATCAAGCCGGAGGACTTGTCCTGGAAGGAAGCCAACCCGATGAAAATCCCCTACGCGGATTTTCTTGAACGCACGAAGAGTGAGCTTTTAGGCGCGAGGCTTTGGCGCTTCCCGGCGAAGAGCGCGAATACCCTCCACAAGCATGTGAAGGCGGAGGAGTTCTATTTTGTTTTGGAGGGTGTGGGACGTATTCGGGTGGGTGAGGAGACGCTGACGGTGCCGAAGCACGGCGGGGTGCTTGTTGGGCCGCAAATGATGCGACAGGTGTTCAATGATACCGACGCGGAAGTCCTCTGGCTTATCATCGGCGCGCCCGAGAATGAATTTGGGCCCGGTGAGAGTTTCGACATCAAGCTCTTCTGGCCGGTGGACCCGAAGCAATTGCCCAAGGAGTTGGGGGGCGTGGTGTGGCCGCCGTGAGAAAACTCGGAGCCAATGAACTCGCGACTAGGTGGTGTTGTTACGAATGAGGAGGCCTTTAAAAACGAAATTGAGATTTTGGAGTAGAGTTATCGAGTCGAGCCCGTATGAAAGTTGAAGGGATCAAAGGTTGTTTCGAAAAAACAGGTGGAATGTTTTACTTCGCCAGGATGTGTTCGAAAATCCGGTTGCACGCAGCGGGAAAGCTGCCACAGGATTATTTCGACATGTTGGGCCAGGGTTTTGATGGCCGTACCTGCCGGTACCTCTCCGTCAGTTACGAGGATGTGAAGACACAAGTGCTTTCGGGAAAATCCGATCAGGAGGTGCTGGAATGGTGCCAGGCGAAAGGACATCGGCTCACGGACGAACAGATCCTGATTTACAATAGCTTCATGAGCAAGCGAGGGTGGCATGACGACGAGACGGATGGGTTTATTCCAGAAATGATCAAAGAGTACGGCTTTCCAGAAGATGGTCGTGTGCAGACGGACTTCGATTTGATCGAGATGGATGAGGGAAGGTGGTATCCGGATATGTGGCGGGATGCGTGGAGGTGACCGTTACGGAAAATAAGCCCTGACGATTAGGATTACGATTAAGAGTAAGATTAGGAAGGAAAATTGCGGATGAAAATGCCTCCGAAGAGCGTTTACGAGAAAGCGGGCGGGATGATGTACTTCCCGCGCATGGTGAGCAAAATCCGGCTCTATGCCAGCGGAGAGCTCAGGCCGGACTTCCATCAGAATCTCGGAAAAGGGGCGGATGGGTGGTGCATCGGCTTTCTGCGGGTGAATTATGAGGAACTGAGGAATCGAGTGCTGGCAGGGGGCACAGATGAAGAAATTCTACAATGGTGTTTTGAGAAGGGGCGGTCGTTAAGTGAAATCGATTTGATGGTCTGGAATTCATTTATCTCAAAATTAGGATGGAAGGACCTGGCCACTCCCCGGCTGGAGAAATATAAACAGGAAAGCGGCTTGGCAGAACGGAAAGATATCATGACCATGCCCGAATTTTTTGAGGTGGACGAAGGACGCAAAGCGTAACCAAGCGGGTAATTGGACCAACGTTATGGGCGACCCATTGCATCTTGAAGCACGAGTGACTCGAAAAATTTTTGTTTCACCAGAACTCGTGTTCGATGCGTGGCTGAGTCCAGAGCTAATTCGAAAATGGTTTGCGCCGGGGATGGGTGAAATGGTGCGAGTGGATGTTGAGGCGAGAGCCGGCGGGAAATTCTCGTTTGTGCAGCGGCGGGGAGGTGAGGACGTCGAGCACACGGGTGAATACCTGATGCTGGAGCGTCCAACGCATTTGGAGTTCACGTGGGGCGTGCCCAAACACTCGCCTGACATGAGCCGGGTGAGGATAACCTTTACACCGGTTGAGAACGGTTGCGAGGTCAGCCTGGTGCATGAATTAAACCCGAACTGGGCCAATTACGTGAGCCGGACTGAAGGGGCATGGACCAAGATGCTGGATGCTATGGCTGTGGCGGTTGAGAAACGATCATGAACATTTTCAAAAGGGTCATGGCGGCCAAGGCGTTCCTCCTGATTTTGGTGTTTATGCTTCCATCCGGTTGCGCTGGTCCAAAGCACATTTCAGGAGGGGAGTTCAAATCCCGCTACCAGAACCCGGTTGGGTCAATGGAATCCGCAAGTTACCTCGGACAAAAGGGCGGCAAAGCTTTCATGAGTGTGAAGCGGATGTCCGTGATCACCGGGAACTGGTCTGAGCGTGTGGTTTTTGTGGAGCTGTCCGAATTGGATCCTGCGTTCAGAGAAAACCTACCCGCGAAAACCGCGGAAGTGCGATAAATTAAGGCTGTGGGCTGCGGGCGATCCAGCCGCCGCCGACGACCAGATCATCCTGATAGAAGACGCACGCTTGCCCAGGGGTGATGGCACGCTGAGGGATGTGGAGTTTCACGGTTGCGCTGCCGTTTGCACCGGGCGTTATGGTTGCCGGGGTCCCTGGATGATTGTAGCGGATCTTCGCGGTGACTTCGATGCTGGCTGGCGGGTTTTCAAAAGGAATCCAATTGCAGCGGTCCACGGTGAACTCGGCGCGATCGAGCAATGATTCGTCTCCCACGATCACGCGGTTCGCTTTTGGGTCGAGTTCAATGACGTAAAGAGGCTTGGGTGAAGAGAGGCCCAATCCTTTACGCTGCCCGATGGTGTAGAATTCGATGCCATCATGGTGCCCCAGCACGCGGCCAGTGGTGTCCACGATTTCGCCCTTGTGCTTCTCAACCAGCTTGGCTTGCTGGAGGAATTTGCCGTAATCCTTGTCGGGCACGAAGCAAATTTCCATGCTCTCTTCCTTTTCCGCGGTCTTGAGATGTTCTTCGCGAGCGATTTCACGGGTATCGCTCTTGGTCATTTCGCCGAGGGGGAAAATGACGCGGGCGAGCTGGTCCTGCTTCAAGGAAAACAGAAAATAGCTTTGGTCTTTGCGGGGGTCGCGTCCGCGCTTCAATAGATGGCGGCCCGTTACTTCATCCTTTTCCACCCGGGCAAAGTGACCGGTGGCCACATAATCCGCCCCAAGCTGCCGAGCACGGTTGATCAGATTTCCAAATTTGAGCCGCTCGTTGCACATGACGCACGGGTTGGGGGTGCGGCCGGCGCGGTATTCCTCGGCGAAGTAATTGATGACCTGCTTCTGAAATTCCGCGGCCTCGTCCACCAAGTAATAAGGAATGCCCAGCTTGTGCGAAACGCTCCGGGCATCCATGACCGCCTGAGGCCCGCAGCACTTGTCTTCAGCGCGTGAAACGCAATCCTGGGGCCAGAGCTTCAGGGTGATGCCGATGACATCATAGCCGCTCTTCAGGAGCAGGGCGGCGGCCGCGGAGGAATCCACGCCTCCACTCATGCCGACGACCACTCTCGATTTTTTGGCTTCCGCAGTTATCACGTAACGATAACCATAGAGGCCGGTCGTGAAGGTGTAAAGGGTGGCAAAATGGGGGAGGGCTTTAGAATGAGTTTTTTCAGGAAACTGTGAAGCCGGAAGAGAACCGCGGGAAAACTCCAGCGCTTCTTCGCAGTGAACAATGTGGGCAGGATTGGCATCCTTTGCAGGTGTAACGTTTTGCCCGCGGGACGCGTGCAGCCCTATGAAGGAGCTCCGCCGCCTTTGTTGGCGAAAAGAAAAAAGCGGACACCGGGAGGTGTCCGCTTTGGAAAGTGAAAAAATTTACTTTGCGTCGGCAGACTTCTGAGGCATGGAGGTGAGCCACTCGAAGTGAATCTTTATGTCGTCGCCGGTTGAGAGCAGGCCAAGGGCGATTTTGGGGGCCGGCGGGTCGATTTTAAAAGAGGTCATCTTCAGGCTAAGGTCTCCGGAGGTCTTCAGCTTGCCATCCTGCTTCTCCATCGTGACAGGCATGGACAAGGTTTGAGTGACGCCCGAAACGGTTAACTCGCCTTTGCTGTCAAAGTGCAATGGTTCGCCCGCGGCTTTCGGGGCTTCCTTGAGCTTCAACTCGGTGAGCTTGTAGGTGATCTTTTTATACTCGTTGACCTTCAAGGCATCATGCATCCGTTCATCCATGCCTTTGTAGCCGTTTTTATTGTGCAGCGAGCGGGAGGGGATAGTGGCCTCAACCTTGGCGTTGACCTTGCCAGCCTTTGGGCTATTGAAATCAAAGCCGGAATCGAGTTCCACAAAGCCCCCGATAATCGCGCTTTCGACGGTCCATTCGTGAATGGTGGAGGTGCCATCGATCTTAATTTTGCTTCCAGGCTGGGCTTCATAGCGCACTCCGTCCTGGGCGGAAAGTGTTCCCGCTGAGAAGAGCAGGGCAGCACCGAGTGCAGCCAACCGAATTTGGGAGGATAAGGCCTTCATGTTCATGTAAGAGTTAGACTGTTGCGCTGGGTCGGTTCATTCACCGCTTAAATTTCAAACAGGTCATCCGTGAGGTCGACCTTTTGTCCTTTGAGGATTGCCTCATTCGCCTTGAGGGTGATCACGGTGGCTTCGTAACCTTCGTGGTAGCCGGCCGCCGGGCGGCGTGTTTTCATTAGGTCTACCAGGTACTTGCGCACCCCTTGTTCGCTGTCACCAAAATTGCCCACGAAATCCTCGACCCCGGCCGCCAAGGTCCCCGTGTTGGCGATGAAGGACTCAAGGGCGTAGGAAAGCGAGGTGTTGGTGTAAGGAGCGTCTTCGACGGGGTTGGAACCCTGGGCGACCAGCTTGGTGGCGTTGGCGACCAGCGCGATGCCGGTTTCTTTATAGAACTCGTCCTTGCGCGCGTAAACTTCCCAACCCAGGAGCGGTGAATCGACTTCCTTAAACATCCAAGCCTTGTTTTGGCGCAGCATGATGGCGCTGTCGGTGCCAAAGAACATTTCATAATCGGCGTCGAAGGAGTTAGCCAGCGTGCATTCGTAGCTGTAATACGCGCCGCTCGGGTATCTGAATACGGCTTGGACGGTGTCAGGAACATCGCGACCGTCCTGCCAGGCCATGATGCCGCCGAAACCTGTGACGGCGGTGGGCCGCTCGTTAATAAACCAGTTCCCGACGTCCACCTGGTGGATGCCGATTTCGCCGATCAAGCCCGGAGATGTGGAACTCTTCAAGCGCCAGTTGATCTCGCGTTCACGATCGGGATTGGGCGAGGTGCGGCGCCAGCTTTGCTTCTTCTGCCACTGAGCGCGGCCTTTGAAGGTTTTACCCATGGCGCCGGACCGGACGAACTGGAGGAGAAAATGGCGCTGTGGTTCCGACCGCATCTGCAAGCCAGTCTGAAAATTCACTTTGTAGGCAGCCTTGGCAGCCTTGGCGATGGCGCGCGCGTCTTCCACCGTGTGCGCGATAGGCGCTTCGCAATAGACATGCTTGCCTGCCTTCAAGGCTTCAATGACGATATCCTTGTGCTGATGCGTAGGTGTGGCCACGAACACCGCCTGCACATCTTTTTGAGCGAGGAGCTTCTTATAATCCGTTTCACCAACCGCGTTAGGGGCGGCTTCTTTCCCGCGGCGCAGGAAGGCTTCATAGGTATCGCAGACGGCAACGACGGGGGCGTTGGGGAGGCGCATCAGCGTATTAATGATCTCGCGGCCCTGGATACCACAGCCGATCACCGCACAGTTGACGGGCGGCCCGACATGCTTTTCTTCGGGTACGGACGGGGTGGCGGAGGCTGGCTTGCCTTTCTCGTCTTCGGCTTTGAGGGCGACGCCACCCATCATGGCGATTAAAGTGGTCATGGAGCCGGTTCGCAGGAAACCGCGGCGGTTCAAATCGTTCTGCTCACTTTTGGTCGGCTTGTGGTTCATACAGGGGAAATATTTGCCAAGGCTTTACAGGAATTGCCAATGAATTGTTTGGGAAAGTTGAAGGTTTAACCGAAAACGACGCGAAAAACATTGTTCAAGCGGTCGCGAGGCACTGGTTGGGCCATTGGCATAAATTAGGCTGTGAAGTGCTTACTCATAGAAACGATGTCTCGTTTTCAGGAGACATGTCCTGAAACCGGACGCGTGGGCGGCTTCACCGCTCAACGTCCCGCCATTATTTTAGAGGTTTTCGGCCGCTTTTGTGGCTGCTTCAACGCACGCAGGACATGTCTAAGCCTCGGCAAAAGAATTGCTTATTGTTTCATTGGGTAAGTGAGCTCAAGAGCGCACTGGGAATTGCCAATGAGATTAAAACGTCCAAGAAAATTACTTTCTGTCTCGGGAATGAGCGGTTTCACGCTGATTGAGGCGATGGTCGGAATGGCGGTGATGGGAATCGTGATTGTCGCGCTTTACTCGGGGGTGACGTGGGGTATGGGGAACTATCAAAGAGCTCGCGAATCGATGCGGGCCACAGAGATTTTGACCGAAAAGTTGGATTCCGTTCGCCTCTTTAACTGGGACCAAATTACCAATGGAACAAGCATCCCGACGCAGTTCAATTCTTCCTTTGATGCCGAGAAAGACCCCAATCACGGCCAGGGCTACGCGTATGCTTACGGGCTAGCCAACGGCAACAATGGGAATGGTGGAAATGGAAATGGCAACGGGAACGCCTATGGCCAAACCAACAAAACCAAACTTAACTACGCCGGAACCATTTCAATCAGCAATGCCCCCTCGGATGTGACCTATAACACCGACATGAGGTATGTGACCGTGAGTTTATCGTGGACCAATGCAGTCGGAGCGGTCCGCACGCGTTCAATGACAACCTTCGTATCAAAAAATGGCCTGCAAAACTACATCTACTAGCGAAAGCGGCGCTGTTTTGGCCGAAGCGGTGATCGGGTTGGCCGTGGGCGCAATTGTCCTGGGAGGGATGTGCGCGTTTTCCGTTTTCACGGGCCAAAACCTGGCGACTTTTTATAATTTTGTGGATTGCGGTCAAAACAGCCGCATTACGATTAATCAGATGGCCAAGGATTTCCGAATGGCCACCTCCGTGACAAACATCGCCAGCAACACGGTGAGCATGGTGTTGTTCGATGGCAGCCTGGTCCGATACGATTTTCAAGCGACCAATGCCACCCTTGTTCGCGCAAAGGGAACTGCCACAACCACTCTCCTGAAAGATTGCAACCGGTTTGCTTTCTCCATGTATTCCAGGAACATTACCAACGGTACCTTTGATTATTATCCGTCCACCAATGTCCTGGATTGCAAGGCGGTGCAGGTGATCTGGTGTTGCTCCAGCAAACTCCCCACAAGAACCGTGGATGACATCCCTCATTCCGCCACGTTCGTCCTAAGGAATTAATTGTGAACATTCGAAAATTCTCCCCGACGCGATCCGAGGACGGCAGCGTTCTGGCTCTTGTCATGGTATCCGCAGGGTTGGTTGGGCTTGTGCTCGTGGCCTATCTGAGCCTCGCGAAGACCCAGCACAGCTACAATGCTCGAACGGAGACATGGCATTCGGCGCTGCCGATCGCGGAAGCGGGCGTTGAGGAAGCCTTGACTCACCTGAATGATACGGCGAACACCAACCTGACGGATAACGGCTGGTCTTACAGCGGCGGGGTTTATACTCGGCAACGCAGTATTGGGGGTGGGTCTTACGGGGTGAGGTTCACGATTTCGAATTTAACAGCTACGATCGTTTCCACCGGGTACTTGGCGGCTCCCGTAACAGTAGCTTCCAGCGGGGGCGCTTTCCTGGCGGCTGCGGGCGCAGGGGTTTCCGCGACTAACTACACCACAAGGACGGTGCGGGTGGTGGCGCAGAAAAGTCCTACCATTATAAAGGCCATGCTGGCCAAGTTGGATATCGGATTGGGAGGGAATTCATGTACCGTGGATAGCTATGATTCCTCCAAGGGTGCTTATGGCGGTTCGAATATCGGGGACAAGGGTGACGTGGCCACCGACTCTGATATGAAAGGCGCTGTTAGCGTAGGCAACGCCAAGATCAAAGGCAAACTCTCGGTCGGACCCACTGCGACGGTCGACCTTGGTCCAAACGCAATTGTGGGAAGCCTGGGATGGCATTCAGGCGGCAATAAGGGCATCCAGTCGGGATGGTTGAAAAAGGACATGAATGCTTACATCCCCGATGTGCCAAGCCCATGGTCTGGTGGCGCTTTGCCGCTTGTGATTGGATCCGGCGGCGGGGTGGTTGGGAGTGGCAATTACGAGGTTTGGGGAAACCTGACTTTAGGAGGCAGCGGCACGCTGCACATCAACGGGGATGCGAAAATTTGGGTCAAAGGCAACCTGAACATCAACGGCGAAATTAAAATAAATCCCCCGGCCCATCTCACTATGTATGTAGATGGGGACATGAGCCTGCATGGGGATTGGAATAACAAAGGTTCGCCAGGGGATATGTATCTCTTTGGCATGCCCACTTGCAAGAAAGTGGATGTGTGGACCGGGGCGGATTTTGAAGCGGTTGTCTACGCGCCGAGTGCGGACCTTGTGCTCAAGGGCAACGCGGAATTTTACGGGGCCAGCGTCACCAAAACCGTTTCCATGAACGGCACGACGGCTTACCACTATGACGAAGCCCTGGGGACCTCCAGTGCCAGCCGCGGTTATGTGGTCATATCCTGGGAGGAACTCTAAGTCTGGATTCGAAAGAGGAAGGGCAGGAGAAATGATTCCGCCTGCCCTTTAAAGCTTATTTCGAGGGGATTATTCTTTCGGCAGTTCTTTTATTTCGATATTTCGGAACCAGACCGTGCCGTGGTCGCCCTGGAGAAAGATCGGACCGGGTTCATTCAGTTTGTTATCAATTTCCGAGCCCGTGGCTTTATTGCATTCCACGTTGTCGTGAATTTTCTTGCCGTTGAGCGTCATGGAGATCTTATTGCCAATGATGGTTGCCTCGGCGGTTTGCCATTCACCACCGGGCTTTGAGGCAAATTCGGAAGGAGCTTTGACCTGGTAAATGGCTCCATTGCCTCCCAGGGACGGCTTTCCTTTCTTATAATCGCCGAGGATTTGCAGTTCATGGCGGCCACGCAGGTAGAAGCCGCTATTGGAATTGTCGGGCACCATGTATTCGTATTTCACGGTGAAATTCCAAAACTTCTGGTCCGTGACTAAATCGGTGCCGTGTTCTCCTTGTTTTACTGTGTTCTTGAGGATGCCGTCTTCGATGGTCCAACTGTTGTGGCCCTTAGGATTGCGAAGGTGCCAGCCACTCGTGTCTTTGCCGTTGAAGAGCGGTTTAAAGCCCTCATCCGCGACGGCTGCGGCCGTGCAAAGGACGAGTGCCAGCGAAGAAAGGAACAATGATTTGAGCATAATCTTAAGGTTTAGAATTTACTTGGTCTGCGGAGTGGCATCGCCTGGAACCAGACCAAGGGCCCATTTGATTCCACCTAAAATGTGCTGTTGGTAGGCCTCGGAAACTTCTTTGGAATTCTTGCGGCCTTTTTCCTCCGGGTTCCAGACGTCTTCGCGATGTCCGAGCGAAGTATAGAATACTTTGCCTTTGCCGAATTCTTTGCACCAGGAGATTGGGTAATGCCCGGGCTTCTGCGTGTTGGGATGTTTGTCCAGCACGAGCAGTTCATGAACGTTTTCCGGGTGGTAGCTTTTGATGATGTAAATTTCATCGTAGACCGTGAAGGTGTCGCCCAGATGCTTCGTCGCGGGGTGTTCTTTATCTTTGTTGATGGCATCCACTGAAACCTGGGCGCCATGTGTTTCGAACTCGCCGCCCAACATAGCGATGTACGCGGGGTCCCCATTGCCGTGGTGCAGGGTGTCGCTCGCGCTGTGCATGCCGATGAAGGCGTGGCCTTCGCGGACCCAATTAATAAAGGCTTGCCTGTCCGGAATGGGAAGATCGCCCGTGGTGTTGGCGAAAATAACCGCGTCATAGTTTTTCAGGTTTTCCGGGCTTAGCTTGTCCATCGCTGCCTTGAGTTGTGCTTTGGATTCAGCCTGCGCATCTTTTACCTTTTGATCATCCTCAGGGGTCCATTTCGCCATTGCTGCCTGATACTTGGCGAGGTCGGATTCGTACTTTTTCGACTCGGATTCAAATTTTGCCTTGGTCTTGTCATCCGCGTCAGCTTTCAGCGGAGCGGGTTTTCGGGGTTCGGATGGCTTCTGTGGGATTTTTACTGAAGGCTGTTTCGCGACATCCACCACGGTGAAAGCTTTGGAGTCTTCGCCTAGCTTTTGGAGCACCTTTTCGGCGGTTTCGATCGAGCTATGCCGGAATTCAGTGGTAACACCGACGACCAACACCTTTTTCGGTTCGGCCGCGATCAGGGGGATGCTGGAAATCAGGAAAAGTGAGAGAATCAGTTTCTTCATATTGAGTTGCATTAATGACTGCGTCGGAACCTTCCAAATTCATTGAGAAAGGGCAGAATCGGTTTCCTGGGCTGCCAGCTTTGGATGGAGCACGGTAAGTTCTTGTTTCTTAAACTTGAGCAGAATTGTCCCTTAGTTGTGAAACTTCCTGTGATTTTGTTGTTTATAGCCAACGGCTTAGCGACTTTTCAAGCTGCTGTTTGTGACCCGGAAAAATAGGGCTTGCCTTTCGGAAATACTAAACGCATTTTTGAGTCAAATTGTCGCAGTTGCGATTCTGGAGCATGATTCGGTCATTTGCATTCACAAATCAGGGCCGGTTGCACACCAAAGACATCGACATGTTTTTGATGCCGACGCTGCTGGCCGACACCAGTCTGTTTCTCTGGGTCGATTTGGAAGATCCGACCCCGGAAGAAACGAAGGCCGTGCTGGAAGACATCTTTCACTTCCACGTTCTGTCGATTGAGGATTGTGTCGCGGTAAGCCCATCGCCAAAAGTCGAAGAGTATTCGCCCAAGGAGGATGACCGCTTCGCTCCCTACCTGTTCATGGTCATCCATGCCGTGGATTTCAGTCGGGCAGACAATGTGTTTGCCACCAGTGAGCTGGATTTTTTTCTCGGCAAAAACTTTTTGGTCACTTACCACACCGTTCCTTTGCGGAGCATCAAGACCACCGAGGAGCAATGCATAAAAAGCACCGTCCACGTGGCCCGGGCTCCGGATCGGGTGGCACATACGTTGCTTGATAGTATCGTCGAGAACTACAAGCCCGCCCTGGAACAATTGTCCCTGGAAATCGCCGAGTTGGAAGGGCAGGTAGTGGCAGATCCCACGCGGGAAATGTTAAATCAAATTCTCAGCATTAAACGAGAAGTGCTGCACTTGCGGCAAATCATTGGACCGCAACGCGAGGTGCTGGCCCGGTTTGCCCGGGGCGAATTCAAAATGATTCGCCCGCACCTGGTGCCCTATTATCGTGACGTCTACGACAGCATCTTCCACATCTCGGAAATGGCGCAGAGCTATACCGATTCCCTGACGGGGATCCTGCACGTCTACTTGAACATGTCCTCCAACCAGACGGGTGAGGTAGTCAAGTTGCTGACGATGATTACGCTCATTACCACGCCCTTGATGATTGTTGGAACGTGGTACGGTATGAACTTTGAAGGGATGCCGGAGCTAAAGTGGAAATACGGTTATGAATTGGCGATTGGGCTGACGATCATTTCCACCGCTTGCACCTTTTGGTATTTCAAAAAGAAACGCTGGTGGTAAGGGAAATTTATGGCCGCTCAGAAATCCAGTTTTCTTGACAAGGTTCTCGGCCGAATTGGCCGGCTGGACAAGGAGGGCCTGCAAACAGTTGTCCAGCGCCTGGCGCGCGAGCGCGCTTTCCTGGAGACGCTCTTCAACACGATTGAGGACGGCGTTCTGGTGCTGGATGAGGAGGGCCGGATTGTTTACCTGAACCAGGCCGTAACACGCCTGCTCGGCTTGCAGCCGCAATCGGCGGAAGGGATGCACATTGAGCGATTTCTGCCCGAGCTCGATTGGGCAAAGCTCTCTAAATCCGATCGCGATGGGACCAATCGAGTGGTGCGGCACGAGTTTGAAGTGTCTTATCCGCGTCAGCGATTTCTCAACCTTTATGTTGCCCCCGTGGACGGAGAAGCGATCGGGAGCTCCGGCCTGGCCTTGATTATTCACGACGCCACCGAGGCTCGGCAAAAAACCTACGAGGCGATTGAAAGCGAGCGTGTCCAGGCCCTCACCAGGCTGGCGGCAAGCGTTGCTCATGAGATTGGGAATCCCTTAAATGCGCTCCATATCCATCTTCAATTAATGGAGCGGGAGCTGAAAAAGCTTCGGTCGAGCAGTGAAGTGGTGACGCCGGTCCGCGAAGGCGTGCGCCGCAAGGGCAGGGTGCCTGCTCCAGAAACCGTTCCCGATGAAAGCCTGGAGCGCCTGGACAAATACCTCGCGGTCGCAAAAGGTGAGATTACCCGGCTCGATTATATCATCACTCAATTTCTACAGGCGCTGCGTCCGACTCCCCCCAAGCTGACGCCGGCCAATCTGAATGATGTGGTGCGTGAAACCATGGACCTGCTGCGTCCGGAAATTGAAAACCGCGGCATCGCGCTTCAGGAAAAGCTGATGCGGCAACTTCCGGCCGCGCCCATTGATGCGGCACAGATCAAGCAGGTGCTGGTAAACCTGATCAAAAATGCCATCCAGGCCATGACGCGTGGCGGGGTGCTCAACCTTCAAACGGATGCGAGTGCCGATGGTGTTTATTTGATTGTGAGCGATACAGGAGGAGGTATTCCTGAAGAACAAATCAACCGGATATTCGAGCCGTTCTATACCACAAAGAAAAAGGGGACCGGTCTTGGGTTGATGATTGTGCAGAGAATTGTCCGCGAACATAACGGGCGGATCGAACTCGAAAGCCGCGTCGGCCAGGGAACGACTTTTCGCATTTGGCTGCCGCGCCAGGAGCGGCTCACTCGTTTGCTGGAAAACCCCCAACCGTCACCCGCGGACTAATCGCTTATGACGGAACACTAATTACCGGTGAAGGCTATGGCAGAAAAACCAATGCTTTTGATTGTGGATGATGAGAAGCCCACCAGGGAAGGTCTGCGGGCGGCTCTTGAGGACCGCTACGAGGTTTTCGTGGCGGAGGATGCGGCGGCGGCTTTCTCGCTGCTTGAGCAGGAGAACTTTGATGTCGTCCTGACCGATTTCCGGATGCCGAACGAGGATGGAATGAAGCTGATTGGCCGGGCAAAATCTCTGGCCAAACCTCCGGTTTGCATCCTGATGACCGCTTATGGCTCCGAGGAGCTGGCTGTTCAGGCGATGAAGAGCGGAGCAGATGATTATATCGCCAAGGGCCGCCTGCAAATTGATGAGTTGGAAATGCGCATCGTCCGCGTCCTGCGCCAGCGGAACCTGGAGGCCGAAAATGTATTGCTCAAGCAGCAGCTTCACTCCCGTTTTGGGCTTGAGAACATCATTGGCGAATCCGAGCCCATGCGCGAAACGTTCGATCTGGTCCGGCAGGTCGCGCCCACCCGGGCGACGGTTTTGCTCACGGGCGAAAGTGGAACAGGCAAGGAACTCATCGCCAAAAGCATTCACCAGCTCAGTCCACGAGCGAAAATGCCCATGGTAACCGTGCATTGCGCCGCGCTTTCTCCAACCCTGCTCGAGAGCGAATTGTTTGGCCATGAAAAGGGAGCTTTCACTGGGGCTCATGAACGTCGCGTCGGGCGGTTCGAGCAAGCGCAGGGCGGCACGCTTTTCCTGGATGAAATCGGCGAGATAGATGCAACCATCCAAATCAAGCTGCTGCGCTTTTTAGGCGAAAGAACCTTTGAACGGGTCGGCTCCAATAAGACTCAGATGGCTGACGTCCGGTTGGTGGCGGCTACCAACAAGGATTTGCCAGCGCTGGTGAAGACTGGCACGTTTCGCGAAGACTTGTTCTTCCGGCTGCGCGTCGTGGAAATTCACTTGCCTCCATTGCGGGAACGCAAGGAGGACATTCCACTGCTGGTCCAGGCTTTCGTGCGGGAATTCGCCCGTGAAAATGACAAGCCAGTCAAGGACATCAACCCGGAAGCCATGGAAGCGCTGCTTGGTTACGCTTGGCCCGGGAACGTGCGCGAGTTGCGTACGGCAATGGAACACGCCGTGGTGCTCTGTCGCGCGGACCACATCAGCCTGCGCGACCTGCCGCAAACGGTCCGGCAAATGGAAGCGACCGATTTGGTCCCGGCCAAAAAGAGCCATTCCTCTTCGGGAGAACTGAGCGTGAAAGAAGCGGAGAAGCAGCTCATCATTCGCGCACTGAAAGAGTGCAACGGCAGCCGCACGGATGCCGCCAAAAAACTTGGCATGAGCCGTCGCACACTGCACCGCAAGCTGCACACATATCATCTGGAAGGTTTTTAAATGTCATACAGAATTCAGCAGGTTATTCATGCTTTCGAAGTGGGCGCAGGGGCGAAGCTCATCAAGTTCGTGCTGGCTCTGATAGGGTTGCTAGCCATTGCAACCGTTTACGACCTGGTTGCTTTTCGCAATCTAAGCACTGCCGAAGGCATGGATGCGGCCCAGGTGGCCCAGCGCATCGCGGACGGAAAGGGGTTCTCCACAGGCTTCGTTCGCCCGTTCAGTCTTTATCTCCTGCAAAAAAAAGCCAATGAAGCCACCGCCAAAGGGGCCGACGGGCAAACCAACAATTCCAATTTTGACCCGGCGCTGCTGGCCAGCCACCCGGACATTTCTAACGCGCCGGCATTCCCGGTTGTTTTGGCCGCCGTCCTTAAACTCAACCCGTTCGGGCATCCGGATACTGCCAAGGAGAAAGGATTTGCAATCTACACACCGGATTTGTGGCTCGCCGGGTTCAATCAACTGTTGATTGTGATCGGCGCGTGTCTTGTGTTTCGTTTAGGCTGCCGGCTTTTCGACGCTCCCGTCGGCTGGGTCTCTGGCATCCTGTTTGCGGGCACTGAAATATTCTGGCGCTCCAGCATGACGGGAGTGCCTGTGGCTTTCCTGGCAGTCATTTTCCTCTTGCTGTTTCAAACCATGGTTTCTTTGCAATCGGGGGAGGATAAAGGGTTGGTCTGGCGCGCTGCTCTCGCCGGGGTTTTGATCGCGATCGCGGGTTTAACCCGTTACTCGTACGCGTGGCTCATCATTCCTTTCGTGGTCTGGATGGCCGGTTTGCCAGCGACTCGCAAGGGATTGCTCACTGGGGTCGTCCTGCTTGCGTTCGCCGTTGTCTGGCTGCCATGGCTGGGAAGGAATTATGCGTTGTCAGGCACGCCCTTTGGAACGGCTGGTTATGCAATTTATCAAGGAACTCCTTTTTTTCAGGCGGAGCAACTCGAGCGGGCTTTCAATCCCGATTTTAGCACCACCTTTACTGGCTTTTTTTGGACCAAGCTCATTTCAAATCTGCGGGACATCGTGGAGAAGGTGCCCCGGTTGGGAGGAACATGGGCTTCGGCATTCTTCCTGGCGGGAGTGCTGGTGGCATTTCGCAATCCGGCTTTGCGGCGAACCCGATCTTTCTTGCTCGGGTCCCTTTTTCTTCTGATGGCCGTTCAAGCGCTCGGAAAAACCTGGTTATCCACCGATTCTCCGGAATTGAGCGGTGAGAACCTGCTCCTGCCCTTGCTCCCTATTATGCTCATATATGGTGCCGGTCTTTTCTTCGTGTTGCTCGATCAGATGGGCTTGCCGAACGCCGGTTACCGATTGGCTGCGGCAGGGATGTTTTGCACGGTTCTCACGGTCCCGCTTTGGCTGAATCTTTTGCCGCCCCACCCATCCTCGATCGTTTATCCCCCGTATTACCCGCCTTGGATTCAGGAGAAAGCCTCTTATATGGGGGAAGGGGATATCATGATGACCGATATTCCCTGGGCTGTAGCTTGGTATGGGCGAGGCGGCACGCGGCTGTGGCTGCCCTTACGGTATAAATTGCCGCCCGGGAGCACGCTTCGGGAAGATTTTTATCATATTCATAATCACCCGAAGCCAATAGCAGCCCTTTATCTGACTGCCAAAACATTGAAAAACGTGGAAATGCGCTCGCTTTACGATTTTGCCAGGAACGAAGAGTTGGACCAGGACTGGGATCACTTCATTTTAGGCATATTCATCAATAAGGAGGTTCCAAAGGGTTTTCCCCTAAAAAGAGCTCCGGAAGACCTTATGCCGGAGATTTTTTTGACGGATTCTGAACATTCTCTTAAGAAATGAATCCAATTCACCGATTAGCTGGAAGAAGAGCTGGATTTTTCTTGTTTGACATACTTACAAGCAATTCAGTAGAAACCGTGCCGGTTGTTTAGTTTAAACCCGTTTTCAGCACGTAGACAAAAAATATGAACAGGATTATTGCGTCGGCAGGATTGATGGCGGTAGGTGCGGCTGGGCTGCAAGCTGCCAATGTTGGCGACTTACGGCCGACTGAGACTTCCAAACCATGGACGGTTTCCGCTTCGTTGCGAGCATTTTACGATGATAATTATAATACCGCTCCCTCGGCCCTTGCGCGGGACAGTTTCGGCTTCGAGTTCCGACCAGGAGCTTCCATCTATTATCTGCCAACGGAACAGACCTACATCGGTGCTGCTTACGTTTACTCGCTAAAATGGTTTGAAGATCGGCAGAACCACAATTTCGATCAGAGCCACGAGCTCACGCTGAAGGCTGATCACCGCTTCTCCGAACGTTTCCGTGTTAATTTTAATGATGCCTTTGCCTATTCCCAGGAGCCGGAAGTCATCAACGGCGCGGGCCTTAACGCCAGTTTAATTCGCCAAAATTCTGATGTGCTGCGCAACCGTGCTGCCATCAAGCTGAACAGTCAGCTTACTGAGCGCCTGGAGTTGGAGACTGGCTATGAGAACGTTTATTGGGATTACAAGGATCCACTTTATAGTACCGCGCTCGACCGTGTAGAGCACACCGTTTGGATCGATCCTCGCCTGCATATCGCCCCGGATACCGTCATTCTGGCAGGGTACCAGTTCAAATACCGCGATTATCTTGATGTTGCCACTTCCGTGAACGATAGCGCAGGACATTATGCTTATCTTGGGATTGAAAAATCTTTGACCTCCCAATTGAACGTGGCCGCAAAAGCGGGTGTCGAACTCACACATTACATGCATCAGGACATTGATGATGTAGGCCCGTATGCGGATGTTTCTGCGACCTACACCTATTTGCCTGGCAGCTATTTGCAGCTCGGTGTGCGGCATGATGTGATTGCGACGGATGTCACGATTTTCGGATCACGTTCTCAGGACGCGACCGGAGTTTATGGGCAGCTCAATCATCGCATTACTCCGAATCTGACGGGCAGCCTTTTAGGACAGTTCCAACATGGAACGTTTAACGGCGGAATCTATGATGGGCAGACAGAAAATCAGATTTTGTTTGGTCTGAACTTTGAATACAGAATTACACAGAACATTGCTGCGGAACTCGGTTATAATTTTGATCGACTCGATTCCGACTTGGGTCGCAGCTATTCCCGGAACCGGGTTTACACCGGTGTCCGGGCTAGTTTTTAACACTTGAACTAATTGATATTAACGGGAGGCTGGAGTGACTAAACACACAGCCTCTTTTTTTTTCGCGTATGGAAGCTACAAAATCGTTTAACGCGCCGGAAGCAAAACTGCACTTCCTGGATTACTGGCGGATCGTTCGCATCCGCAAAACTGTAATCCTCGCAGTCTTTTTGCTTGTTGCCATCACTACCACCCTCGTCACTTTCATCCTCCCGGAATCATTCGCGAGCACCGTTCGGATCAAGGTTGAAAAGGATGGCTCGGACGTCGCTGGCTTGGGCCAGGAGGGTTTTGGCGGCGGCGGTTTTGACCCATATTGGATTCAGGATCAATTCGAAACGATCCAGTCCAAGATGATCCTTTACCAGGTGATTACGAATTTAAACCTGAACAAAAAATGGGCCGAGAAATATAAGGAAGAAGGCGAATTCCACACCGACCAAACCTATGCGCTGTTGAAGAACAGGGTGGATGTGCGTCAATCCCGCGGAACCAGCTTGATCGAAATTCGGGCGTTAAGTGAGGACAAGTCTGAAGCTGCGGTGATCGCCAATGAAGTGGCTGAGGTTTACAAGAGCTCTCGCTTGAATCTCCGCCGCGAACAGTCGGAGCACGGCATTGCAACTCTACGCCATCAGCTTGACGAGCAAGACAAAAAAGTTGCGGCCAAGCAGGAGATGGTCAACAAAATGAGGGAACAGTTCAATATTCCCGATACCGAATCCCCAGCCTGGTACGGTGATAATACCCCGGATTCCGAGAATCTTCGGCACACGGACCGTCTTCGCATCGAGGCGCAGGCGCAATATGCAGAAATGCGCACGATGTATGACCAGTTAAAAGGTTATTCACGTTCCGAGCTGCGCAAAGCTGTTCAGGTGGTCGCTCCCGACCAGCAGTTGGCTACCTTGATGACAGATTACAACATGTCCCAGCAGAAGCTGGCGGACATGGAAGGTGCTTACGCCGCTGAACATCCTGAGGTCAAGCGCATCAAAGGTGTCATTGCCCAAATTAACGTTCAAATCGATGACCGCCTGGACGGCGTACTGGCGGGCTTGAGCGCGAGAGTCGCAGCGGCCAAGGCCAAACTCGACCAATTCGTTCTCGAGGCCAACTCGGCCAAATCGAACCAGGTGAATACCATGAATGTCCGCCGCCCTTATTACATGGCCAAGCGGGAATTGGAAAACACCCTTCAGGTCCGCGAAAAGCTGAGCATGCGGATCATCCAGGAAGAAGTGGAAGTAGCTCTTCCCAAGCAAAGGATTGTTCAGATTATTGACCGCGCCGAACCGGCTATACGGCCGGTTAAACCTAACAAGACTTTGAATATCGCTCTCGGCATTGTGGTCGGTTTGGCCATCGGTGTCGGCCTGGCGTTTTTCATCGAATACCTCGACACAAGCGTCAAGACGATCGACGACGTCGAACGCGCCCTCCAGGCGCCTGTCATGGGTGTTATCCCGCAAAATGTGGGTCATCTGCTGGAAGAGGGCCCGGACAGCCCGCATGCTGAGGCTTATCGCGTGCTGCGCACGAACATCCTGTTTTCACAGAAGGATCCCAGCATGAACACCCTCACCATCGTCAGTGCTGGCGCGGGTGAAGGCAAATCCACCACCTCGTTCAACCTGGCCACTATCTTTGCTCAGAACGGGCAGCGCGTAGTGATCGTAGACTCTGACTTGCGCCGTCCGAGCCTGCACAAAATCTTGAAGGTGAGCAATTCCATTGGTTTGACCAATTACCTGCTCAAGCAAAATTCACTTGAGGAAGTCATTCAAACGACCCCGCTGGCAACCTTGGACTTCCTGCCCAGCGGCCGGTTACCCAGCAGTTCCATGGGTGTTTTGAGTTCCGCGCAGATGAAGGAACTCATCCGCGAGTTGAAGCGCCGCTACGACTGGGTGTTCTTCGATTCTCCTCCCATCATGGGCGTGAGCGATGCCTCGATCCTCGCAAGCGAAGTGGACATGGTCCTGCAAGTGATCCAGTACCGTCGCTACCCGCAGCCGATGACCATCCGCGCCAAGCAGATGATCGAGAAGGTCGGTGGCAATCTGCTGGGGATCGTGTTGAACAACATCAACATGGCCTCCGACGAGAACTACTATTATTACAGCGGCTATTACTACGATTATTATTCCAAGCAGGAGGATGAACCCGAAGGCGCCAAGCCCACAGGCTCCTCCAAAGCCGGCAAGGATGAAGTGGAAATCAAGACCAAATATTGATCAAATATTTTTCCAGCAAGTCAACTGAACGTATGAAATTGTCGAAGAACCTAAAACGCACCTTGAGCTGCTCCCTGTGGCTCCTCGCGAGCTTCCTGCTAGGTGGCTGCGAGCATCTCTACTATGCGGATCCAAACCCGGAGAAGCCGTATGCTTTCCCAAGCCAGCCGGCTGGCGCTTCCATGGCAGCCGCGCCCTCCACGCCCTCTGCTCCTGCCCTGACGACCGTCTCTCCGGTAAGCTCCAGCTATTACGCGCCCGGTAACATCGCCGCGATGCCAGCCACTCCGCTTCCAGAAGCCAAGGGCGGGAATCCCGTGGCTAACGCAGGCAACGCCTCCATCCTCCAAAAGGGGGACATGGTCACCATCTCCTTTACGGATATTCCTCCTCCAGGCATGCCGGAATTCAGGCAACGGATTCCCGATGACGGCAAGCTCAGTTTACCCCTCCTGGACACGAGCGTGCAGGCTGCTGGCAAGACAGGCTACCAATTGGAACAGGAGCTCAAAGGACTTTATGTGCCCAGGTACTTTGTCCGTCTGACGGTGAGCGTGAAATCGGACGAACGCTGGTACTATGTCGGAGGCGAAGTGAGAACAGCCAACCGTTATCCTTTCAGTGGTGAAATCACCGTCCTCCGTGCCATCGACACGGCGGGTGGTTTCGGCGACTTCGCTAATCGCAAAAAAATCGAATTGCGTCGCGCTAACGGCCAGGTTCACATGCTAAACCAGAATGACGTGCTAAAAAACCCGCAGAAAGATCTCCCTGTTTATCCAAACGACCAGATCATCGTGCATAAACGGTTTTTCTAGGTTTTGATCCAGCTCAGTTTTTTAACAGGTAAAATGGCGGGCGGACATTGTGACGTCCGCCATTTTCCTTTTGCAATCGGCCGATCTTCGACATGTGATTTCCGGATCGAATAGGAGGGCGTTTGGGAGCAGCACCTCCGCATTCTGGTTCATGATACAAACGGCTTCCTCCTTTCTGTTCAACCCGACGCCATTGCCGCTGTTAACGGCCAACTGGTCCGCGAAGTCGTCCTGCGCAACGGCGACATAGTTTCCATGGGCGGCAGCCAATTCCGGTTTCTCCTCGGCCCGACCAGCCAGCGCGGATTTAAATGGCGCGAGTACGCCACTTGGGTCGCCCTTGGCGCGTTATGCCTGGGCCAGGTCGCCCTTATTTACTGGTTAATGTCGAGCTAGCGATCGGTTTCCACTTCCGCCGTCCTCTTCTCGATGCTTCGCGCCAAGGGAATTGGGAGAATTCGCTTCCTGTATTGAATTCAAGACAGCCCCCTTTCGTCAGCCCATTAACCTTTTTATAGCCAGCCAAATTCTGCGGAGGACATAAGTCCATGCGATCAAAGGTACGAAAATTTGGTC
>JAQGOV010000421.1 GCA_028293425.1 Verrucomicrobiales bacterium
GAAGCCATCGTCGAGTTTGTTTTCGGCGAGGAGTTTGAATTGGCGGCTGGCCTCGACGACGGCTGTTTTGCCTTCCTCACTGCAAAAATAGAGGCGGCCGTTTGCATAAACGGGCGCGGCGGAATAACTGCCTGCGATGCGTTCACGCCAGAGCTCCTTGCCGGTTTTTGCCTCCACGCAGCTGGCGAAGCCGCCGTCATCCACCATGAAGATGAGATCGTCTAGAAGGAGGAGTGAAGGCTTTTTCGGCACACCTCGCTTCAGCTTCCACTCCACTTTGAGCTGCGTCGGGTTATCGGTCGCGGGAGCATTGGCGTCCACCACCTCGCCATTCTTGCCGGGTTTAATAGCGAGCAACTGGCCGTTGGACCAACCGGTGAGGACGTAGACTAAACCGTGGCCGGCCACGGGCCGGGCGCTGGCGGAATGGCTGGTGCGCTCTTCCACGCGCCAAAGCTCCTTGCCGGTCATTGGGTCGTAGCCGTAGGTGGCTTTGGCACCGCTGCTGATGAGCATGGGCTTGCCATCAATCATGGCGACATGAGGAGTGGAAAAGGCTTTGCGGAAATCGCCTTCGGATTGAGGTTTTCCGTCGTTGCCCAGGTCTTTGTGATCGATAGACCGTTCTCGCCGCCACACGGTGCGGCCATTCTTTTTATCCAGGGCGACCATGAATTGGTGATCGCTGCCATCGAAATTCATGAGCAGAAGCCCCTTGTGAAGAATAGGGGAGGAGCCCGGGGCGCGGTAATGGTTGCAAACAAAGTCGCGCCGCTCCCAGAGCACCTTGCCCGTGGTGGTATCAATGCAGGCGGTGCCGGGCGAGCCAAAGCTGGCATAGAGCCGGCCTTTTTCTATCACGGGCGTGGGCGAGGCATAGCTGTTGAACGGGATGCAATATTGAGGCTTCTCCACTTCAAACACCTTCTGGTCACGCAGGACCTTGCCGGTGTCGAGGTCCAGGCAGACCACGGACAATTCCTTGCCGTTGGTGGTGGCGGTGGTCATCCAAATCTGTTTGCCCCAAATCACGGGGGAGGACCACGCCTTGCCGTGAATCGGAGTTTTCCATTTCACGTGGTTGGTTTCGCTCCAGGTGAGCGGCAGTTCTTTAGCATCGGAAACGCCATCGCCATTCGGCCCGCGGAACTGGGGCCAGTTCTCTCCGGCATGAACGAAGGCGGATAAAAGAGTCGCGACTGCAGAGAGCCAAAAAGAGTAGCGGTTCATGGCGTAAGCGTAGGATAGAAATGGAAGATAGAAAACAGAAAATCCCTCAACCGATGGACGAAGCGGGGGGACGAAGAACTTTTTGCAGCCCGGGGTGGAAATAAACTCCAGGGCTACATCCGAGCAAACTTCCGAGGGAAAGCTAGCGCTTCCGCTTGAGTGCCGCCTTGGTCTGCTCCTGCAGTTCGTCCAGCTCCGGCTTGAGCTCGCGTTTGTCGGCGCTGGCCATGCGGTCGATGAACAGGATGCCATTCAGGTGATCCACCTCGTGCTGGACGGCGCGGGAGAGGAGGCCGCCAGCCTTGAATGAAACCTTCTCGCCGTTGGCTCCCATGGCATGTACTTCCACGAACTCCGGACGGACAATATCCGAATAAATTTCTGGAAAGCTGAGGCAGCCTTCCGGGCCCTCCGCCGGATCGCCGTAGGGACGTATCTCAGGATTAATGAGAACGACTGGCATAAAAGCCTTTACGTCGGCGGGCTTTCCGTTGAGTTCCAGCGTCGATGGACGTTCTTTGTCGGCGGTGGAAACGTCAATGACCGTGAGCTGCAAGTTCCGGCCAATCTGCTGGGCGGCCAGCCCCACGCCATGGGCTGCGTGCATTGTTTCGAACATGTCCGAAATCAATTCCTCGATCTCGGGAGTAATCTTTTCAATACGGGTTCCCTTTTGGCGCAGCACCGGGTTTCCGTATTTTACAATGGGCAATACCATTATGGCTCCTTTCATTCCGACTGGTCACGAGGGACCCAATGCCGAAGCATCTCCACCAGGTCATCAATGCAAGGGCTTTGGGCGGTGCGAACGTAAAATCCGCTGGTAGTCACGCCGAGCAAGACGCAGGCTTCGTTGTCGAAGCCGAGCAGTTTGCCGAGGCAAAAGCCCGCGTTAAAATGGTCCCCTGCCCCCGTCGTGATAAGCGGCTTTCCAACATAAGGGCCATCCATCGGTGAGACCACGCCATTGCTCACCGCCAAGGCATAAGTGACGGGATGCACCACCAGGGTGTTGACCTTGAGCCTTTGCTGCATTTCCGAGCAGAGCTTGTAAAGATCCGGCCGATGGCGATCGCTTGTATTCATCCCCAAGACTTCACCGATCTCGTAAGCCTCCTTTTCGTTGAGACCGAGGATGACATCAAAATACTTTTCAAACGAGCCGATGAGGCCAAGCGCCCTCGCAATGTCTTTCGGGGTGCGTTTTTCTGGATCAGCCAGGTCGAAAAAGATCTTTTTCCGAACTGCGGAAGACGCAGGACAAAACTCGTGGAGCAACGAGGCCCAGATGTCGCTCATGTAAGGAATCATCGTCCAGTTCACAAAACCGACAAGATCGGAAGTGGTGAACTTTTCGATAAACTGATCACGCCCGTAACGGGCCTGGATATTTGGCCAAGTGATGTCTTTGAGCTGGACCAGCTTGCCAAACATCACTTTGCCGTCCTCAAATTCCAAGGCGTCGGTATGGCCAGCTTCCCCGATGCTGTGCACCTCCGCACGACGCGCAAACTCATGGAAAACCGGGTGTAGATTGGGATAACCCAAGGAGCCGACATAGGTGACTTTGATGCCAAACCGGGACAAGGCGTTGGCCATAATCGGGCCATTCCCGCCCAGCTTCCTGCGCTGAACGACCAGTTCAATATTGGTGCTCTGGCCCGCAGCTCCCCCCAGGCGTTCGCTGAGAGCGGAGATGGTATCGAGACGCTGGTAATTGTCCGCGTCCTGTCGTTTGTCCACCACGTGGACGATCTCATCCACAAAACCATCGAGCCCAACAAAGGCTTTGAGGTGGCTGGCGGCTTTGACCTGGCTGAGAAGCTTGACCGCCACTTGCTCCCGAATTTCTGCTGGTTCCTTCATGAAAACACCTGGCTTGAAAACAACACTGAAACTTTAATCCATATTGACGCCGGCGACCTGCAAAACCCGGTCGAGCTCGTCATCGCTGTAAAACTGGATTTGGAGGAAGCCTTTGCCGCGGTTATACCGAAGCTGGACTTTGGTGCCGAACCGCTCGCGCAAACGGTTTTCGAGGTCCACCACGTGGGCATCGCGTCCGACGTGTTCCGCGCCCAAAGGTCCCTGATGGGTGGCGGGTGCTTTGCCCTGCTGCAGATGCGCGACCATCTCCTCCGTTTGGCGAACGTTGCTGCCGGTTTTGATCACCTTGTCCGCGGCCAGTTTTTGTTGATCCGCATTGGGCAAGCCGAGGAT
>JAQGOV010000435.1 GCA_028293425.1 Verrucomicrobiales bacterium
ATTACTTCAATGAAGTGGCAACACGCCACGGCAATTACGATTGGCACATGGCGTATCATCCGTATCCAGAAAACCTGTTCGAGCCACGGACGTGGCGGGACAAAACGGCCCAGCCTAGTGCCGAGTCTCCACGCATCACCTTCAAGAACCTGGAGCAGCTCACCCGGTATTTCCAAAGGCCGGAGCTACTTTACGCCGGCCAGCCCCGGCATATCATTCTTTCCGAGCAAGGCTTTCATTCGACTACTAAACCTGAAGGGGAACTGTGGCAGGCAGCGGGTTTTTGTTATGCCTGGCAGAAAGTGGATCAGCTGCCTGGGATTGATGCTTTCATTCTGCACCGTCACGTGGATAACAAAGGCGAAGGCGGGTTGAATTTGGGCTTGTGGACGCGCAAGCCCGAGAGTGGGGCTACGCCGGACAAGAAGAAGCAAATATACGAAGTTTTCCGGGTGGCAGATACGCCGGAGTGGGAGAAGGCTTTTGAGTTTGCGAAACCGGTGATTGGAATTACGAATTGGGCGCAGGTGATGACGAGCCAGGAGAGCACCAAATGATGAGGAAGAGGGAGATAAGAATTTTAACAGAAGTCGTCATGAGCTGCGCTCACCACCGGTGATGAAAACTTTTCTAATTTTTGTACGCATGCTGGAGCTGAATTCAAACGGACGATCAGAGGGCCACCTCATCCCGGCCTTCTCCCCCAGAGGCGGAGAAGGAGTCGCGTTGCGGGCTCGCCAGATCTTTTTGGCAGGTTCCGCTGACTTTTGGCGGAGTCATCCGTGAACCCATTTTCAGGGAAGGGAACGAATGACCGAATTGTGCGGGCTGCCGCAAAGCCAAGAGTTCCGTGAAGGTTGTGGTAAGTGCATTAGAAACGCCAAAGCGGCGCTCCGTGCGACGCACTCCAAAACCCGGCGAAGCGTGTTCAGTGAGAGGATGGGGTGCGAAGGTGGTGAGGGAACATGACGTTTGGCACATGACTCGACGTCTGCGGGCATGATTTCCTGCATATTTTACTGAAGAGACAATGGTGGTATAGAATGGCGTTCATGGATGATTTGTTAACGAGAAGATTTCCGGGCTTTGTTGAATTGACGGCCGGGACGACGGTGGATCTTGTGATTCGCTACGCGCTCCTGGCTGGTCTGGGATGGGTGCTTTGTTATGTGCTCTTTAAGCGGCGGTGGTTGCATCGCAAAGTGATTTCCCGATTTCCGCGATGGCCGGAAATCCGGCGCGAATTGGCGTATTCGCTGCTATCCATGGTGATATTTGGTTTGGTAGGCGCGGGCACAGTGATGGCCAGCCGGCACGGATGGACGCACCTTTATTGGCGGATTGGGCAGCACGGCTGGGGTTGGTTTTGGCTAAGCATCGTTTGTGTCATCTTTCTGCACGACGCCTACTTCTACTGGACGCACCGAATGATGCATCATCGCCGGCTCTATAAGCTATTTCATCGCGTGCATCATCTGTCCACCAATCCGAGTCCCTGGGCTTCCTACGCCTTTTCGCCGTTGGAGGCGGTGGTGCAGGCCAGCATCTTCCCATTAGCCGCGGCGATTATGCCCATACACCCGTTGGCGTTTCTTATTTTCATGTTCTGGCAGATCACCTTCAACATCCTCGGCCATACGGGTTATGAATTTCATCCGGCAGGATTGATGAAGTCCCGGTTGCGATGGGTGCTGAACACGCCGACCTACCATGTGCTGCACCATGAGAAGTTCCAGGGAAATTATGGGCTGTATTTTAACCTATGGGACTGGTTGATGGGCACCAATCACCCGGATTCGGAAGCTCGCTTTCAAGAAGTGACTACCCGTTCCCCTGCGGAACGCGCAGAGAATGCTCCACCAGCCACCATCGAACATCCGTATGCGAAATAGCTTTTTCCTGCTGTTTTTTACAGCCGCTGCTCAAGCTTTGGCGCTATCTCCCTGCCGAATCGAGGTGGTGGAACAGCGCTCGGGCTGGCCGGTGCCATTGGTGGAGTTGCGCACAACGCATGGCATAAGATTTGTAACCGACAACAACGGCCTCATTGCATGTGATGCACCGGAGGTGATGGGGCGGCAAACATGGTTCGATGTGAGCGGTCACGGGTATGAGGTTCCCAAGGATGGTTTTGGATTTCGTGGGGTCAGGCTGACACCGGAGCCAGGCAAGTCACTGAGGATAGAGGTGCAGCGCAGCATCGTTGTGAAGCGTCTTGGCCGAATTACAGGCGCAGGAATTTTTGCAGAGAGCCAAAAGCTGGGGCTTGAATCCGGTTGGGAGGAATCGGGCGTGTTCGGGAGCGACAGCGTCCAGAACGCGGTGCATAAGGGGAAAATGTTTTGGGCGTGGGGCGACACGACGGTGGGTCATTATCCTCTGGGTATCTTCAACAGTTCGAGTGCCACCACGGCTGTTCAACCGCTTGAGCATTTGGAACCGCCCGTTCACTTGAAATTTGACTATTTCAGAGACGAGCAAGGAAAATTGCGGGGCGTGGCGAGTATTCCAGGAGAAGGGCCGACGTGGCTCAGTGCGTATGTGAGCCTGCCGGACAAGAATGGTCGTTCTCAGCTGGTGTCGACTTACGCCAAAATTAAGAACCACCTGACGATTTATGAGCGGGGCCTGTGCGTGTGGAAGGAGGCAACCTCCAGCTTTGAGCCACTGCGGGTTGTGTGGAAGAAAGCAGACGGGAAACCGGAACCGCTCGTGCCCGATGGGCATCCAAGCTTTTGGAAAGATGAGCAGGGTAAAAACTGGCTGCTGTTCGGGAATCCTCTGCCCAACTTCAGATGCCCAGCCACCTTCGAGGCGTGGCAAGACTCATCCACGTGGGAGAAGCTAAAACCCCAGGAAAAGCTCATCGCTTCAACCGATGACAAATCCGTAAAGCCGCATTCGGGGCACATTGCTTGGAATGGGTTCCGAAAACGCTGGGTGACTGTTTTCATGGAGAGCTTCGGGAAGCCTTCGGCTTTGGGGGAATTGTGGTATGCCGAAGCTGAGACACCGGTTGGACCCTGGGGGAAGGCAGTGAAGATACTCAGCCATGACAACTACACATTCTACAACCCGCGCCTGCATCCGGAGTTTACGCCCACGAACTCGCCGGTCCTGCTTTTTGAGGGAACCTACACGGCGGAGTTCGCCAATCATCCGGAGCCAACCCCACGCTACAACTACAATCAAATTCTGTATCGATTGGATTTGGATGATCCGAGGCTAGAGCCGGCGCATTGAGGAGTCAGAACCGGTCATGTTGTCTTGGCTATAGGTGCCTGCTTTTGCTGTGACTTGGACTTGGGTGACTTGTGGGCCCCACGTTTTTGCGAGGAACCTTTCTTCCCATGCTGCTTCTTCTGGGCGCGGCCACGATTAGGAGATTTCGGGTGAGGTTGAGAGGCGGCGGCCTGCGTGACGTGGGCGCGGGGTGTCGTTTTGGCCTGGGCAAAAACGGGAGAGGCCGAGAGGACGAATGACGCGATCGCAATGGTAGTGATTGACCGGAGAGAGCAATGGTTGTGTGTCATAGCTATTAGCCAATAGTAATACAATTGATTCTGAAAGTCATCTTGTTCAGGTCATACACCGTTGAAAAGAGCGGTTTACGAGTTCAAAAGCCTTGTTTATAGTGTCCTTCTATGCGGGCAACGGACATTCCGAATTTTGATCAGCTTTCGGATCTCGAACGATTGATGTTGGCGGATGAATTGGTTGCTTCGGTTCGGAGTCCCGAAACATTACCACCCTCGGTGGCGCACCGATTTGAGTTGGAGCGTCGTTGGGCCGAGTACGAAAAAGACCCGAGTATCGCGCTTACTCAGGCTGCGTTCTGGGCCAAGGTCCGCACGCTCAAAACATGAGCCGTGAAATAGTCTTGCTGCCACATGTCAGCAGTGACTTTGTAGAAGGATTTGACTATTACGAGGCACTTTCCCCCGGTCGGGGAGGCGCGCGGTTTGAGGCGGCTTTCAGAGACGCAGTTCAATTAATAGCATCGGGTGTTACCTCCCACGTCGTTGTGTTTGACCGATTTCATCGTGTGATGCTCCGGCGCTTCCCTTACAACCTCTATTATCGTGAGATCGCGGACAAGGCGATCATCACAGCCCTGCTTTACGCGCGATTCGATCCCAGACGCATTGAGCGAACGCTGAAGCATCGCGGCGACTAGGCCAATCCTCTCTGGACCGAGATGATGAGGTGAAGGCCTGCTGACCAACAACCTCCCAAAGTAATTTCGTTCCGAGTGAATCTCGCTTACTTTTTACCGCCGAGAAGCCCTCCAAGAACCGAGTTGGCTTCCGTGGTGGCTTTTTGGGCCAGCGAGGCCTGGATCTGCGCTTTCAGGTCGTCGGCCTTTTGCCTTTGTTCAGGAGTCAGCTTCGTGTTGTAAAGTTGGGTCACGGTGGTGAGCGCTTCCTGGTATTTTTGATTGTTGCTGAGAATTTTCGCCTTCTCCAAAAGGACTTCGACCTGATTCGTCACGGCGGCCGAGACCGAGTTGGTTAATCCCAAAGCCCCAAGGACCTGGTTCGTGGCTGCCGTAGCGAGCGCCTGCAATTGGTTGGTGGTTGAGGAGGCCACGGCCTGCACCTGGTTGGTTACCGCTTGGCTCACTGCTAGCTTCTGCGCCTGAAATGAGGTCTGCAGTGCGTTAGGCGGAACGCTCGCCGGTATGCTTTCGACAGCCGGGGTTGTGGGCGGGGGAGTGGCGGCGACAGGGTTCGGGGCAGGAACGGGCGTTGAGACCGGCAAAGGCTCGGGGTTAGAGGCGGCTACGGGCGCAGCGGCTGGAGTTTTTGGCGTGGTATCCGCCAGTTGCGGTTTTGCCGCGTTTGGCTGAACATTGGTCGTTTTCTCAACGGCTGGCATCGCAGGAGATTCCTGCTTGCTGCAACCGGTTGCGGAAATCAATGCGGCGGTTGCAATCAGACTCAAAAAAGAATGTTTGTACTTCATAATGCTTCAACAAAGCGCAATACCATATTGCGAACGGTTGTTCCGAGATGCAAGTGCGCAAGGCGGGGGAGAAGAGTAGGAATTCAAATAGCGCCCAAGCGGAGGCCGGACTGGACGGAACAAGGGTGCAGAGCAAAAGTGACGAGAAACCTAATCGATTTAAATGAGAACGATGCGAAAAAATGTCGCATCCTGAATCGAACGGGGATTTACCAGTAGGATGCAAAGCGCTGATGAAATGGTTCTGGTACGGGAGTATGCCTCAAGTGGGTCCGAAACAGCCTTTGAAACATTGGTCGAGCGTCATGTGAACCTGGTTTATTCGGCGGCTTTGCGGCAGGTCAGGGAGCCCGTCCTGGCACGAGAGGTCACCCAGACAGTCTTTATTATTTTATCCAGAAAAGCCGCGAAACTTCCTCGGAGCACCATTTTATCCGGCTGGCTTTACCGCACGACGCATCATGTAGGGAATAGGGCACTGCGCGCTGAGTATCGGAGGAAAAAACATGAACAAGAGGCCAGCCAAATGGAAACAGAGCAACCTGACATAGCGTGGGAACAAATTGCTCCGTTGCTGGAGGAGGCCATGGCTGACTTGCGCGAAAAGGACAGGAATGCGGTGGTGCTGCGGTACTTCCAGAACAAAGGCCTGAGCCAGGTTGGGGCAGCGATGGGAACCAGTGAGCGGGCTGCTCAAAAGCGGGTGGAGCGGGCGATAGGCAAGCTGCGGCTGTTTTTCATGAAGCGTGGCGTTGCGGTATCGGCCGTGCTGTTAACCGGGGTAATCTCGGCGAACGCGGTTCAAGCTGCACCGGCAGGAATGGTGGCCGCTGCCAGCGTGGGGCTGAAGGGTGCTGCTCTTTCCTCGGCGATTGCTGGACTTGTAAAAGCCACGATGCAGTGGATGACCTGGCTGAAAGTAAAGGCAGGGGCGATGGTGGGGGCCACGGTCCTGACCGGAGCGGGGGCCACAGCGCTGGTGACTGTGGTGGCTATTCAGGCTTTGCACCATCCGAGCCAAGTTGTTGTACCCACGAACAAATCGGTGCGTGAATTATACGATGCGCTTAACTTTTCGGAAATCCTGCAGAAGCGGAGCCAGATGGCGCTTCACCGGGCATTTAATGCGAAAGGGATCGAGGCTGCCACATTTCTGATCCAACAACTCGACCAAAACAGGCAGGTTCCAGATGACCCGGGAGCCAAGGAAAATCGACTGAAGGCGGTCGAGTTTTTGGGCTGGATGGGGAGTTCCGCCACTAACGCGATTCCTGCACTGATCAAAGCTCTGGAGGACGGCGAGCGTGATGTCAGGCAAGCTGCTGCCCATAGTCTGGGCCGGATAGGCCCTGAAGCTAAAAGCGCTGTCCCTGCTTTGTTGGAGGCACTTCACTTTTCAGAATCGGCCGCCAGCCAGGCTCTGGTTCAGATTGCTCCCGACTCAAAAGAGGTGGCGATGGGGTTGCTTGAGATGCTTCAGGACAATACCCAACCGCCCTCTATGGAGATCATCAAGGATCTCGCTCAAATGAGATCGCAGGCGGCATTGATCGTTCCTGTGCTGGCCGATCTTGGCAAGGGAGTGGACATCCAGACTCGCTCGGAGGTGATTCGCACATTAGAAAAACTGGAAGTCGCGTCGCCTGACGCAAAAGCTGCTCGCCAAGCTTTGATGCCACAAGAAGTGGCAACGCTTGTTCCGGCGTTCCGTACCGCGACAGAGGCCCGCTTGAGTAATCAGGATGACCTACAGAAGCAGGCAAATGACGAAGACCGTGTGAAGTTGTTGCTTGAGGCGCTGCAAGGCAAGGACCGGGCGTTAAACCCAAATGATGTAGGGGCACTCGGCAAGTATGGGGCTGCAGCCAAAGCAGCCGTCCCGCTGCTGCTCCCTCTCATCGATAACGACAATAGCGCAATCGCACAAAATGCGATCAACTCGTTGGGTAGGATTGGGCCAGACGCCAAGCCAGCTTTGGGGAGGATCCTCAAAGCCCTGGATGACCCTGAGCTGGTCATCCGGTGGCAAGCTGCGAATGCCTTGTGGCGGATCGACTCCCAATACATCCAACAATCAGTCGCCATCCTGGTGGAGTCGTTCAATTCGAAGGATTCGCGTTCAGTGTCCTGGGGCTACGCGATGGTTTTGGGCCAATTAGGCAAGCAGGCTACCGCAGCCATTCCAAGTTTACGGAAGGCTCTCGCGAGCGAGGATCACGATCTTCGGATTTTCGCAGCCAAGGCGCTTTTCCAAATTGACCCGAAGCAGGCCGAGGTGGTGGTTCCCGCGTTGATAAATGTACTGAAGCAGAGGCGTGCTATGAATCCTCATATGGCAGCCGAGGAACTAGGAAAACTGGGTGTGACTGGCAAGGCGGCTATACCGGTTTTGCGCGAGGCGCTTAGCTCGGGAAATCCTGAACTCCGAGCTTCCGCTGCGAAAGCTCTGACAGAAATTGATCCGGCCAACAATCACTAAAGACAAGCACATGAAAACAAAGTTTTGGTTGAGGTTTCATCGTCCAATCACGTGGGGAGTTAGCCTCCTTCTATTGAGCGGGGTGAATGGGCTGGCTCAGGCTGTGGAGGAAGTCTTGGGCAAGGCAGACTTGATCGGGAAAGTGCTCAACCAGGATGGCACACCAATTTCTGGCGCGACGGTGTTTGTCTACACGGCTGCTCCGCGTGAAGGGACGAGCTCGGTTTGTCCATCCTGCTATCCGGACTGCCAAAAATCAGCGGTGACAGATTCAGCGGGGGATTTTAGGATCGAGGCGGCAGATCCCAACCTGGTGTTCAAGCTCCTGGTAACCGCAAAGGATTACCGGCCGACGTTTATCCGCAAAGTGGCTGCATTCGGAAAGCCTCCAAAGACGAAGCTGGAGAAAATAAACCGGGCCGAGCTCCCCCCGAGGCAGAAGTTGATCGGAAAGGTGCTGGATCCGAGAGGGAACCCGGTTTTTGGCGCTTTGGTGAACTTTGAGATGTTCTACGGCGACGAAGTCAATTGTGGCGGGAAGTGCGAGGACGTTGAACCGATGGCCGTGACCGATCGGGCAGGAGAGTTTGTGCTGACAGCCCGCAAGCCATTTGACTGGATGACTGTGCAAATCGAAGCGCGCAGTTTAGCCAGGAAAAAGTTTTTCAAGATTCCTTCCGGAAAGTCGCACCAATTGCAGCTAACGGAAGGGGCTGTCGTGGTGGGCCGAGTTCTGGAGAATGGCAGGCCACGAGAAGGAGTTAGAATGCGGCTTGTTTCCGAGGAGCTTGGCGAGAAATATATGGGGATGTATGAAATCAGCACCGATGGGGAGGGTCGGTTTCGTTTCCCGAATGTCGCTCCTTACCAATATTATGCTTTGTCCAGCGTGGGGGGCTCCGAGGTCGAGAGGGGGGTTGTGGCAACAAGAAAAGTTCGTGTTGCACGAGACGGTAGCACAAGCAACGTTGGGGAATTAGAAATGCAGCCCGGCATACGGATTTCAGGCCGGGTGCTCCTTGATGATGGAAAGGTTGTTCCCTTGAACACCGCGGTCTTTTTGGAGTTGGAGAGTGCCAAAAAAGCCAAGCGCACCGTTGTTGATCCTCAAGGGAATTTCACGTTTTCCAACGTGCTGGCGGGATCGGTTTCGGTCGTGGTAAACATTCCAGGGTATCACCTTTCGGGAAAGAACAAGAGCCTTAATAAACTCAACGGAGACAGACTGAGCGGCAAAGTCGCCAAAGAGCTTAACGGGCTTATGGTTCTGCTTGAACCTGGCCAACTCGTGCAGATGCCGCCTGAGGCGCTCCTTAAATTTGTGAACTCTGCTCCACCCGAGGAAACACGGCCACAGGATTATCCATTGCGTGGGGCACCAAGTCTTAGGTGAAGGGCAACGCAACTAAACACTTCATGGGAAAGATAGGAAACGACTCGGGGATTGACGCGCAGGTTCCAGGCAGCTACTCAGACGTGTGAGCCGAACCAAATTTTTTGCATTTACTACGATCCTGCTGGTGAGCGTTGCCGCCGTGTCAGTTTGGCAGTGGCGATCCATTGAGAGGCTGAAAGGGGACAACGCCCATTTGAGGGATTTGGTGAAGCAGAACGAGAAACTTGCCCAGGAGAATGCCCGTTTGCAGAAGGGCCAGTTGGATACGGGGGAGCTGGACCGGTTGCACCGGGAACAATCCGAGCTGCTGAAGTTGAGAAATGAGGTGGCACAGCTGCGAAAGCAACTGAAGGAGGCGAGTGCAAGGCAAGCGGGTCTGAGGACTGCCTCCACCAATACCAACCAAACAACCGTTTCACCGATCGATACTTTTACAGCCACCGTGAGGGCTGCGGTTGCGCCTCGGCAAACTTTGATCACCGGCGGCTGGTCTTTGACCCCGGGCAAGCACGCGTTCGCTTTGGTGACGCCGGCTTTCCTGGAACCTTCGGAAACGACCCCGGACGCCCCCGCCCAAGTAAACCTACAAACCATCCTGATCGAAGCACCCGATGAAACTCTTGCCGCCATTGGTCTCAACAAGCTCATTGTCGATGGCAAGGAGAGCGGGGCTCAGAAAGTGATTTCCGCTGAAGAATTGGCGACGCTGCTGAAAACGATGGAGAGTGCAGAGGGCGTGAATATTCTTTCTGCTCCCAGAATCACCACTCTGGCGGGCCGTGAAGCTGAGGTGAAGGTAACCCATCCAACTGAAATCAACGGGGTCTCCCACGACATAGGCCCTTCCATCAGGATCTCACCTCGACTTTCGGCAGATGGGACATCATTCGATTTGAGTTTGTTGGCGAAGATGCGACGTCCCGCGGCGACCATTCCTTGATCGTCACCATGGGATTACTTTTCGACCGCGAAAGAATTTTCCCGTGAGTTCCTGGTGTGCTTCGCTCCCTAGCCAGACGGCGGTGTCCGCGCCTTGCTCCACCGAACGCGGCGCGCTGGCGCCGCCCATGTCGGTTCGCACCCAGCCGGGGCACATGGAGTTGACGGCGATGGCGTCGCCGCGGAGCGCTTCGGCGAGCATAATGGTGACTCCGTTGATGGCCAACTTGGAGAGGGAGTAGCTCGGGATTCCGGAGGACATGCCATCAAGTTGGCCGAGCCCGCTGGAGAAATTGATAATCCGGGCTTCTTTAGATTTTCGGAGCAGAGGCAAGAAGGCCTGGACTACAATGATTGGCCCAAAGGTGTTGGTTTGGAAGGTGGTGACGAGCTGTTCGCGGGAGACGTTCAGGATATTGACTCCCTCGTCTGGGTAAATGCCCGCATTATTGATGAGCACATCCAGATGATCGGTTCTTTTGGCCAGCTCCGCAGCAGCGGCGTTGACGCTGGAGGTGTCCGCCACATCCAGGGTCAGAGCTTCCACCGTTCCTCCTTCCTTCCGGATGGCCGCAACTGCTTTTTCCGCCGCGTCAGGTTTTCGGGCACCGACAAAGACCTGGAATCCTTTAGCGGCAAGTTGACGTGCTGTTTCGTATCCAATCCCACGATTGGCCCCTGTGATCAGAACCGTTTTTCCCATGCCGAAAATTAGTAGGAAAATGCTGACAGTCCAGAGGGGTGATTCATTCCTTTCATAAATGTAATGCGCGTGGCCGCCCCCTTGGCTTGACAAGCCCTATTTGCCGGGCAACCTGCTTCTATGCAGCGCAATCGGCGCAAATTTCTCAAAATGATGGCAATCGGCACAGGGACATCGCTGGGAGTTGGGACTTACTGGATCAGCACTTCCAACCGCTGGATGGCGCGGGTGGCTCGGCAGCTGATGGCGGATGCCAAGCGGGACGTGCTGTCCGCGCCCGTGACTCCTCAGCCCGCCAAATGGTCGGATAACGAGGTCACCATGACCTGGATCGGGCACACCACGGTGCTGATTAACTTTTACGGTTTGCGCATCCTGACCGATCCTGCGTTCAGCAACCGGGTGGGCATTCAGTTTGGATTGGGCACCGCCGGACCAAAACGGCACATAGCCCCGGCACTCAAAATGAAAGATTTGCCGCCCATTGATTTGGTGCTTTTGTCACACGCCCATATGGATCATATGGACATGCCGTCACTGGGGCGTTTGCGAAAGGCTCCGTTGGTCGTTACAGCCAAGGCCACGCAGGATATTCTGGAAGGAATTCCCTTCAAAGAGGTGCGCGAACTAGCCTGGGGCGAAAAGACTGTCATGAAAAACGGGGGAGGCGACCTGGAGATTTCGGCCTTTGAAGTAAAACATTGGGGAGAGCGCTGGCCTAAGAAGATTGAGCGTGGTTACAACGGCTACATCCTGAAGCGCGATGGGAAATCGATTGTGTTCGGGGGAGACACGGCCAACACACCGCACTTTGCAGAGCTTAAATCCAAGGGGCCGTTTGACCTGGCGATCATGCCGATTGGGGCTTATCAGCCGTGGATTCGAAGTCATTGCAACCCTGAAGAGGCCCTAGCGATGGCCAACGTGGCTGGGGCGCGCTATATTCTTCCGGTGCATCACCAGACTTTCAAGCTCAGTGAAGAACCGATGAACGAGCCAATCGAACGGCTGCAGGAAGCGCTCAGTGACGAGCCGGAAAGGCTGGCGCTAAAACAAGTGGGGGAAACTTTCGCTCTGCCGAAAGGGTGAGATCTGATCGTTGGGTGCGCTGGTGGGTCTGGTTACCGGTTATCCGGTCACCTTGCAGTAGTCTACAGAGTTATCCTGCGGTTCGTAGCCGACCAGTTTGGTGGCGTTGCTGATGTCCCAATAGCGGCCCGTGTTGTTCGAGATTCCAAAGAAGATTTCGAACTTCAGATCTGATTGGATGCACTTGGTGACCAGCTGGGCGAGGTCGCGGGGGCTGACCCACTCTTTCATCATATCGGGGCGAGTACGAAGTTGCTCGCTGTCGTAGTTTTGGAACCAGCAAATTCGGAGGCAGATGGCACTCAATCCGTGTGTATCGGAATAGTAACGCGCGAGCGCTTCGCCGAAGACTTTGGTGCACGCATATACGGTCCATGGACGTACGGGCATGTCGGTGGTGATCCATTGTCCTTTTGGGTAATGCAGGACGGTTTGAGCGGTGCTGGCGAATAGGATTTTGATTCCAGCGGAGCGCGCGGCTTCGAAAGCATTGTAGCCGCCTACAAGGTTGCCGGGCAGCAGCCTGGTCATGAAATCGTCTTCATCGGATATGGCGGCCAGGTGGAGCAGAGCCTTTACCCCGTGGCAGGCGCGCTTGAAGGTTTCCAGATCCTGGATGTCTCCCTGAACTACTTCATCGTCGTCTACCGGTTGAAGGGCTTTGGTGTCCATGAGGCGCAAGGCCAACTTTTCGCGCAACAAAGGAACGAGGTAGGTGCCGACGCGCCCGCCGGGGCCAGTTATGAGAATTCTTTCTCGCATAATCAGCTTGATGGAAATGCCGTGCTATTGAGCCGTCCAGCCGCCATCGATCATGATATCGGTGCCGGTAATAAACCCGGCGTCCTCAGAAGACAGATAAACGGCAAGTTGGCCGATTTCCTCGACCTTCCCCCAGCGACCAAGCGGAATCTTGGAAACGAACTGCTGATTGGCTTCCGGGTTTTCCATAATGGGCTTGTTCAGCTCCGTGCCAAAGGGACCCGGGCTAATGCCGTTGACTGTGATTTTTTCGGGGGCCAGTTCCAATGCCAGCGCTTTTGTGAATCCGAGGAGGCCTGCTTTGCTTGCGGCGTAGGCTGACCTGCCTGGGAGCGCGACGTGGCTCATGATGGAAGTCAGGTTGATGATACGGCCATAGCCCTGGCCTTTCATTCCCGGAACAAAAGCGCGGCACATCAGGAATACACTCGTGAGGTTCGTATTTTGGACCTGGTTCCACTCGGCGAGCGTGAAGTCGGTCACGGCTTTGCGAATATTTATGCCGGCATTGTTGACCAAGATATTGACGTTGCCGATCTTCTGGGCGACATCCATGGCAAGCTGAACCACTTGTTGTTCCTCCGTCAGGTCAGCCTGGAAGGCCTCGGCGGTTCCACCCTCCGCGATGACCGCTTTGGCTGTGGCTTGTGTTTGCTCCAAGTTTCTGGAAACAAGGACGAGGCGCGCACCCGCTTTGCCTAGAGCCAGCGCCATGGCCCTACCGAGTCCTTTGCTAGCCCCTGTAATCAAGGCCGTCTTGCCCTCAAGCTTTCGCATAAGCCTGGAGATTTGCACACTCGATTGATGAACTCAAGGCATCCTGTAAACGAACGCCCGGGTGTTCCAACTGATTGGCACCTCTGTCGGCTCCGGCGCTGGTCCTTCCATCACGGGGGTGACATACCCAACGTTCCAACGGCCTCCTGTAGGTGTCTTCCAGCTTTTCCACCAGGTCAATAGGGGCCACGTTGCTTGAGGGTTCATGGAACTCTCGGTTTTTGTCAGCACCGTTTGAATGAGGTAAGGATTTGGCCCAGGAACACTGCGCTCAAGACCCGTTACGAAAGGGGAGGGCGCCCCGCCAGGGATCAGCCGCTCATGGCGTGTTGGATGACTGGTACGGATAACGGACCAGCAACTGGCCAGGATCCCAGATGGAGGGCCGGTAAATTGATCCGGGGTAGCCACCTTGGCCAAATCCGCCGGCGACTCATTTAGCAGGAGTGAGCGGAGCTGCACGAGAGAGGGCATTCCGTGCGAGTCGTTCTGGTATTTGCGCTTGGCGTCCCAGCGTGTTTGCAAGCGATCCATCTCGGCACGGACATCCGGTCCTAAAACGTCACGGTAGAAGCGAGCCGTATCAGCGTCCTTGAAGCGCACCCAGCGGTTGTTGAACTGTCTCTCGCCGGCTTTGGCCGGGTATTTTGGACCGTCGATCTGCCAGCCAGCGGTATCGCCCCAAAGGTTGGTCAAATAAACTTCCTCATCCATGGCTTCCATGGAATGCCACGGCTGATTTTTTCGGAATAGGTCTTTGCCTCGCTGTTTCAGGAAATGATGGACCAGCTCCCGCGCGTACATGTAACAGGCATAATTGTAGGTGTCCATATCGCCGACCTTGTAAGCCAGCCTGGCCATGGCGGCACACGGTGGAGCCTCATCGCCGAGTTCAGCAATGGCATCGCGGCCGAAGCCGACCCAGCGAGTCTCAGCAGGTGTGATGAACAGCTTCTGGATGAGCGGCCAACGTTCGCGGATTAACTCCCAATCTCCCGTGAAATGCGCATAGGCCCAGAGCGTCTCAATCATATTGGCGCTGAACTTGCCCGCATCTCCCAACACGTTCCACGAGCCGATTCCAGGTCCTTCCAGGATGAGATATTCACGACCGGAACCTTTTGGATATTCCTTGGCCTTGAATCGGTTTGTGACCAGCACATCCTCGCTGAAGTATTTATGCAGACTGGCCAACGCATTGGAACGCGTTTGCCCGTCCATGTAGGGGAGCGTCTTCGCATACCATTGATCACCCTGAATGGCCCAGCAAAAGTTGTTGAGTCCACCGTGGTCATATTCATATTTGTCCGGGCTCGTAAACTTGTTCCTGGCGGTTTTTTGCAACTTGTCCAGAGCTGCGAGGACTGTGGGGTGGACGTTTGTTCCGGGCGGGTCACTCGCCTCGGTTTCGTGGACATACTTGAGCACCGGGAGAGTCACCTCATAGCTGTCCACATTTTCCACGGCCATGTAAGGTCCATAGGGAGTGAAGACTTCCAGGTTGACTGGCAACCTGGAAAATTTTACTGGAAAATCTTTATCTAAAGAGGCTTGGCCCAATGGTGGACTCACAGGCGCGAGCTTAAGAGGCTGCGTTTTCCAATCATCGCGGATTGAGTGCCAGGTGAACTTTTGCCTAATGATAACGCTGTCGGTGGAGCTATCCACGCTGAAGGTGTCCTCGCAATACAGTGGAAACTCCCGCATGGCGCTCGCCCAATAACGAACCCGCATCAGGGGATCCTTGGAGATGGCATTGGACCAAACCCAAGTTTTGATTTTTTTGGACGGCAACCCATGAGCCAATAAAAAATCGTTGGTCTTGAAAGGAGGTTTGTAATACCCGTACAAAGGCATCACCACGACATCTCCAGCCCCAGAGGCAAAACCCAAATGCAATCCGCCTTGATCCAATACAATAGACGTGGGCTTATGTTGGAGGAAAATGGCCCATGGGCTGTCCCAATTCGTCCACCCGGCGGCTCCTTCAAACCAGGCCAGGAGCCAGCATTCCTCAAGCAGGTCCGCCTGGATGTTTGTACCATTTTTGTAAATCTTGGGGCCGGCTGCGGTGGCAAAGGCAACGTAAGAGGGAGTTCCCAGGCCAGAATTCGTCATGCCGGTGAAAAGACCCAGATATTTGGACGTGCTGTGGTAAAGGGTGGCGGGGCTTAGTTCTGTTTGCACAGAGGCGAAAGGAGCGTCCTTCCAACTGATCTCGTTTGTGCTGATAGGTTTAAGCCTTGGGATATTCGCGGAGCTCGTGCCAGTGGGCTTTCCATAAAGGGCTGTGGCAGACGCCGACTCGGACGCTTGCTTTTTACAAGCGGCGAGCAGCAAACAGGGCACGCAAGCCCAAACGAACCATCGCAAAAACATAAGGGGTCATCTTAGGCCGCTGCTCACCTCTAAAACAAGTTTGGAAGGGAAGGAAAAGTTCAAGGGCCATGAAGAGTGGGTGCTTGACAATTCAAACGGCTGTTTTAATCTCTTGTTTGAAACGTGAGCGCGAAGCCATCACAACTTGGGTCCTCGAACGCCGCAACGCGGCAGCTGCTGATTGAAGCGGCTGCGCATGTTTTTGCTGAGCGCGGCTTTAAGGCCGCATCCGTCCGTGAAATTTGCGCGCGTGCCAACGCGAACGTGGCAGCGGTTAATTATCACTTTGGGGACAAGGAAGGCCTTTACGCCGAGGTGCTGAAATACTCCCTGCGTTGTGCTCGGGAAAAGTATCCCCCGGACATGGGCTTAGAACGGGACGCCTCCTGGGAAGCCCGACTTCGGGCGTTCATTCACGCTTTTCTCCTTCGCATTTTCGATGACGGTCCTCAGGCGTGTCACGGGAAGCTGCTTTCCCGTGAAATGATCGAGCCGACCAACGCGTTGGACAGCCTGGTGGAGGAAGAAATGCGTCCGATGGCCCACCAACTTCAATCAATTGTTCGGGGGCTGCTTGGACCGGATGCTCCTGAAGAAACGGTGCGTCGCAGTGGGATGAGCGTGATTAGCCAGATTGTATTTTACCATCATTGCAGGCCGGTCACCCAGCGCTTGTACCCAAAAATGCAATTTAGCCAAAAGGAAATAGACCGTCTTGCAGACCACATCACGGAGTTCTCCCTCGCTGCGTTGAAGCAGATGTCCCGAAATCTCAAGCGGAAGTAAACGATGTACCACATAGCGATCAAGATGCTCGTCGGCGACCGTTCCAAGTACATCATGCTGGTTGGGGGGCTCGCATTCTGCTCGCTTCTCATGACGCAACAGTGCGCGGTGTTTTTCGGCTTGCTGAGCTGGACAACGAGTCATTTGCGCAACATGCGGGCAGCGATCTGGGTAGTCGATTCGAAGGTGGAGCAGGTAAATGAAGTCAAGCCGATGCGCGACACTGATGTGAGCCGCGTACGTTCGGCCGATGGGGTAGCCTGGGCTGTTCCCCTCTATTGCTCAGTTCAGCAATGCAAATTGGGCGATGGGAATTTCAAATCCATTCTCTTGATTGGTCTGGATGGCGCAACGCTCGTTGGCCGCCCGCCGGTCATGGTGGCTGGGCGCCTGGAAGACATGCGATTGCCAAACAGCGTGGTGATAGATGATTTGGCGGTGCAGCGTTTGAGCGTTGGGCGCTCCAAGCCCTTGGGAATTGGTGACACATTTGAGATTAATGACAAAGAAGCTCGGGTCGTGGGTATTTGCAAAGCTGACCGGCATTTCTTTGGGTACCCGTACATCTACACCACTTATGACCAGGCGCTCCTCTTTGCGCCCAAAACCCGCAAGATGCTGAGCATTGTGCTCGCCGAACCGAAGAAGGGGTGGACGCCCGCCGCAACGGCTAGGCAGATCGAAAAAGCCACTCAGCTCAAAGCTTTTACGGAAGAGGAATTTTTCTGGTCCACGATCTGGTGGTACTTTCGCAACACAGGCATTCCGGCCTCTTTTGGGACAACCATCATCCTGGGGTTCATCGTGGGAATCGCGGTATCGGGACAAACTTTTTATTCCTTTGTGCTCGAGAATCTACGGCACCTTGGAGCCCTGAAAGCGATGGGGGCGAGCAACGGCCTTCTGGCGCGCATGCTGATGCTCCAGGCTTTCACGGTAGGCCTGATCGGGTATGGGATTGGCGTGGGGCTGACCGTGCTCTTTGGTTTTGCGGTCATCAAGAAAGGGCAGCCGCCTTTCCTGCTTCCCTATCAACTGCCGTTGTTCACGTTCGTGATCATTTTGGTTATTTGCCTGATCGCGGCACTCATGGGCATTCGCAAAGTCTACAAACTCGAACCCGCGGTGGTGTTTCGTGGCTAACGACAATTACAATACGGAAAGCAACGGGCTGGCCGTGCACGTTCGAGGGGTCACAAAGACCTTCGGCGCGGGCGAAGCCGCCACGCGCGCCCTAAAAGGAGTGGATTTTGAAACTCGATTGGGTGAAATGCTCATGATTGTTGGTCCATCGGGCTGCGGTAAAACCACCCTTTTAAGTGTAATTGCTGGAACACTCGATTTCGACCAAGGTGAACTCGAGGTTCTTAGTGCCTCGCTGCACAAAATGAAGCGAAGGGAGATCACAGAGTTTCGCAAACGAAACGTTGGGTTTATTTTTCAGCAGTTCAACCTGATTCCCACCCTAAACTTAGTTGAAAATGTCAGCGTGCCATTGCTCATTAATGGTGTGTCGCGCCGGGAAGCTGAGCAGAAAGCGCAAGCTTTGCTGGAGGAAGTTGGGCTGGGCGGCCGTGGCAAGGATCACCCACTAAACCTTTCGGGAGGACAGCAGCAGCGTGTCGCCATTGCCCGTGCCCTGGTCCATGAACCTCGCCTCCTGGTTTGTGATGAGCCCACCTCAGCGCTCGATAAGGACACGGGTGCGCATATTATGGAACTGCTCCGCGCGGTCGGACGAAAACCAGATCGTTGTGTGATCGTGGTGACCCATGACAATCGCGTTTTCAAGTACGCGGATCGCATGGCAGAAATGGAGGATGGCCGTGTTACTCGCGTCCATGATAGCTATTCAAGTTACGATCCCAGCACCCAACACTGAAATTTATGCTCTTCAAACGTCTCAGCTTTTATCTGGCCATCGCTGGCATTTTCGGCGTCGTATTTCTCGTTGGCAAATTGCGGGCAAAACCGCCGACGCCACCACCGCTCGCGGAACCGGCCCGGTCGCCATTTGAAAATTCCGTGGCTGCTACCGGTATTGTCGAAGCAAAGCGCGAGAACGTTAAGGTAGCCACCAGCAAAGCTGGGCTGGTAGCAAAGGTGTTTGTCCAAGTGGGTTCGGAGGTGAAGGCTGGAGCGCCACTTTTTCAATTGGATGACCGGGAAGCCAAAGCTCGACTTCAGACCATGAAATCGCAATGGGAGTCCCTGAAAGCGACGCTGTCCCTGGAAGAAGCTCAACTGGCGGACCTGATGGATCAATTCGAGCGGGTTACGAAATTACGCAAGGACGATGTGGCATCTATTGATGAGCTCAAGCGCAAGGAATTCCTGGTCAACACCGCCCGGCGCCGGATCGATAAAGCCAAAGCAGACATCCAGTCTTCCCAAAGCCAGATGGAGGCCGCCCAGGTCGACCTGGATGTGCTAACTGTCCGGGCCAGCCGGGATGGGGTGATGCTGCAAGTAAATGTCCGCGAGGGTGAATACGCCAATACCAACCCCAATGAAGCGCTCATGATCCTGGGAGATGTGAATAAGTTACAGGTGCGCGCGGACGTGGACGAGCAGAATGCCCCGCTTGTTTCTCCGAATAAACCCGCTGTTGCATTCCTGAAGGGCAGCACGCAGAATCCGCTCCCGCTGCGCTTTGTGCGCATAGAGCCTTTTGTAATTCCCAAGCGCTCTCTGACAGGCGACAGCATGGAACGAGTGGATACTCGGGTCCTGCAAATCATTTTTGAGTTGGACCGACCGTCGGTCCCACTTTACGTGGGGCAACAGGTGGATGTGTTTATTGAGCGAGCAAAGACTGAGACAGCGAAACTAAATTAATAACATGGAAGCAAGAACAGTGAAGGGCCTGCCATGGAAAGGCATCGCGGCAGGGTGCGTTTTGTTAGTGGCAGCAATAACAGGGAGAGCAGCGGAAGCCATTCCCACAAATGAAGTTTCCGGCTGGCTGAATAAGCCCCTTTCTTTGAACGATGCAATAGAGATGGCGCTCCGTGGCAACGCGAACATCCTGAGGAGCAAAGCTGATATTGAGGCAAACCAGGGCATCGTCCTCCAAACGAGAGCGATCGCGTTTCCAGTGTTGCGAAACACGGGCAACTTCACAGCGAACGACCCCGGCTTGACGGAGCAGTTCCCCAGAATTATCCCGATTTCGCAGCCGGATCAGAGATGGAACCTGAACCTTCAATTAATCCAATCCGTTTATGAGGGCGGCCGGATCCAATCGGCTTTTCGAAGCGCGCAACTGAGCCGTGAACAGGCGCTCCTTCAATACCAAACCACCGTGGCCGATACCCTGTTGGAGGTTTACACCGCCTATTACGATGTGTTGCTGGCCGCCCAATTGATTGGCGTTCAGGAAGCGTCGGTAAAACTGCTCGGCAAGGAATTGTCCGATACGCAAAGCCGTTTTGAAGCTGGGACAGTGCCACGCTTTAATGTCCTCCGTGCAGAAGTTGAACTCGCCAACGCCAAGCCTCGCCTGATCCGCGCGCGGAACGCCCTGCGGATTGCCAAAAACAATCTGGCTACCGGTCTCGGTTACAATCTCCCCACCAACGTTGTAGAGGATATCCCGCTCCAATTAAGCGGAAAACTGGAGCCCGTTCCATACGACGTGTCCCTGCCTGCCGCGATCGGGAAGGCTTTGGCAACTCGGCCCGAACTGGGCGTTCTCCGAAAAGCAGAGGGTCTTCGTCGTGAACAGATTGTTAATGCCAAATCGGGCTATAAACCGAGCGTGCAGGTCTTCGGTGGCTACGGAGCTCGCAATTCCAACTTTAGCTCGGATTTATCCGAGCAGGTCCATGGATGGTCCACCGGTGTCCAGTTTTCCTGGAACTGGTTCGACGGGTTCCTGACCAAGGGCCGCGTGCAGGAGGCGCGTGCGCTCCATAGCCGCTCAATCATTGACTTGGATGACACAGGCCGGCGGATTGAGCAGGAAGTCCGGACCGCTTATTCCAATTTCATCGAAGCGAACGAGGTGTTGGAATCACAGCGAAAAGTTCAAGAACAGGCAGAGGAAGCTCTGCGATTGGCGACTGCTCGCAATGAGGCCGGCACTGGAACCCAACTGGACGTCCTGAGCGCACAGACGGCCTTGACGGAAGCCCGCAGCACCCAGGTGCAAGCGTCGCGTGATTACGTGGTCGCCCTGTCCCGCTTGCAACGTGCCATCGGTGAACTTCACCCACGCGGCGTGGAAAAGAAAGACTAGCAGCCGTGAGGCTCGAAGGGGAGAGGGCCGGGCTAGACGAGGGTGCCGGGAGGCTTAGCCTCCACCGTTTGCGTTTCCACCCAGCGAGCCATCAACCACAGCACATCGGAAAGCCGGTTCAGATAGATGATAACGTCCGGATTGCGGAGTTGATCCGCTTCGTGAAGGGCGCAGACTCTTCGCTCCGCGCGTCGGCAGGTGGTTCGGGCCACATCCAGGGCCGCTGAGCTTTCAGTATCACCTGGGGTAGCCCAGCCGTGAAACGAGACCTTTTGGGCCTCAATTTCCTTTACCAAAACATCCAGTTTTTCAGTCAAGGCCGCCGATACCAGTGAGAAGCCTTTTTGCACGTATTTTGGCAGGTCCTCCACGAGGGTCGCAAGCTCGCCCATGATCGTGACCAGATCCTTTTGAACGGAAAGAAGATTTTCACGAATGAAGGGATGCTGTGCGGACGCCCGCGCCAGTCCCAGCGCTGCGTTCAGTTCATCGACGCTGCCGTAGGCTTCCACCCGTGGATGACATTTGGAAACCCGCCGGTTGAACATGAGGCCGGTGGTTCCTGCGTCGCCAGTCTTTGTCGCGATACTCATCTCGGAAGGATAGTAGCGGATGAAACCCTGGTTCGCCAATCCCCTTAGTGATTTCACACGAATGTTTGTCTTTATTTTGTTCCTCGTTTGGTTAGGGTGACCGAACTATGAAATCTTGCGCCGTTCTTTCCGCCGGAGCTCTGATTGTGACTTCCCTGACTCTTTCCTCCCACGCCGAGGTGAAGGTCACTATAGAGCGCAATCCATCCGACTTGGCCTCAGCCTCGTTCAAGTTCAAGAATGTGCCTTCTCCGTCCCGGACCGATGCCGGTGGGTCGGCCAAGTTTACGGTGATTGAGGGTGCTCGGGATAGGAACGGCGGTACCGAGAAAGCTTTGCATGATGGCAAGCTTCCCGGGGAGGATGATCAGCCTTCAGCCAATTTCTTTTTTAGCGCGGGAGCGAATGGTGGGAGGCTGCTGGCAGAGTTGGGCGCCATTACCGAGATTAAACAAGTGAACAGCTACTCCTGGCACGCAGGAACGCGCGGGCCGCAGGTTTACAAACTCTATGGCGCGGATGGCAAGGCAGAGGGTTTCCTGGCTGAACCGAAGAAAGGTACGGACGCGGCGAAGGCGGGCTGGACGTTTATCGCTGCGGTGGATACGCGGCCGAAAGGTGAAGACTTTGGGGGGCAATACGGCGTGAGCATCGCTGATGAGAGCGGCCCGATCGGGAAATATAAGTACTTGCTGTTCGACATATCCCAAACTGAGGAAAAAGACCCATTCGGAAATACCTTCTATAGTGAGATCGACATCATTGATCCCACGGAACACGCTGTTGCTGCGAAAGCGGAGGCTTCCACGGAAAAGGTCGAAAGGTCTTTTGAGGCGGATGGAGGCAAATACAAGGTCACCATCGATTCCACCGCGGCACCAGACTTGAAAGATTGGGCATATGCCGAACTGGCCCCCGTGGCCACCAATTGGTATCCGAAGCTTGTTGCCATGCTGCCCAGCGAAGGTTACGAAGCTCCCAAAAACATTACTATTCTGTTTCGAGAAGGCATGGGCAAGGTTCCAGCTTCTGCTTCGGGCGCGAAGATCAACTGCAACATCGATTGGTTCCGTAAAAATGTGAAAGGTGAAGCGAGAGGCTCAGTCGTGCATGAAATGGTCCATGTGGTTCAGCAGTACGCCCAGTTTCATCGTATGAATCCCAATGGATCACGGACCCCGGGCTGGTTGGTGGAAGGCATTCCTGACTACATCCGATGGTACCTTTACGAGCCTCAAACGCGCGGCGCTGAGATCTCGAAAGGGCGACTTGCCGCTGCCAATTACGATTCCAGTTACCGTGTTACTGGAAATTTCCTGAACTGGGTCACGGAAAAATACTCATCGAATATGGTGCAATCTTTAAATGCTGCGGCCCGGCAAGGGAAATACAGCGAAGATATCTGGAAGGAGAAAACCGGCAAAACCGTTCAGGAACTTGGAGGCGAGTGGAAGCAGGCCCTGGCGGCCAAACTCAATGTGAATTTAGCTGATACCGAGTTTACTCCAAAGGACAACACCTTGAGCGCGGCCGAAACCAAAGCCGGATGGAAGTTGCTGTTTGATGGCAAGGACCTCAACGGCTGGCATAATTTCAAGCGCGAAGGCATCCGCGCCGGGTGGCAAGTGAAGGATGGGACGCTGGCCTGTGTCGATCCCCATGATGCGGGGGACATTGTGACAACCGAAAAGTTCGAGTGGTTCGAACTGCAACTGGACTACAACATTTCTGAAGGTGGCAACAGCGGCATCATGTTTCATGTCACCGATGAAGGCGGAGCAGCCTGGGCAACCGGTCCTGAGATTCAACTGGAGGACAACGCCAAAGCCGCTGATCCCCAGCGGTGCGGCTGGTTGTACGGGCTCTACAAGCCTGAGACCGATCCCAAGACGGGAAAGCCTCTCGACGCCACCAAACCAGCGGGCGAATGGAATCACGTGCGGATTCTCATCAGCGCGGAAAAGTGCGTTCACGAAATCAATGGCGTGAAGTATTTTGAGTACGTCCTCGGAAGCGACGATTTCAACGAGCGAGTGGCCAAGAGCAAGTTCGGCAAAATGCCACGCTTTGCAAAAGCCAGCACCGGTTACCTTGCTTTGCAGGGCGACCATGGGCAGGTCTCCTTCCGGAACATCAAGGTGCGCCCAATCACGGCTGGCAAAGAGCAATAAGCTGCCGCTGACCTGAGAAACCCGACAAAAGCAGGGCAGCGTTGTATCGATGCTTGTGCGAGAGTTCCGTTCGCAGCCGCAATTATTAGTCGACCCGGTAGCTTCCCATTTTGACTGGAAAGCTTTCCCTGGCCTTCGCATAATTTGGCTACATGAAACCATTTCTTTTCCTTTTGGTGGCTTTCGCCTGCGCTGTTGCTGAGGCTGCGCCTAATCCGCTGAGGATTCTCTATCTCGGAAAAGAGGACACGGCTGCCACCAAGCATTGCCATGTGCTGATGCGAGAACTGGGGAGAGAGGCGATTTGGTTCGATTATACCGCAGACCCATCGGTTGTAACGCCCGAATGGCTGGGTAAGTTCGACGTTGTTCTCCTGGATGCGCCCAAGGCAGATTTTAAATCCCTTAGCCAAACGGATTCAAGCCGCATCGTTGCGCCCAGTTTTTCTGCTGACGAAAGGTCCTGGGCCGCGCCCGCGTTCCTGAAATCGATTCGGGAGAAACTTTTATCCGTTGCCGGGGACGCACGGCGCAAGGATTGGGAGACTTTTCTCGCGGAACGTGAACCGGAGAAACGGGAGGCGAATCCGAACATTGCCAATTACGAGAGACGCGCGCAAGCCATCAGCTTTCAGGAGCCGTTTTCGGTCAAAGGCAGCAAAGAACGCACCCAGGTGCCGGTGGACATGCATCTTGAGCTCTTCGCGTCGGAACCTGACATCTCCAAGCCCATCGCTTTCGCGTGGGATGAACGCGGGCGGCTTTGGGTCTGCGAAACGCGCGACTATCCTCACGGGGTTATTAAGAGCGGCCAAGGCCATGACTCCATCAAAATTTGCGAGGATACGGATGGTGACGGGCGAGCTGACAAGTTTACGGTCTTTGCGGATAACCTAAACATCCCCACCAGCCTGGTGTTTGCAAATGGCGGGGTGGTTGTTTCCCAGCCTCCCCGGATGATTTTTTTGAAAGACACGGACGGAGATGACAAGGCTGATGTGCGCGAGGTAGTCATGGAAGGCTGGGGCATTGGTGACACCCATGCCCAGGCGAACAATTTGCATTATGGATATGACAATTGGCTTTATGGCTGCGTGGGGTATTCGGGTTTTGACGGCAGCGTAGGCGGAGTCCCGAAGAGGTTCGCCCAAGGAACTTACCGATTCAAAGCAGACGGTTCGGCGTTGGAGTTCCTCCATCAGTTCTCAAACAATTCCTGGGGCCAAAGCGCCAACGAAGCTGGTGATCAATTTGGCGGCACTGCCAACGGTGCACCGATTTTCTATGGTGGCATTCCTGCTTCTGTTGCTCCGCCAGGGGCGCGTTTCATGACGGCGAAGAAGATCAATATTGAGGACAAGGTGCATACCATCACGCCCAATTATCGGCAAGTGGATGTTTTTGGTGGTTATACGGCGGCCGCTGGGAGTGCTTTTATTTACTCTGGAAACATGCCGCAGCGGCTCCAGGGCAAAGCGATGGTTTGCGAACCGACGATGAAGGTCATTACCCTGATGGATGTTCAAGCCAAGGGTGCCGGCTATGTTGCCAAGGACGGTTTCAACTTGGTCGCCAGCACCGACGAATGGATGTCGCCAGTCTTTTCCGAGGTTGGGCCAGATGGAGCTGTCTGGTTCGCTGATTGGCAGAATTTCATTATCCAACATAATCCCACCCCGAGCGTGGAGCGCGGCGGGTACACGGCAAAAACTGGTGTTGGAGGGGCTCATGAGAATCCGTTGCGTGATCACGCTCGCGGCCGAATTTACCGACTGGTCTGGGACAAGGCGCAAAAACCAGCCATCGCCACTTTGAAGGGTGCTTCCACGTCTGAGCTGGTTAAAGCGCTATCGAATGACAATCCATTCTGGCGACTCACGGCACAACGTTTACTGGTGGAAGGCAAAAAGACGGATGCGACTGAAAGCTTAAAAAAATCTATTGCAGCAAATACCGACTCGGTAGGTACTATCCACGCGCTGTGGACCCTCCAAGGACTTAAGCAACTGGATGAGCCTACGCATCGGTCAGCCCTAGTGGCGAAGAATCCCGCGTTGCGACGCAATGCGGTTCGGGCTCTTTCCAATGACAAGGCCAGCCAGGCATTGTTCTTTAGCTCGGGCGTCGTTAGCGATTCGGATCTCATTACGCGTCTCGCGGCGGCTGTAAAATTAGCTGAGTTTCCAACCACCCCCGAAATTCAAAACCTGGCAAAGGGTGTCATCAAAAATCCTGCATTCCACTCAGATGAATGGTTGAGCGAAGTGGCACGACTGCTGGCCAAGAAGCATCACGCTCAAGCTTATCAGGAGGGTCCGAACCTTCTGCCGAACCCTGGCTTTGAAGAAGTTTCGGCCGATGGGCTGCCACAAGGCTGGAAACGGCGCGATTATGGGAATCGTCCTTCCAACGAAACTGCTAAATGGGAAGTTGTTTCTGGTGAAGGGAAGGTTCACGCGGGCAAGAACGCGGTGCGTTGCATCACTTTCGGTGACGCGGACACGAGCTTCTACGCAAACGTGGCTCTGAAAACGAACACAGAATATCGGCTTTCCGGTTGGGTGAAGGCTCATGGCCTCCGCGGCAAGATCAGCTTGAATGACCACGTGAATCGTTACGAAACCGAGAAGGTAACCCGTGATTCCGATTGGACGGAAATCGAAGTCGTTTTCAACAGTGGCAAATCCACCAACAGCAGCATCAATATTCTGGATGTGGCGAAGGGGGACGGATACTGGGATGACGTAAAGCTCTGCGAACTCCTGCCGGAGGAAGAAATCGCCGCCAAAGACATCGTCGGTGTCGCAAAAAACGGTGAAAACATTTTTTGGAACCACACCGCCCGTTGCGTGCTTTGTCATTCGCTAAAGGGTCAGGGCAGCACGGTTGGACCGGCCTTGGATGGAATCGCGACTCGCCAGAGCGCCGCTTATATTAAAGAAAGCTTGCTGGAGCCGAGTAAAGTCCTCGCAAAAGGGTTTGAAGGAATTGGCCTCTCCCCGATGCCGCCGATGGGAGACATCTTCAACGCGCAGGAGCTGGCTGACATCCAGGCCTACCTGCAGACGTTGAAATGATCACTCCACGGGCATTCCTCGGGCAAAGTAATCACTGAGCGTTAGCACAAGCATGAAGCCCAGCCAGAGGAAGCCGGCCATCGCGAATAGCCAGGTCAACCGGCTGCTGAATTTCACATGCATGAAGTAAAGAATGATCAGTAGCATCTTGAGCGCGGCCACCGCCAGGGCGACTGCCACGTTGAACGGGCTTAGGTTCAGCTCCGCCAGCCCGAGCGTTAAAAACAGCAGCACCATCAGGATGGCCCACACCAGCAGATAAGTTTTGATGGAAACGATGTGCGAGCTCATGAGATGTGGCGGTTGATCAGGTAGAGCAGCGGGTAAAGAAACACCCAAACAATATCGACGAAGTGCCAGTAAAGGCCGCTCATTTCCATGGGGGAGTAGTATTCGCCGGTGAACGGTTCGCGCCAGGAGAGCCAGGCGATGACGCTGAGGATGCCGATGCCGATGATGACATGCAAGGCATGGAGGCCGGTCATGAGCCAGTAGTAGAGCAGGAATAACTCGGTCTGGCGGCCCAGGGAATGGTCGAAACCGGGGCCAGGGAGGAGGTGTTCGTGAATGTGCTGGGAATATTCGAGGCCTTTGATAACGAGGAAGCCGAAGGCAAAAGCAATGGTGAGCAAGAGCCAGCCAAGCTGGGCTTTGGCCTTGCCCAATTGAGCGGCGCGGACGGCCAAGGCCATGGCCAGGCTGCTGGTGAGCAGCACGGCTGTGTTGAGCGTGCCGAGCAAAAGGTTGTTGTGGTTGCTCCCGACCGCGAAAGCGTGCGGGTACAAGTAGCGGTAAACCGTGTAACTGGTGAACAGGCCGCCGAAGAAGAGAACCTCCGTGGCCAGAAAGCACCACAGGCCGAGCCGAGCGGTATCGTGTTGTTGCTCCAGGGTTTCAAACTGCGCCGCTGGAAAAGCTCTACCGCCGTTCATGCTTTGCCTCCGCTTCTTCAAGTTCCGGGTTGTAGTCGTAGGGGCCGCGATCCACCACTGGTGTTTCGTGGAAATTATGGACGGGCGGCGGGGAAGGGGTCTGCCACTCCAGGCCCGTGGCGTTCCAGGGATTGGCGCTCGCCCTGCGGCCATGATAGAGGGACCAGATGAGGTAGATGCAGGGGAGAAGGTAGCCGACTCCGAGAATGCTGGCTCCGGCCGTGGAAAGAACATGATAAATCTGGAACTCGGCGGGGTAAGTGTGATAGCGCCGCGGCATTCCCAGATAGCCCATCACAAATTGAGGAAAGAAAGTGAGGTTAAAGCCAATGAATGTAACCAGGGCGGCAAGCTGGCCTAGTTTCTCAGGGTACATCCTCCCAGTAATTTTTGGCCACCAATAATGGAGACCTCCCATAAAGCCCAGGACCATGCCGCCGACCATGATGTAGTGGAAGTGAGCGACCACGAAATAGGTGTCATGGACGTGCACATCCACACCAAGCGACGCCACGAAAAGGCCGGTCAGGCCGCCAAGGGTGAATAGCCCGATAAAGCCGAGGGCATAGAGCATCGGAGTCTCGAAAGAGATGGACCCGCGGTAAAGGGTGGCCGTCCAATTGAAGATTTTGATAGCGGAAGGAATGGCCACAATAAACGAGAGAATGGAAAAAATGAACCCCGCATAGGCGGACTGCCCGCTGACGAACATGTGGTGACCCCAGACCAGAAAACCAATCACCGCGATGGCCACGCTGGAATAGGCGACGAATTTATAGCCAAAGATTTTGTTCCGGGAAAAACAGGGGATGGTTTCGCTGACCACACCCATGCCCGGGAGAATCATGATGTAAACGGCGGGGTGAGAATAGAACCAGAACAGGTGCTGGAAGAGAATGGGATCGCCTCCCAGCTTTGGATTGAAAATGCCCACCCCCCAGAGTCGTTCGACGGCGAGGAGGGCGAGGGTAATGGCCAGCACGGGCGTGGCCAGGACCAGGATGAGGCTGGTCGAGTAAAGAGACCAGATGAAGAGGGGCAGACGATACCAGGTGAGGCCCGGGGCGCGCATCGTGTGAACCGTGATTATAAAATTCAGGCCGGTCAGAATGGAGCCGAAGCCGGAAATGAACACACCGGTGACCATGGTGATTACCTGGCCGTTCGCAAAGGCACTGCTGTAGGGAGTGTAGAAAGTCCAGCCGGTGTCCACGCCTCCTTTAATCAGAGAGAACAAGGTGAAGGCTCCGCCAATGATAAACAAATACCAGCTCAGCAGGTTGAGCTTTGGAAAGGCCACATCCCGGGCTCCAACCATCATGGGGATGACAAAATTTCCGAGAACGTTCGGGATGGAAGGGATAAGGAAAAACCAGACCATCAAGACGCCATGCAAAGTGAACAGGCGGTTGTAGGTTTCAGAGGTGACGAGGTCTCCTGCCGGGGTAAGCAGCTCGATGCGCATCAACGCTGCGGCCACCGCGGCAATGGCGAAGAAGAAAATGATGGTGAAGAGGTAGAGCAGGCCGATGCGCTTATGGTCGGTGGTGAGCAGCCAGGAACGGAGCGTATGGCCTGCTGACAGATAATTCTCCTCTGTTTCCCGAGGGCCGGGGCCGGTTTTGGAAGTTTCGGCGGTTTCGACAGCATTCATGGAGATCTCTCCTGCGGTTTTGCCCCGAGGCTTTTGATATATGCGATGAGTTCGAGCAATTCCTCCTCGGAAACTCTCCCGGCAAAGGTGGGCATGAGTGGTTCGTAACCCGCAGCAACCTGGGACTGAGGCAGCAGGATGGAATCCCGGATATAACCTTCATCCGCCTTTACAATCTGTCCGTTTGCCAACGGAACGATTCTCCCGTACAGCCCTTCCAGGCGCGGAGCTCGGATTTGGGCATTTCCCATGTGGCAGCCGCTGCAGCCCAACTCGCGGAAGAGGCGCTCCCCCGATTGAGCCAGGCTCTCACTCGGTCTGCCCGAGACGAGCCAGTTTTCGAAATCCTGTGGTTTCATTACTACCACCCTTCCAATCATTTTGGAATGGGCGGTGCCGCAGTATTCCGCGCAGAAGAGGTGATACACTCCTTCCTTCGTGGGTGTGAACCACTCGCCGAAATAATGTCCCGGCACGACGTCCTGCTTGATGCGAAAGGCGGGCAGGTAAAAACTGTGGATCACATCCTGGGAAGCCAGCGTGAGCTTGATCGGGCGGCCAACGGGCACATGCAATTCGTTAATCTCGCGGTTGCCTTCAGGATGCTGAACCTTCCACATCCACTGTTTGCCGACGACGTTGATTTCGCGAGCGCCCGAAGGCGCATGAGCCATGCTGTAGTAGATGCCCGCCGACCAGTAAAAAATGCCGAGCAGCAACGCCAGCGGCAGAAGCGTCCACGTGAGCTCAATCTGCAGGGTTGGCAGCCGCACCGGGGCACGATTGGCGGGATGTCCTCGACGGTACTTAAAGAGGAAGACAGCCATGGGCACAAAGATCAGGAGCATGAAGAGAACACTCAGGCCCACCAAAAACCAAAAGAGCGCATCGACCCTTGGAGAAAGGGTTGAGGCTGAGGGTGGCACGAGCGGGAATTTCATGGTGCCGGCATTTCCTGTTTGCGAGCTTCCAAGGTGCTACGCGTGTTGGTGGTGAGGCTGGGCTCCTTCCTGCGAGCAGCCTTGAAAATCAGAGCCGCAATGCCGCTGAGAGTTAACAGGCCGAACACCCGCACCAAGGCCATAATGGTTGCGCCATATTTGCCGGTGATGGGGTTGTAATGAAAACAGAGCATGAGCAGGTCCTGAATGGGAGAGCTGATCTGCTTTTTGGAGGCGGCAGCAAGGGCATCGTTGAGTTCTGAAGGAGAATAGCTCACGCCAAAAAGGTATTTGGAGATTCTTCCCTCGGGGGTCAGAACAAGGATGCCGGCCGGGTGTGCATATTGTTTGGAAGCAGCTTCGTAGGCGTAAGGAAATCCAGCCGCCTTTGAAAGTTGAGCAATGGACAGCTGTTCTCCGGTGAGGAAATGCCAGCCGCTTTCGGAGCCGGGACGATCATAATGCCGCAGATAAGAGGCGCGCTTGGCGGCGGCGAGATGAGGTGTTTCGCCTGGATCAATGCTCACGAAAACGAGGTCGAAATCCTTCCCGACCGTGCGCTTCAAGTCGTTTAGCCCGTTCAGCAGACCGTTCAGCACCGCGGTGCACAACATGGGACATTCGTAGTAGCCGAAGACCAGAATGGCTGGTTTATCATGAAGGCAATCCCGGAAGTGAATGGAATGTCCGCTTTCATCCTGGAACATGAGATCGAGCGGCAGGATGCTATTTAGATTCTGCTGAAATTTGAGAGAAGCGAGTGTCTCGGGTTGAAGCACATCCGACTGCCTGGCGTATGTTGAAAAGCAGGAGAAAAGAAAAAAAAGCAGCAGGCAGATGGAAGCACGATGCCGAATCCATTGGGCCAGCGGTTTGCGCCTAGATTGGAAGCGTTTGCTTTGGAACCGGTGGGTTGGGGAGCGTAGAATGACTCTTCTTTGGGTGGATTCGTGCTCCTGCGTCACGGGCGTTCCCGATGTCTTGGTGCTGTTCATTTCCTTAGAGCGCGGTCCCGGATCAGATCCAGGGGCGATTTTCCTTTCTCATCTGCATTGGTGCGCCCGGCGGGCAAGCCTCGCTGCGCGACAATTTCCATGGCGCGTCGAATGGGGATCCGGACGATCCCGGAGGTTTGATTAACCCAGCCATAGGTGGTTAGTTCCCCTTCCTCCTTGGCACGAAAGGCTTCCATATCCGCAGGTGGTGATAGTTGCAGGCGTGGCTCAGGAAAAGTCGGAACCGTTCGGGCCACCGCCGACCTGATCTGCTGCTGGCTTCGAAGTCCTTTTTCCCTGAGTTCCCTCTTTTTAAATTGCAGTTCCATGAAGTAGAGCGCCACGTGAATCAACAGCGCGGTCGCGAGCAGGATGCCCACAAAAATCAGCACCGCCCGGATGTTGACATCCGTGCCTTCCACCTCGGGCGTGGGCTTTTCGGGCACTCCCTGCGGGTTGGCGCTAGTGTGCGTGTTCATGCAAAACGGAAAACTGCAAACCCGGGTCCTGCTGGGGCAGGAGAGGAGCTTTCTTCAATTGCCACAAAAACAATGCGATCCAAAGTCCGCCGACACCGATGGGGGCGGCGAAATGCATCCAATGCAGATGAATTCCCCGTTTTTCAAAGGAAGGCGTCACCAGCCAGTAAACGTTGACCACGTGAGCGCTGAAAACCATGACGGCGAGCAGACTGAGAGGACGCAAACTCATCTTGGCCGTGCGGAAGAGGAGGATAAAAAAGGGAATAAAGAAGTGGAACAAGGCCAGAAAGATGACTATCCATTTCCAAGCTCCGCTGCTTCGGTGCACATACCATTCGATCTCGTGGGGCAGATTGCCGGACCAGATGATGAGCCACTGCGAGAATGAGACGTAGGTCCAAAACATGACAAACGCGAGCATCAGGTTGCCCAAATGGTGCAATGGCTTGACGGTGGTAACTTCGGAGATGGAAGTTTCCTTTTGGAAAAAGGCCAGCACGAGAATGGCAAAGGCGATGGTGGTGAGTATTTGGCCGATCAGGATGATCACGGGAAAAATGGTGGAATACCAATCGGCTTCCAGCGACATGATCCAGTCGATATAAACGAAAGTCGCGGTGACGGGATAAAGGACAATGCCGGGGCCGCTTAATGTCCTCAGGCGAATGGTGGGCTCTGGAGCAGGAGTTTGGTCCTGTTGCCAGGACCATTTCCTCAGGAAATGGACGGTAACAATCCAGATGAGGAAGAAAATGGCCGTTCGCAGGATGAAGCCTGTGGGATTCATATAAAGGTGTTTCTGCTGCAGAACTTCGTTGTGAGCTACCTCCTCTGGACGGGCCCATGGATAAAGCTCGCGCAAGCCAAAAACGAGAGGAATGAATAGCAGGGCCATCCAGGGAATGGTCCGGGTGCCTGCTTCCAGGAAACGTCGGACCGGATAACCCCAGCGTCCTCCCGTCAGGTAATGCAACATGAGGACCTCAAGGCAGCCGAGGGCCAGGCCCAGCCAGAAAAGGTATCCAAAGAGGTAAGCAGAAAAGAATGTCCTGTTCCCAAGGAGCCAGCCAGCGAAGCAGGCGCCGATCCCCAGAATGCCCACTGCCAGCGCGAGCCATCGCACCTGGCGCAACCTGGAATCAAATTGAGCACTCACGGCTTTTGGCCCTCCAACCTAGGGCGTTCCGGAAGTGGAACATCCTCCAGTTTTGCATGTTGGCTATACTGGAGAGCGCGAATGTAGGCGGCGATGGCCCAGCGATCCGGCACTTCGACCCGTGAAGCGTAGGAATACATAATGCCGTAACCGTGGGTAATCACGTTGAAGAAATGGCCCGCGGGCGCTTGCTGCAGCCGCTCGATATGAAAGGAAGGTGGCGGCGGAAAGCCGCGTTGCACAATCATGCCGTTGCCTTCCCCGGTGCGGCCGTGGCACATGGAACAGTAGATGTTGAACCGCTCCTGCCCTCGTTCAAGCAACTCCAGGGTGACCGGCATAGGGAGAGCTGTGATGAGGTTGGTGCCGTACTTGCCTTGATAGAACTGCTGGTTTCCATCCAAATGCCCGCGGGCCACGGTGTAGGCCGGCAGCGGCCGGGCGGAGGAGCCATCTGGAAAAAAGGAAGTGCCTTCCAATGGTTTGTAGCGACTGCCATTGGTCATGTTCCCACTGCATCCGCAGAGGAAGGCGCAAATCAAAAGGAGTGCCAAGCGCAACGGTTTCATAAAGGCACCTCCAAAACTTCCCGAGCCTGACAGGAGGCGAGAAATTCGCGTGTTTTTTGCAAGTCGAACTTTGGGTCCGTTGATTCGATGCAAAGGAAGAAGCGGTCCACGGAAGCGCGGGCGAAATCCGCCACGTTGAATACGGGATGGTAGGGTTGGGGCAACTTGTTGAAGATGACCATGCTCAACAAGGCACAAATGGATGCGGAAAGGATGGTCAGCTCGAAGGTGATAGGAATAAAGGCCGGCCAGCTATGGAATGGGCGCCCCCCGACATTGATGGGGTAATCTCGCGCGAGTGCATACCATTCCATGAAGTAACCGCCCAATCCCCCGGTGATTCCGCCGAGCAACACGACCAATGGAACCAAGGTCCTTTTGTGACCGAGCGCTTCAGACAAACCTTCGACGGGAAAGGGGCTGTAAGCATCCATGCGGCGATAGCCTTGGTCATGAGCTTTCCTGGCCGCAGCCAACAAATGCTCGTGGTCCTCGAACATGGCCAGCATGCCATAGGAGTTAGCGCTCACGGGGATCCTCCTTCGCTTCGGAAACGAGTTCCCGCACCTCCGAAATTGAGATGATGGGGAGGAAGCGGATGAACAGGAACAGCAGGGTGAAAAACAATCCGATGGTTCCCAGGAAAGTGGCCCAATCCCAAATGGTAGGCCAATACATCCCCCAACTTGACGGCACGAAATCGCGATGGAGACTGGTCACCACGATGACAAAACGCTCCAGCCACATTCCGACATTGACTGAAAAGGCCACCAGGAAAAGGAGCAGTTCGTTTCTGCGGACCCGCTTGGACCAGAGGGCTTGGGGAATCAGAACATTCGTCAGCATCAAGGCCCAGAAGGCCCAGGCATAAGGACCAAAGGCGCGGTTGAACATCATGTAGCGTTCATAGATTTCGCCGCTGTACCAGGACATAAACGCCTCCATCATGTAGCCATAGGCGACCATCAAGCCGGTGGCAAGCATCACATTGGCCATGTTGTTGAGATGGCGTTTGGTGACGAGGCTTTCCAGGTGGTAAAGGCGGCGAATGGGAATGAGGATATTCAAGACCATGGCGAAACCGGAATAGATCGCCCCAGCCACAAAGTAAGGAGGAAAGATGGTGGAATGCCATCCCGGCAAGATCGCGACGGCGAAATCAAGGCTCACCACGCTGTGGACCGAAAGAACGAGCGGGGTGGCCAGCCCGGCGAGGAGCAGGTAAGCGGACTGGTGTCGCTGCCAGTGCAGAGCCGAACCGCGCCAGCCCAGCGAGAGCATGCCATAGATGACCTGCCGCCCGCGAGTTTTGGCTTTATCCCGCAGGGTGGCAAGATCCGGGATGAGGCCGATGTACCAAAAGATGAGCGAAACCGTGAAATAGGTGCTGACAGCAAAAACGTCCCAGACCAGCGGGCTTCTAAATTGGGGCCAAAGGCCCATGGTATCTGGATAAGGAAAGAGCCAATAAAAGATCCAGGGGCGGCCGAGGTGGAGCAACGGGAAAATACCGGCACAAGCGACCGCAAACAAAGTCATGGCTTCGGTAAGGCGGTTGATCGATGTGCGCCATTTTTGCAGGAGAAGCAGGAGGATGGCGGAAATAAAAGTGCCTGCATGGCCGATTCCAATCCACCAAACAAAATTCACGATGGCGAAACCCCAGGCCACCGGAATATTGATGCCCCAAATGCCGACCCCTTTTGCGAGCAGATAAGCAACGGCGTAGAGGAAAACCATGAGGAGCGCAAAGGCGAGCCCGAAGCCAATCCACCAGGCGCGCGGCTGCTTGCGACCGAGAGAGATGGACCCAATGGTATCAGTGACTGACGCATAGGTTTCCCCACGGCCGAGCAGGCGGGCCGGGTAACCGAGAGGAGTCAACTCGGTTCCCGGCTTGCTGGACGATTGTTTGGTGTTCTCGGACATCAGGCAAGAGCGGGGTTAGGGTTGCGAACCTTGGCCAGGTAAGTGGTGCGAGGGAAGGTGTTCAACTCACCGAGCATCGAATAGTTTAGAGGTGTTTGCTTGAGCTTCATGACCCGGCTATTCGGGTCTCGCAAATTACCAAAGACAATGGCATCGGCAGGGCAGGCCTGGGCGCATGCGGTGGTTACTTCGCCGTCGCGAATGGGGCGGTTTTCCTTGTCGGCTTCGATGCGGGCAGCCTGGATGCGCTGCACACAATAGGTGCATTTTTCCATTACCCCGCGGGTGCGAACGGTAACCTCCGGATTGTGCATCAATTGCAGGGACGGAGTTTTACGGTCGGAATACTGGAGGAAGTTAAACCGGCGCACTTTGTAGGGGCAGTTATTGGAACAGTAGCGGGTGCCGATGCAGCGATTGTAAACCTGCAGGTTCAAACCTTCGGCATTGTGCAAAGTGGCCTCGACCGGGCAGACCAATTCGCAGGGAGCCGTTTCACAATGCATGCATGGAACCGGCTGATGAGCCATTTCAGGATTTTTGGGTGTTCCCCGAAAATAGGTGTCGACTCGGATCCATTGCATCTCGCGTCCGCGCAAGACCTGGTCTTTGCCAACGACCGGGATGTTGTTTTCGGCGTAGCAGGCCATATTGCAGGCCCCACAGCCGATGCACGCGTTTAGATCGATGACCATGCCCCAAGCCGCGTCTGATTTGCTTTGCGCCGTCAGATTGTAAAGGCTCGGCTTTGGCTTCTCTCCCTCTCCATGGGCAAAGGTCGGATTGTTTTTGTATACTTCAAAAGTTGCCTCGCGAAAGACATCTCTCCCATGGAGAGATTGGTGCTGCTGGGTGCCAGCCAATTTGTAGTGGCCGTTGATCCTCTTCAGTTCAAGGCCGGGGCTCGACCAGGGTGCATCCGAGGTGCGTAAGGCATACGCGTTAAAGCCAGTGTTCCGGCCCACCGTTCCGATGTTTTCTCGCCCATAACCAAAGTGCATAGTAACCGATTGCTCGGGATGTCCGGGCACAATCCAGCATGGAACTCGCAAGGTGCGTCCTTTGCGACCAACCTCCAGCATGTCGCCATTCGACACAGTGAGCTTTTCCGCGAGGGACGGGCTGATATGCAGTGCATTGTCCCAGGTAAGCTTCGTGATGGGTTTGGGAAGTTCCTGGAGCCACGCATTGTTGGCAAATCTCCCATCCCAGATGGTCGGATCCGGCGCGAAGGAAATTTCCAGGCCCTGATTTGCTGAAGGTGCCGGTGAAGGGGCCTGGGCGTCGGGCCTGATTTGAACTTGCCTGGGAGGAAAAGCGCTATTTTCGATCAAGCCATCGTGCAACGCTTTCCGCCAGCCTTTCTCAAAGTCCGGCCATCGCTTTTGTGCGATCCAGTGGTCCCGCACAATGTCATAGGCCGTACGCCCAGATTCGGGAGCGATGATGCCTTCCAAGACCTCCAGGGCGGTGCGGCCTCCATAGAGCGGATCAATCAACGGCTGTTGTATGGAAGCTGTTCCGTCCAGAGCCCGTGCATCTCCCCAGCTCTCGAGATAATGAGCTTCCGGGATGTGCCAGTGGGCGTATCGTGACGTTTCATCCTCATTGAGCCCGAGGTGTACGACGGTTTTCACTTTCCCCAGCGCTTCGCCAAAATTCAAATCTGCCGGAGCCGTGAACACCGGGTTCGTTCCCAGAATAACAAGCACCTCCACCGATTCCTTACCCATCGCTTCGGTGAGTTCCCGCACAGATTTTAGTTGTTCCCAGGGGCTGGCGGCGACGGGGTCCGTGAACGTAATGGTTTGGCCGATGTTGGCGAGGGCCTGGTTGATCCGATGGGCGAGCACGTGTACAGCGGGTGGCTGCTGTTCGCCGGCGAGCACCAGGCTGGCCCCGCGGTTCTTTTGCAAATCGCCCGCCACTGCCTGAATCCATTGACTGTATGGACCAGCAGAATTCCGAGCCTGATTCTGGGTGCCAATCGCCTCCGCGAGCGCAGCTGCAAACTGTGGAATCTCGCTGGGAGCCACGGGCAAACGGTGGTCGGCCACACTCCCGGTAATGGTGACCTGGCTCTCGACGACGTACAACCGGTTCATGGTGGGGTTGCCCGTTGAATGAACTTTCCTGCCTAAAGCGAACTGCCTGGCATAGCGGAGGCTGCCGGGGTGTGTCCCGAGGAAATCTGAATCGAGGGAAACGATAACTTTTGCTTTATCGATGTGGTGCTGAGCTTCCACCACCTCACCGAAGGCGGAGCGTGCGCCTTCGTAAAGATTTTCCCGCGTGACGGGTTCATAAGAATGCCAGTGGGCCTGCGGGTATTGTTTGAGAAGACTTTGAATTTGGGCGGTGAGGGCAGGGGAGGTGATCGTTTCCGTCAGGATGCGCAAGCCGGCCCCTCCTTTGGAGCGTTGCTGTTGCATGGCTGTTCGCATTTGGGAGGTGAATGCTGCCCAGGAACTGTTCTCGCCAACATGGAGGATTGCTTTGCTGCGGCCGGGATCGTAAAGGTCCAGCAGGCTGGCTTGATGAAACACATTTGTTCCTCCGAGGCTGAACGGGTGCTCGGGATTACCTTCGACTTTTACGGGGCGCCCCTCGCGGCTCCTCACCAGCAACCCTGTCGCGTAGCCGCCAAGTGTCATGGCCGTGGCGAAGAATAGAGGACGACCTAAAAGCATTTGCTCTGGCTGAGCGACGTAAGGGACAATCTTTTCGTTCGGTTGACGTTGCGTACATCCAGACCAGCCCGCCAAAGCAATGGATGCTGTCATGAGGCTGAGAAAACGCCGCCGGCTCACCGGATCGGGCCATTCGTTGGCTTGTGAGGGGAACTCGCGCTCGACAAAGCTCTTGAACTCGAGGGTTTCGGCCAATTCCTCCAGGCTTTTCCAATAATCTGCTTTCTTTTCTCCAGCGAGTTTTGCCCGGATGAGTTCCCAATCCAGGCCAGCCGGTGGCTGGGGTTTATCAAGCGGTATAGAGGAAATTGTTTTCATTACCGATGGCACACATTGCATTCGCTCAATCGCCAGGATTGGATGTGGTTCTGTTCGACCAGTTTTCGTCCATCTGCGATTTGATTAGGAGTAGGCACCCAGGCCATGTTGAAGACCTGTTCGCGCGGCCGGACAAATTTCTCCGGTTGCCGGTGGCAATCGAGGCACCATTTCATGTACAGGGTTTGGTCCTTCCAAACTAATGGCATCCGGTCGACCCGGCCATGGCAGGTGGAACAGCCGACACCCTTCTGGACATGAATGCTGTGTTCGAAGTAGACAAAGTCCGGGAGGTCATGGACGCGATTCCATTGGAGGGGCTGCCGCCGGGCGAGACTCTGACGTACCGGTTCCAAGATAGGCGCGTCGGTCCAGATTTGAGAATGGCAGGTCATGCACGTTTCGGTGGGAGGCATGCCGGCGAAGGAAGACTTCTCAACCGAGGTATGACAGTATCTGCAGTCAATGCCTAAGCCACTGTAATGGTGCTGGTGGCTGAACATGACCGGCTGTTCCTGGGGCATAGCTACTTTGGTGACCAGGGGAGACCAGAAAACCGTATGCAGCGCCCATCCAGAGAGGCAGAGAAGTAACATCATTCCCACCACCGTTGCACGTGCGATGGTGTTGTACTTGCGCTTGAATATCTGTGGCATCGCCTGTTTCCCGAAAAGACCCCAAATCTCAATGCCTTATCACTTGAACCGGCTGACGTTTAGTTAACCACACTCGGAATTTGACGACTTTGGGGGGTTCGCCCCATGAGAAGTAGGGAATAGAAGAAACTACGTGGTGCACGGGAGCCGAACAGCCGTCAGGCAAGGTCTCACTCCCACGCGAGCTAAGAGAAGGAGTTTAGAACGCGCTGAATTGATTTCGTTGCTCACTCAGTCGATGTTTCAATGAGAGGGAAACCCATGGAGAACATTTTAGAGCATCACAAAGAAAAGCGAGGTTGTTATGGCGGATGAATTAAAAGGAAAGAAAGTGGCGATTCTAGTGGAAAACGGGTTTGAAGAAGTAGAAATGACCGAGCCCCGGAAAGCACTGGATCAGGCAGGCGCGCAGACGGTTCTGGTTTCTCCGGTGCAAGGTGAGGTGAAGGCGTGGGCGCATACAGAGTGGGGTGGGCGTTACAAGGTGGATCAACCCTTGGAGCAAGCGAGCCCTGAGAAATTTGACGCACTTTTGCTTCCAGGAGGGGTGTTAAATCCTGACAAGCTGCGCATCAATGATAAGGCGGTGCAGTTTGTGAAATCATTTTATAATTCCGGAAAACCGATCGCGGCCATTTGTCATGGACCCTGGACATTGATTAATGCTGGCGGGGTGCAGGGTCATCGTATGACATCGTACCCGTCCATTCGACTGGATTTGGAAAATGCTGGAGCGGAATGGGTGGATGAGGAGGTTGTGACAGACCATGGGCTAGTCACAAGTCGCAAACCTGATGATATTCCTGCATTCAACAAAAAAATGATTGAGGAATTTCGCGAAGGAGTTCATGCATCCCGAAAGGCAGGAGCTTCCCAGAGGCAGTCGGCAGCAGCCGCAACGCGATAACATAACCGCTGGACCGTGCCCTGGGTTGTTCACCTCGGCGGGTCGTACGGGGGTGTGCGTTGAGGTGACCAAAAAATATTAAAGGATAGGAGGTAAACATGTTATTACTCTGGCTGATTCCATTGGGCATTGTTGTTTTCATTTTCTTTGTGCTCCTGGTGAGAAGGATTACGCGGGATACTCCCGATTGAGAAAAACCGGGACGGGGATGAAACTGTGCCATGGGGAAAATTAAAACTCACGTCTCGGGGCACAAATGTTTTGATACTTTTGTGCCGATCAACGCCTCACCGCTTTCCCCGGACGGCTGTGTCCGGTTTTTTGTTCTTCGGTCCAGCCCGCCCCCGTGTAAACCCGCGAAGCACGCGTGCCAGAAAACGGGACCAGCCCTTCGCAAAGCGAAATAAGAGTTATGAAAATACCTGCTCAAACCAGCATTGCTGCTGCTATGCTGTTGCTCATCAACCTGACTGCCTGCCAAACCCGACCGGCTCCCAACGTTTCGGTGACGGCACCGCCTTCTTCCTCCGTGCTTGCGGCGGGGATTCGGGCTGCTTCAGCGCAACTTAATCCCACCCAAGGAAGCACTGTGAGGGGAAAAGTATCCTTTACCCGGGTAGAGAATGGCATCCGCGTGGTTGCCGATGTGACAGGGCTCACACCCGGGCCGCATGGCTTTCACGTGCATGAAAAGGGTGACTGCTCGGCGGCGGATGGCAGTTCAGCAGGGGCTCATTTCAATCCCTACGGAACCCCACACGGCGACTTGCATGCGGACCAGAGGCATGTCGGCGATTTTGGAAATTTAGTCGCGGATAATTCGGGGACTGCACACGTGGATTTCGTTGATGTTCGGATCGCATTCGAAGGGCTGGCGTCCATCCTAGGCAAAGCAGTCATTGTGCATGCTAACCCGGATGACCTGGTGTCGCAGCCGGCGGGGAATGCCGGGCCTCGGGCAGCTTGTGGAGTGATTGAGCCGGTTCCTGGCCATTAGGAACAGCAAGCGTCGTCGAGGGATGGTGCTGAGGGTTGGAAATAGGTATCCGTGCCTATTGCTGTCGCGCCAATAGCCTTGCCTGATGGCCGGTTCAGCAATAATCTCGGCGGTCATGAACCCCACCTTATCTCCGATATGGTTCAGGCTGCTCGTTGTTTCACTTTTCCCAATCCTTCCAAACACCCATATAAGGGCTGCGGAGGGAGCTGCGTCAACGACTGGCTCGACGAATTGGACTGCGTCCCAAGACCACAAGAACATGATGGGGCAACTGGGGATCAAGGCGTTGCGTCCCGGCCCGAGTGGCCGCCCAGGAGCTACGAACTCGGCCAACTACGACCCTGCCAAGGCTAATCCTTTTCCGGACCTACCCGATCCGCTCACTTTGAAGAATGGAAAGAAGGTCAGCACCGCAGACACCTGGTGGAAGGAGCGCAGGCCGGAGATCGTGGAAGATTTCGAACGAGAGGTTTTCGGGCGCGTTCCGAAGAATGTGCCGAAGGTGGCATGGACCGTTGTCTCCAACGTCACGCATGGTCTGGTCGGTAAACTGCCGGCCAACGGCAAACAATTGGTTGGTCATGTGGACAACTCGGGCTACCCGGAGATCTCCGTAGACATCCGCATGACGCTCGTCACGCCCGTCGCTGCAAAAGGACCCGTGCCTGTGCTTCTGATGTTTGGGGGCTTCGGCGGGAATGGCATGCCGCGCCCAGCCGGTTCCCGGATTTTGGAGGGCCGTTCAAGGATCCCCCTTCCACCGAACAACTGCTCGGTGCGGGCTGGGGATACGCAATTATTAACCCCGGTAGCATTCAGGCGGACAATGGGGCAGGCCTGAGAAAAGGAATTATCGGCTTATGCAACAAGGGAGAGCCTCGCAAACCGGAGGATTGGGGAGCGCTACGGGCGTGGGCCTGGGGAGCAGCGCGAGCCTTGGATTATTTCGAAACGGATTATGCGGTTGATGCCAAGAAGGTCGGGATTGAGGGAGTATCTCGTTATGGAAAGGCTGCCCTGGTAGCCATGGCTTTTGAACCGCGCTTTGCGGTGGCGTTGGTGGGGTCGTCTGGAGAAGGCGGCGCCAAGCTGCACCGGCGCAACTTCGGCGAGGCGGTTGAGAGCCTGACGGGCTCCGGTGAATACCATTGGATGGCTGGAAACTTTTTGAAATACGGCACGGCTGAATCTGGCTTTGGAAGCAAAAACGCTGGAGACATCCCAGTGGACGCGCATGAATTAATCGCGCTCTGCGCGCCTCGTTTTACATTTATCAGCTACGGCGTACCTGAGCGTGGGGACGCGCTTTGGTTGGACCAACAGGGAAGCTACATGGCGACAGTCGCGGCCAGCCCGGTGTTCCTACTGCTCGGCGCGAAAGGTGTTGGGCAAAACGAAGATTACCACACGTCCAAGATGCCACCCGTGAATACAGGCCTGCTGGACGGTGAACTGGCGTGGCGTCAACACGATGGCGGGCACGAGGACCGATCCAACATGAAATCCTTTATTAAATGGGCGAACAAGCGGATGGGCAGGACTTCGGAATAGGCTGGAGGCTTGTCGGACCCTTACCTCACCATGACGCCCGGAGCGGGCGGTTTCTCCGCTTCTTCGCGTGACTTCATGTAAGGCCCAAATAGTTCAATGGGCAAGGGGAGGAATACCACGGTGCTCCGTTCGCTGGAGATTTCGCGCATGGTTTGGAGAAAGCGAAGCTGTAAGGCGACCGGTTGGGTGCTGATCATTCCGCCTGCCTGCACAAGTTTTTCCGCGGCTTGGAATTCGCCCTCAGCGTTGATGATCTTGGCGCGGCGCTCGCGTTCGCTTTCTGCCTGGCCTGCCATGGATCGTTTCATGGTTTCGGGCAGGACCACGTCCTTGACCTCCACGGCAGTTACCTTGATGCCCCAAGGGCCGGTATGCCGGTCTATGATCTCCTGGAGGCGCATATTGATGCGCTCACGCTGAGCCAAGAGTTCATCCAACTCGGCCTGACCGATGACACTCCGAAGGGTTGTCTGGGCGATCAATGAAGTAGCCTTGTAAAAATTCTCCACTTTGATAATGGCGTTGTCTGGCTCCACGATACGGAAGTAAACGACGGCGTCGACCGTCACTGGCACGTTGTCATGGGTCATCATTTCCTGCTTGGTCACATCGATGGTGACGATGCGCAGGTCTGCTTTCACCATGCGGTCTACAATTGGGATAAGGAACACCAGCCCGGGTCCTTTTACGCCAAGGAGCTTTCCGAG
>JAQGOV010000469.1 GCA_028293425.1 Verrucomicrobiales bacterium
AATCGCCGTCACAACCCACCAGATACTGAAGAGCACGGCGAGGACCTTCAAATAGGTGCCACGAGCATTCGACATGGCGGCAAGTCTAGTTCTTTGATTTCTTTTAACCACAAAGATTTCCCGCCTTTTACAATGCCAGGCTTGGAAAGGTACGGGGCCAACCGCCAATAGGCGGATTATTGGGCTCCTGTACTGGGCAATGGCATTTTGGAACCCATGCGGATGTAGTGCCAGATAGCGCTGATTTGCTTTTCAGCATCACCGTCGAGGATGTCGGTCAAAAGGCTTTTGCCTTCGTCGAAGTAAACTGGCATTTTCGTTTGCGGGTCGATCGTCACGGGGCTGCGGAGCCAGCGCCGGTAATATTGAGGGAGGAGACGGTCCGCGCTGTAGGCGAGGTTGACGCCTTCGCTCTCGAATACTTCGGTGGCTTCCAGAGTGTTTACGCCGTGGCAGGAGATGCAGGATAAGCCCCCGTCCTTGCCCACGATTTTCTGGCCGATCTTGACTAATTCCGGATCGATTGCCGGTTCAGTTGGGGTTTGGGACGGGTAGCCGTGGGTTTGAGCAAGACCTTCGGCGAGATATTTGGCGCGGGATTTAAATGTGGGCATTCGCATTTCCAGCCATGGCTCCCCTTTGGGGTGCTTCTCCGCTCGGGGTTTATAGCTGATTTCGCCACCAATGAATTTGGCAACCCATTCCGGCCTCAGTTTGCCACCGAGGATTTCAAGCGGTGGAAATCCATCCACTTGTCCATGGCAGGCAGTGCAGTTGACGTCCTTCGTTTGGCGTTGGGCGAATTCAGCGGGAACATGACGCGTGAGGGGGTCAGTTCCACGGATGACAAAAGATGTGAGAGCGGCTTTTTCTTTGTCGGTGAAGCCGTAGTCCGCAAAGGGCTTGGTGCCAGCGAGGCAGCTTCCATCTTTTTTGGCGTCAGTCTTGGCGGTGGCAGCCAGCTTGGCGAAATCGGGGCTCGTGAACCTGTTGTCGAGTTTGAGGCTGTGGCATTGGAGGCAGCCCGCGGATTGCACGAGGCTTTTGCCTTTGTCCAAAATGGCTGCTTCAGTGGGAGCGGCAACATCTTTGGGTTGGGCGGCGTCCTTGAGCAGGTATTCAGAAAGCTCCTTGGTCTCTGGTGAGGAGAGGCGGAAGTTGGGCATGCGAATCCAGCCGTAGTGCACTTCAGGACCGCGAAGGAATTCGGCCAGCTTTCCGGCGGGGAATTTTTCTGCGACTTGTTTAAGGGGGATTTTTTTGGGGTCTTCGTCCTTGCCGTCCGGGGTGTTGTGGCAGCCGACGCAGTGCAGGCGCTCGAAGGTCGGTTTGGCATCGCCATGCGCCTCAGCGGGGGCTTGGTCGCCATCCTCCTTCTTCTCCGGAGTGGAAAGTTTGGTCCATGGTTTTGGCTCGATGAGTGAAACCTCACCACCCGTTTTCAACGAAGCAAGGTAAGCAGCGATCGCGGTGGCGTCACCTTTGATGTTTTCTCCATGCAACACTTTTGGCATCCGCGCGATGGGCCGGATGGATTTTGGATCCTGAATCCAGCGGCTCATCCATTCAAAGTTCCGGCGAGCGCCGATCCCTTCGAAGGTAGGCGCGTCCATTTGCAAATCAGGGATGCCGTTATCCGCGAGTTTTGGGGTGTGGCACTTGGCGCAGCGGTGTTCGAGGAACAACTCACGCCCGAGGTGCAGTTGCTGGGCCTGCTCCAGGCTGGCCGAAGGCTCGTGAGCCAGGAAATTCAGCGGAATAGGGTTAACATATTTGCCTTTTTCGGCCCAGGAAAGCCGCACAAAAGCGTCGCCTTTCATCGGGCTTGTGAACGTGGCTTTCAGTTTGTTCGCCCCTTTGTTCAGCGACACCGTTTTGCCCATGGGAGAGGTCGCACCGGAGTCACTGGTGGCCTCCAGCGCTGTTGCGCCGTTCAGTTCCAGCTTCAGCGTGCCATTCAAGTCGGCTTGAAAAGTGAAGTCGCCGCGGAGTTCAGCATTGAGTATGCCTTCATAGACGGCGGTGAATTTGCCAGCGGGCAGGAAAGGGGAAGGAGATTTGCCGGATTCGACGAACAGCCAGACGTTGGGCACGACTCGCGAATCCGTCATCTTGGTCTCGGAACTGGCGAAGGTAACAACGAGACCCGAACTGGCGTTTGGGTCGGCCGGTTCAGCGGCTTGGGCCCCATGAAGGACAACGAAGCCGGCAGTGACGCAGGTGAGGGCGAGTTTTAAAAAATGTGAATGGTGTGTCATTGCAAAACAGGGGCGGCAAAGCCGCCCCTGTTCAGTTTTAAGGAATTATTGGTTCCCGATCAAGGAATCGCGTGGATGGTGTGTTGGATTTCCTGGGCAATCGGGGTGCCGTCAGCGGCTTTCAGGTTGAACTTGAGGGATTGCTGCATAACGGGTTTCAGGTCGGCAATTTCAACGGTCAGGGTCTTGCCGTCGTTGGAGAGTTTGGTGCCTTTAATTTCAATGACGTCACGGCCTTTCTTCTTCGGATCTGCGACGGAGAGTTCAGGGGAGCCATAATGTTCGGCGCGTTCGTAGTTCCAACGCTTGCCGCTGAAGTTCTGGATGTCAGCGGCCGAGTCAGTGGCGAGTGGTTGAGTAAAGGTCAGTTGCACACCCTCATGGACAACTTTGAGGCTTTTAACGCCATAAACTGGCTTGCCGGTGTAACGGACGCGGTCAAAACCGGTCACTTTACCAGCGTTACTCTGCCATTCGCTGAGGCCGGCAATGTAGAGTTGGCCATCCTTTTTGTTGAACTTCGCGCGCATCACGCTCGAAGTGAACTTGAGCGGAAATTTCACAACCCCGCCTTGCAGCTTGTCCCCAACCTGATCGCGCATGACGAGGAAGAGGCTCGATTTGCCGTAGGACTCATGCAGAAGTTCGCCTTTGAAGGGTCCCCATTTGTCGCTCGTCACCCAAACCTGGCCACCACCGGAATTGTCGTAATCCGAATGGGAGAGCCAGCAAATGGGGGGCGTCCATGTTTCAGCGAGTGCTTTCGGAGTAAGCTTGTTCAGCACCCCGAGGAATTGGCCATTTTTGGTGATCCAGTTAATAGGGGTCGATGGAACCCAGGTGCCTTCGTTATCGCTGGTGGTTACCTGGCCTTCGGGGCTGACGCCGATGCCGTTCGGTGCGCGCACGCCACGAGCGATGATTTCGAGGTTCTTGCCCTTCTTATCCAATTTGAACACACAGCCGGCGTGCTCGCACACCGTGCCGTTGGCGCCGCCACGTCCAAAACCTGCTCCGCCGCTGTTCACAGGGTTGGCCTTGGCGAAATAAAAGTTACCAGCATCGTCGCGTTGCAGGTCGAAAACAAATTCGTGGAAACCTTCAGTAGATTTGATCTGGTTGTTGAAGTCCTCGTAGTAGTCGGCTTCGCCGTCCTTGTTCAGGTCGTAGTAACGGGTGACTTGGTCTCGGCCCGAGGTGTAGATGACGTCATCAACAATGACCAAGCCGAGCGTTTCATACATGCCAGAAGCGAAACGCTTCCACGTGACCTTTTCCAGGCCTTGGTCAATGCCGGACACAACCCAGATATCGCCATCATGTGTGCAGAGCGCAGCGCGGGTGCCATCCGAAAAGAAGTCCATGCCGGAGAAACGAACCCGGCGTTTCCAAGGGTTGTCGGTGGGAGCGGTAATCGAATCCGTTTCGTAAGCGCCGTCTGGCGTTTTGCTGGTAGCCAGAACGCCTTGAGTCACTACCGGTTCGGCCCAGTGTGGTTGGCCGCCCTTTTTAAAATCGATCAGGTGGGGTTTGCCTGTGAGAAGACTAGCAAATTTGTCCTGTGCTTCGGTTTCGCCTTTCCAAATAACCACTTTAAAGAGGGATTTGCCGGTGCCTTTTGCGATTTTTAGCAGAACCTGATTATCGGGAGAAAGTTCAAGCTTTGCCCCTTTGGGAGCGCCGACCAGCGCAACTTTCGTAACATTGGTTTCAGAGGTAAGGGTGGCGGTGGCACCAGAGATTTGGGCCTTGGCTCCTTCTGCCTCACACAGGACCGTGGCCAGCGCGGCAGCCGCTTTTTCTATCTGGAAGGTGCGGACAAAGCCGATTTGGCCATCAGCAACCGTGCTCGAAGGTTGTTCGTAAATTTTAGTTCCATGGACGGTGTAGCTCAGCACGGTGTCCAGGCCGGCTACATAGATGCCGTCCCAGCGGCACCAATCGGCGGGCAGGGGACCGAAGGGTTCGGAGCGCGGATCCTTAAATTCGCCAGAGGCATTTGCCCAGCCGGGCTGATTGTGGCTGCCGAATTTCTGGGTACCTTCGATTTTTGGATGTTGGCCGTGACCACCATCAAACGCCACGCCTCTGGTGCTGATATAGCCGCCGGTCCAGCCTGCGGACATGCGCAGGAGGTCCGTGTCGAAAAGCATGTTCGCGTCATTCCCCACCCGGATAGCCAGGCCTTTCATAGCCGTGTTGTTGGCCGGGGCAATGGCGCTAATGCAAGCTCCCTGGAACGGGAAATCGTCTTGCAAGAGGCTGGGCTTCTTGGTTTGTGTTTTATTGTCCGCAGCCAATCCGGAGGAAACAGCGGTGGCCAGGCACAAAGCCGCGAGAAGCGGCTTCAGTGTGCGGGATACGACGGGTGAGATCATGACTTGACGCATTGCTTTAGGTTTTCTGCTCGTGGGGAGAATGTTGACCCCGCGCCAACTTCTTGTCGGCGAAGAGGTTGCTACGCCATTCCGGCCCAACTAATCACTATTTTCTGGCCAGTTGGACCGGTTTCAGGCAAGTCAAATTCAACCAGAGTTATTTGAGGAGGACTTCGGCAATCTGAACCGCATTAAGGGCGGCGCCTTTTAACAATTGATCGCCGGCCACCCAGAAGGCTAAGCCGTTATCCATAGCACAGTCTTTGCGGAGGCGGCCAACTTCACAATTATATCGTTCAGCCACGTAGAGGGGCAGGGGATATTTCTTGTTTTCAGGGTCGTCAACCACGTCGAGGCCGGGAGCTTTGCTCAGGACTTCGCGGGCCGCTTCCACCGTCACAGGGCGCTCGAATTCAGCCGATACAGCGATAGAATGGGCACGATAAACCGGCACCCGCACGCAGGTGACGCTGGCGCGGAAGCTTGGATGATGCATGATCTTGCGGCCTTCGTTTTCCATCTTCATCTCTTCCTTCGTGTAGCCGCTGGGCAGGAAGCTGTCTACATGTGGAAGCACGTTAAACGCAATCTGGTGCGGATAAACTTCCATGGTGACTGGCTTGCCAGCGACCACTTCATTGACCTGGCGCTCAAGTTCCTCAATGGCCTTCGCTCCAGTGCCCGAAACGGCCTGGTAGCTGGAAGCGAAGATACGCTTCACGTTGAAGGCAGTGTGGAGCGGGTAGAGAGCCATCAGTGTGATGGCAGTGGTGCAGTTCGGGTTGGCAATGATGCCGCGATGCTTCTTTACGTCCGAAGCATTGATTTCCGGCACCACGAGCGGAACGTTCTCGTCCATCCGGAAGGCGCTGGAGTTATCCACCACCACGCAACCAGCCTGGGCTGCGATGGGCGCGAATTCCTTTGAAATGCTTCCTCCCGCGCTGAACAGGGCGATATCGATGCCTTTGAAAGAGTCCTTGGTCAGTTCCTTTACCGCGATGTCCTGACCCTTGAACTTCAGCTTTTTGCCGACAGAACGGGCGGAGGCTAAAAGAGTCAATTGCCCCAAGGGGAACTGACGCTTTTCCAGCGTTTTAATCATCTCGATGCCGACGGCACCCGTCGCACCGACCACTGCTACATGCGGGTTACGGTTCATAAAAATCAGGGCTGGCAACTATACCGGTAGCCAGCGAGGTGTCAAAGAGACAAAATAAAAACCGCCATTCGCGTGAACAAATGGCGGTTTTATGTAAGTTACTACAGCTTAGCTGGATAAAGCTCCAGTGGCAGGGGAGGTCTGTTGGAAAATAAGTTTGTTATTGTCCACTGTGATTTGGACGGGTTCGCCATCGTGCAGGTTCCCTTTCAAGATTTCCTCGGCCAAAGGATCTTCCAGGAATCGCTCCACGGCCCGACGCATCGGACGAGCCCCGTATTGTGGATCGTAGCCCTTTTCGACCATGTAATCCCTCGCCTTTTCATCCAGATGCAGTTCCAGCCTCTTGGCTTTCAAGCGCACTTCGACTTTCTTAATTTCCAGGTCGAGGATTTGGACGAGGTCCGGCTTGGTCAATGAGCGGAACACGATGATATCATCAAGACGGTTCAGGAATTCGGGACGGAATTGGCGCTTTGCTTCTTCCATGATTTTTTCCCGCATCTTTTCATAGCTGCTTTCATCCGAAATCGGCGAGAAGCCCATCGAGCTCTGCTTTTTGATCGTATCGGCACCCACGTTGGAAGTGAGCAAGATGATCGTATTTCGGAAGTTCACTACGCGACCGATGTTGTCCGTCAGTTTTCCTTCTTCAAGGATCTGCAGGAGCATGTTCATCACATCTGGATGTGCCTTCTCGATTTCGTCAAAAAGCACCACAGAGTAAGGCTTGCGACGGACCTGCTCGGTCAACTGGCCGCCTTCCTCGTAACCAACGTAACCGGGAGGCGAACCAACCATACGTGAAGCGTTGTGCCGCTCCATGTATTCGGACATATCCAACTGGATTAAGGCCTTGGAATCACCAAACATGGTTTCCGCAAGCGACTTGGCGAGCAAAGTCTTGCCAACGCCCGTCGGCCCGAGCAATGCGAAGGTTCCAATCGGACGCTTCGGATCTTTCAGGTCGGCGCGAGAGCGGCGCAGAGCCTTGCACATGGCGGCGACAGCTTCCCGCTGGCCAATGACGACCCGGGACATTTCCTCTTCCATGGCAAGCAGACGGTGAGCTTCACCCTGCTCCATGCGCTTCACAGGAATACCGGTCCATTTAGCGACAACCTGAAGGATGTCTTCTTCGTCCACCTTCACGCGTTTTTCTTCGCGACTGGTGCGCCATGAGGTCAGGATGGATTCCTGCTTTTCTTTCTCCTGCTTTTCCTTATCGCGCATTGCGGCCGCGCCTTCAAAGTCCTGTTCCTTTATGGCCTTTTCCTTCTGATTCTTGATGTCTTCAATCTCAGCTTCGAGATCTTTAATTTCAGGAGGACGGGTCATGGCGCCAATGCGCGCCCGAGAACCGGCTTCGTCCATCAGGTCAATGGCTTTGTCTGGCAGATACCGGTCTGTAATATAGCGGTCGGAGTAATTAACCGCCGCTTCGACGGCTGCATCGGTGATTTCAGCCTTATGATGGTCTTCGTATTTGGCACGAAGCCCCTTCAAAATGAGAATCGCTTCATCGATGGAAGGAGCTTCCACTTTCACGCTTTGGAACCGGCGTTCGAGGGCAGCGTCCTTCTCAATGTATTTGCGGTACTCGTTCAAGGTGGTCGCACCAATACATTGCATCTCGCCGCGGCTTAAGGCCGGCTTGATGATGTTCGAGGCATCCATGGTTCCCTCAGCGGAACCGGCGCCGACAATGGTGTGTAATTCGTCGATAAAGAGAATGATGTTCTTCGCCCGGCGAATCTCGTCCATCACGGCTTTGATACGTTCCTCGAACTGGCCGCGGTACTTGGTGCCGGCAACCATCAGTGCGAGGTCGAGCGTAATGACTCGTTTGTCGCGGAGTAGTTCCGGAACATTGCCCTTGGAGATTTCCTGGGCCAAACCTTCCACAATGGCGGTTTTGCCAACGCCAGCTTCACCCAGCAACACAGGGTTATTCTTGGTGCGGCGGCACAGGATCTGGATCACCCGCTCAATTTCGGGCTGGCGTCCAATCACCGGGTCCATTTCACCTTTGCGGGCAATCTCTGTCAGGTCACGGCCGAAAGCTTTTAAAGCGGGAGTTTTGACTTCGCCCTTCTTCTCGGGAGCCTTCTCGCTCGGGCCACTGCCACCTTCCGGCTGGGAAGCTTGTTCTTCCTGGGCATTAAAGTTGGGGTCGAGTTCCTTCAGGATCTCCTGGCGCGTCTGCTCGATATCAACATCAAGGTTCTTCAACACGCGCGCGGCAACTCCGTCACCTTCCCGGAGGAGGCCAAGCAGGATGTGCTCGGTGCCAACGTAGGTGTGGTTGAGTGCCTTTGCTTCCTTAGCGGCCAGGGCCAAAACCTTCTTCACCCGCGGGGTATACGGGATGTTCCCAATCATCTTTTGGTCCGGGCCCGTGCCTACCTGCTTTTCCACCTCCATACGCACGGTCTCCAAGTCCAAACCGAGCTTTTGCAGGACATTTACAGCCACGCCCTGGCCGAGTTTAATCAGGCCAAGGAGAAGATGTTCGGTGCCGACAAAGTTATGGTTAAACCTATCGGCTTCTTTCCGCGCCAGAGCCAGCACCTGCTGTGCTCGGGGCGTAAAATTATTCATGGCTTCTTCGCTCATATTTACCTTAATAAATGCATTAGGCTGACGCTTTGTCCAGTTCCTCCCATTTTGTCCGGCTTAAGTTCGACGATAGGGAGTGCGATGAACCGCCCAACATCCAAAATGACCGTGCTACTACTTTAATCGTAACCAATACTTAAAGGTTAACCCTGAATTTCCATTTCTGCACCTCAAAACTGGGGAAAGCGGGGCAAGGGAATGTCAAAATATCAGGCGCGCCTCTGACAGACAGAAGCAAGAATCGGCGCGGCAATAATGGACAAGGACAGGCCAGCCCTGTCAAGAAGCAGATTTATCGCTGCCTGAAGCGCTGCCATTGCCAGGCTTCACTTTAGGTCGGCTCACGGAACGAAGCCGTTCCCGCAGCATGTCCGCGCGCAACAGATCGCGTTCTTCTGCGCTCAGCTTTTCCGAAAAACGTTTCTGGAGATGCGCTGGTTGAGTCACGATGAAAAGCTCATCCACCTGCCAGCGTTCCAAGTCGGGGAACATTCCCAAATCCACACCCAGGCGCATCAGCGACAGCAGATTCATGGTCTCTTTCGACGAAATGCTGTGCGCATTGGCCAAGATGCCGTAAGCACGTCCAATGTGGTTATAAACAGATTTTGGCTTCTTTTCGATCAGCGTCTGACGAGCATTTTCTTCGTGCTCGATAATCTGCGACAAAACTTTATTTAAACGCTCCACGATGTCCGACTCCGCTTCCCCGAGGGTCATCTGGTTTGAAACCTGGAAAACGTTCCCGAGCGCTTCAGTGCCCTCGCCATAAAGTCCACGCACCGCCAAACCGAGCTTATTGACCGCCTGGATGATTTGGTTGATCTGTTCAGCCAGAACCAAGCCGGGGAGGTGGAGCATCGCGCTCACCCGGATGCCAGTGCCGAGATTCGTTGGGCAAGCCGTGAGATAACCTAAATCGGGCGAAAACGCGTAATCGAGTTTCTTCTCGAGTTTAGTATCAACCTGGTCAATGGCACCCCACGCTTGCTTGAGCTGAAGCCCGGGCCGCAAGGCCTGCATGCGAAGATGGTCCTCCTCATTGATCATCACGCAGAGCGATTCATCACGATTCAGCACCAAGCCGCTTCCGGCGCTCTTCGCCGCGTGTTCGCGGCTAATGAGGTGGCGCTCCACCAAAATGTTTTTATCCATCACCGTGAGGTTATCCATCGATTCCGAGAATGAATCACCCATCAGGGTTAAGGATTCCACGGCAGGACGGATGATTTCGAGCGTTTTAACTCGTTCCACCTTTTTAGCCCAACCGGGAAATGCTAATCCTTTCAAGTTGCGGGCCAGCCGCACTCGACTCGACAGCACTATTTTATTATGAGGACCCTCGCGCCGGGCTGAATCGGCGGGACTGGTCAGAAATTCATGGATGTTCATGGCAGTTTAGGGCGTTGCCAGACCGGTAAGCTTTTCTTTAGTCACTTTGATTTCATCTCGCACGTTTGCAGCCATTTCGAAGTCTTCCTCCGCCACGGCTTTATCCAGCTTTTTTTGAAGTGATTTCAGCTTATCCGTCAGGTCTTTGCTTTGTTGAAGCACATGGGGAACCTTCCCGACGTGTTTAGTGCCTTTATGCATCGACTTCAACAGCCCTTCGAGCCCTTCTGCAAAAGTGGTGTAGCACTCCGAACACCCAAGGCGCCCGGCTTTCTTGAAATCCGCCTGTGTGAACCCGCAATGAGGGCACTTCAGTTCGGCACCGCCCGACTGCTCCATCTCCTGGGAAGCTCCCAGACCTAAAAGCAGATCGGCAAGCGAGAACCCAGCGGGATCGTTGACTCCCTTATGCTTGGCGCACTCCTCGCATAAATCCACCTTTTGCATTTTGTCGCCGACAATTTGAGTCAGGTGGACTTTTGCTTCTTTTTCTTTGCAGATACAGCACATCATATATGCGGATAAAATTATATCGGCTTTGCTATCTGTGAAGTCAAGGCTGGCAGAAAGACCTTCGCCGAGGTCAGGCTCGGCCTAAAACCCTCGGAGGCTTCAATTTATAACGCAATTGGCCATGCGAACCAGCCCTGCCATCACTTAAGCAGCTTTCGCCCAATCTTGGGCAACTTGGAAACCGTTAATCAATCGGGAACTAACCCCGCTCTAAAATTTCATCAAATGGCTTTCAGGCGGTAACCCCGTAAAGAGAGCACAAGAATGCCCTTCTGGCCAGCTATTCGAAAATAGGTTCTCCGGAAACCTGCGTGAGCGCTTTATATTT
>JAQGOV010000694.1 GCA_028293425.1 Verrucomicrobiales bacterium
CGAACGCCTGTCCAAAGCCGTATTGATCGCCCTGACCGGCTGGGGCAGCGCCGACGACAAGCGCAAGACCAAAGAAGCGGGCTTCGACTTCCACCTGACCAAACCGGTCGACAGCAGCGCCGTGCACTCGCTCTTGGCAGGCTTGCCGCACGCCACTCCCGTCGCGTCGTAGCGCGTTCGCAGCCGCGTTCGAGCGCGTGCGGCGCTCAGTTCTTTCGGCGCAGGCGGTCGTTCAATACGGTGCGCCAGGCGTCGATGCGGTCCAAGCCATGAGCGGACCACTGAAAGCGCGCCAAACGCCCCAACAAGTGCGGGGTGTGGTCGCCAGCGCGGGTGCGCTGACCGAACACGTCCGCGGCAGCCTCGATCGATTCGAGGGCGGCTTCGTTGTCGCCCTCCACGACCTCCAGCCAGGCGCGCGTGAGCAAGAAGTGCTGCCGCGCTTCGGCCTCCTCGACCACCATGCGGCTCGATTCCTCGAGTAGCGTGCGCGCTTTGCCGCCCTGATGTCGAGCCAGGGCGATTTGCGCCAAGAGCAGCTTGGTCTCGATCACGCCCCACGGGTCGCTCATGCGCGCGAACAGCTGCGAGGCGCGCTCGGTGTGCAGGTCGGCCATGTCCAGGTCGTCGGTGTCGAGGCCGATCATGGCCAGCAGGCGATCGCAGGCGGCTTGCCCGCGCGGCGTGCGCAGCGTCTCGAAGGTCGCGAGCGCGTCCAACGCGCCGATCTCGGCGCCGTGAAAATTCATCAACCGATGTTCGACGTGCGCGATCGACACATCCGCCTGCGCGGTGCCGAGTCGATAGCCGGCTCGCTCGAACTCGGAACGCGCCTCTTGTGCCAAGCGCCGCGAGCGCTCGGTCGCGCCCTCGGAATGCTCGATCCACGACAGCAGGAGCAGGCATTGCCCGCGCCCCAAGGCCTGTCCAAGCGTCGCGAAGTTGCGCTCGCCGCGCGTGATCGTGCTGCGCGCTTCTTCGTAGCTGCCCAGCAAATACTGAATTTCGCCGGCCACCGCCTCACACTGCGCCTGCCCGAGTGCGTTGTTCTGCTCGACGAACATCTGGTGCGCGCGCTGCGTCAGCTCGAGGCCTTCGCCCGAGCTGCCCTGATCGCTCGCCAAGTGACCCTGCAAGCGCAGGCTGTGGGCGATGTTTTCCGGATCGCCCAGCTCTTCGAAGCGCGTGCGCGCGAGCTCCGCGAACGTCATCGCCTCGGCGATGCGACCGGCGTGGCGCAGCGCCTCCGCTTGCCAGCGGTTCTTGAGCGCCAGCGTGCGCCCGGTGAGCTTGCCCTTGAGCAACTCGAGGTCGGCCAACGTGGCCACCGGCTCGCGCGCGCCGTTCCAGCTCTGCTGCAGGAAGTCGAACAACAGATGCGCCGCGGTGTCCGCGTCGTCCGCTTGCAGCAGGTTCACCACGCGCTGGCGCACGATGCGCCGACTGTTGGCGAGCGGGTGCTGCGTGAGCGCGGTCGCTGATGCGCGGTAGAAGCGCTCTTTGTCGCTGCGCTCGTTGAGCGTGAGCAACAGGTGCTCTTGCAGGAGCTCGTGCGGCCACGAATAGCGTCCGGGCCCGCGCGGCACCAAAATTTCAGCCGTTTGTAGGCTCAAAATAGCGGCTTCGGCCGGCAGGGCCAGGGCGTTGAGCAAGGCCGAGAGCACGTTCTTGCGAATGTCACCGCCCAGCGTCGCGGCAGCGTATGCGGCCACGCGGTGCGCCTCGGGCACCGCGCTGACGCGGCTATCCCAAAGTTCCGCCGTGGTCTGCGGGCGCATGGCCAGCACTTCCGGCGGCACGCGGTACACGCCGTTCTGGAACTCCATGTTGCCGGCCAGGGCCCAGGCATGGAGCTGCTGCAGCGCGAACAGCGGGTTGCCGCGGCTGCGGCGCGCGGCTTCTTTCACCGCCGCGTCGTCCAAGGGCAGCGATTCGCGCAGCAAGGTGGCCGTCGTATCGGCCGGTAGCGGCTCGATGTCGATCAGCTTGCCGTTCATGATGTCGCGCAGCTCGCGCAAGCGCGTGGCCGTCGCGGTGCCCATCACGACGTCTTCCAGCCGCACCGTGGCCACCATCACGATGCGCTGATCGGGCTCCTCGGTGTGGATCTTGAGCAAGCCTTCGATCGTGGCTGGGCTCGCGTTGTGGATGTCGTCGAGCCAGAAGAGCAGCGGTCGCCCGTTGGCGATTTTACGCAGCGTGTAGCGCGTGACCATGCGCCGCGTATCCAGCGTGTCGAGCGTGAAGCGCACGCCGCTCGGCCCGACCGGCGATTCCGGCCCGAGCGGGCGCAGCCATTCGCCAGCGCCCGCGACCCAGGCGCGCCCGTGTTTGTCGTCGCGCCGCACTATCCCGCGCTCGAGCAGCGAGCGCTCGATCAAGTCGCGCTCGACGCGCTCGAAGTTGTAGTGGTGCAGCGCGGCACCGAGCATGCCGTCGAGTGAGCCGCGGATCTTCCGGTAACGCGCGCGCAGCGGCACCATCGTGCCCTCTTCGTGCACGACCTCGCTCAGCCATTCGGCGATGCGACTCTTGCCGCAACCTGCGGGGCCGACCAGCATCACCAAGCGGTGCGGCGCGCCCACACTGTCGATCACGTCGTCGCACACCTCACGCAGGGTGTTGCGCACGTCTTCGCGACCGACCAAGGGGCTCGGGCGGATGCTGAGCAAACCGGGCGCGCGTTCCGGCGCCGGAGATAAGTCGGGGTTCGGCCCGCGCGCGCCGGTGCGTCGCGTCGGCGCCGCGGTCTTGGCGGTAGACGAGCGCAAATCGACCGGCAGGCGGTACTCCGACGGCTCCGCTTTGGGCCGCCACTTGCCCCACTCCGCCCGGCATTCCGCGGCAAATTCCCAGCGATCCCAGGGCCGCTTGGCTAGCAAGCGCGTGATGAATTGCAGCGTCCCTTCGGGCGCGTCGATCACCGCTTTGAGCGCGGGCGGCTGCTCGAAGGCATGCACACGCAAGAGCTCCTTCGACTCGCCCGAGAACGGCGCGCGGCCTGCGAACAACAGATACAGGATGCAGCCGAGCGAATACAGATCGGTCGCACCGCACACGTGGTGCATCTCGTGCTGGATCTGCTCGGGCGCCATGTAGCCCGGGGTGCCGGCGCCCGCGTGCGGCGCAAACTCCATCGGTTTGTTGCCGTCGAGGCGTTGATCGAGCGCGTCCTGGCGCAGCCAAGCCAATCCGAAATCCAGCACGTGGATCTGCGGCGGCTGGTCGTCGATGCTCTCGACCAGCACGTTCGATGGCTTCAGATCGCCGTGGATGATGCCGCGCGCATGCGCGTGCGCCAGCGCCGATAGGATCTGATCGACGATGGTCCAGATCAGCGGAAAGGTCAGGCGAGTGTGGACGAGCTCGTGCAGCGAGACGCCAGACACCAATTCCATCGCCAAAAACGGCGAGCCGTCGCGCAACTGCCCGAAATCGCGCGCCTGCACGATGTTCGGATGGGCCAAAGCGGCGAGCGCGCGCGCCTCTTTGTAAAACCACATCACGTACTCGCCCTGCAGATTGCCGGACGGCGGGATCAC
>JAQGOV010000128.1 GCA_028293425.1 Verrucomicrobiales bacterium
CGTCGGTCAGGATTCTGCCGTGCCGCGGGTCCGCTTCGCGTAATGTTCTGAAGGCTTGCACCACGTTGTCTTTGCAAATATCCGGGACATGTTCGAAATCAGGAGGTCGAATTATCTCCAGCACCTTTTTTTTGGACGCGACATACATGGCATTGCCTCCTCGTGGGGCCTGGTGGATTTTCGTTGAAGAAAACACTGAGGAAAGAGTTTTGGCAAGTGAGGCCGCGAAGAAGTCTTGGCCCTGTTCGAAATCACAAAAGGTATTGATAACCAGCACGCCTTCCGGCTTGAGGATCCTTTTCATTGCGGCAAACGCTTCCTTTGTCATCAAGTGCGAAGGACACGAATCACCCAAAAAGGCGTCCAGGATAATGGCATCGTAATGGTTGGTGGATTGGTTTACGAAATAACGGCCGTCACCGAAATGGATGTTAAGTTTTTTGGGCTCAAGCCCAAAAAACTGCTCCCCCACCGGAACAATGGCTGGATTAATTTCAATAATGTCAACTTTCACTCCTTCCCGCGCGAACTCCATCGGCACGATGCCAATGCCAAGGCCGATGCATAGAACCCTTTGAATATTGGTGGTATAGGATTGAGCCAAATCATGGAGCATATAGGTGAACATGGATGTGCTCTTTTTCGATTCAGTGTCGTAGGTATTTTGGGTAAGAAAATCGTTCAGGTAAGAGCGGCCCGAGGTGCCCTTTGCCTGCAGCACCTGGATCATTCCAAAATGCGAATTCTTCCGGAGCAATTCATCGTAGCCTTCGTAATCCACCTTCAGACTTCGAGCGGAAGCAAAATAACCAAAGCATAAAACCCCAACGCTGGTGAGCACGCTTACAGGCAGGCCTTTCTTGGACCAGGCAACTTTGTAGCCAAGCGCTACCGCGATTAATATGGCGGACGTGGAAAACATCGTCCAGGAGTTGGCCAAGAGAGGAATGAGGAAGTATCCAATCAGCAGCGTTCCAGCGACGCTGCCCAAAGTACTGATGGCGGTCAGACGGCCAACGTTGCCACCAAGGCCGCTGACGGACGAGGTGAGCACCCGAATAACGAATGGGCCAGTCATGGCCAGCAGCAGGAGCGGGACAAAAAAGAGAAAGGTCGAAGCAAACAAAGTTCCGGTGGCCAATTTAAGTTGGAGGCAGGCGTAAGCCACCGGCTCAATGACCAGCACCGCCAGGCAAAGGTAGGCAGCAGCAGCCACGATACCCCAGTAAAGACGATCCAACCTTGCCGAACGGTCCACCAGCTTGCCCCCCACGTAATAACCGGCCGCCAGCGCAACCATGGTGACTGTGATCTGCGCCGTCCAAACAAAATGGGAGGTACCGACATAGGGAGCGAGCATTTTGGCACCGAGAATTTCCACGACCATGATGGCGGCGCCAGTAATCGCGGCCGTAAAGTACAAATAACGCCTTTGCCAAAGCGATAAAGACTGCTCGACCACAGGGACTGATTGCTTTTTCACTGGCTCTTTCTAAGTTCAAAGGAGGCGCGAGGCAACATTGGACTGCGCCGGAAATGAGAAAATATTGGCATGTCATTAATATTGGGATCCAGAACACCCTGGTTTACAGGGTTAACTTCCTGTTCCGGGCGGTATTCGGGTTAATCCCCCTCATTGCCATTATATCCCTTTGGCGTGCGGTTTATGCGGGCAAAGCCGAGGACGTAGCGGGGTACAGCCTGGCCCAGATGATTTCATATTACCTGGTGGTTACCATAGTGGACGCGCTCACAGCCGTGGCTGAGGACGATTGGCAAATCGCGGCGGACATCAAGGACGGCAACATCAGCCAGTTTATGCTGAAGCCTATTGATTATCTTACGTATCGGCTGTGCATCTTTGGAGCTGGTCGGATTATTTATACGGCGGTGGCTTTGGTGCCTGTCGCGTTGTTCATCTGGTTTCAGCGTCAATACTTTGTTTTTCCTGCACATTCGGAGACGTGGCTATGGTTTGGAGTGTCCTTGGTTTTAACCGCGTTGCTGCAGTTCCTGCTTTCCTTCACAATGGCCCTGATGGCGTTCTGGATGACGGAGGTTTCCACGCTTATTTTCATCCTGTTCGCGTTCGAATATCTCGCGGGAGGCCACTTGTTTCCGTTGGACATTCTTCCCCCGGCCCTTGCGAAAGCCCTGTTTTATACGCCATTTCCATATCAGCTCTTCTTCCCGGTAAGCATTTTTGTAGGAAAAATTAGCGGCAGTCAGCTTTACCAGGGACTGGCGACTCAGGCAGCATGGGTGCTGGCAGCCTATGGATTGGCCCGTTTCGTTTGGTCTCGAGGCACTCGAAAATATTCGGCCGTTGGAGGTTGATTATGAACACATCTCCTCCAATAAATCCCGTGCCAAGCCGAAAGGCCTCTTCAGAATTCGGACGATACTGGTCCATTTACGTCGCTCTGTGGAAGAACTCGGTGGTGCGAGAAATGGGGTTCAAAGGAAACTTCCTGCTTTGGATTGTAGTGGAGTTGCTTTGGTTTGGTCTGCAACTCAGCTTCATGACGGTGATTTATCAACACACCGACCACATTGCCGACTGGTCAAAATATCAGGTCATCCTGCTGGTCGGGGCGAGCCATTTCATCCAGCAACTCTTCCAGGCCTTTTTTCTAACCAACTGCACTCAGCTTTCCGAACTAATCCGGACTGGAAAACTCGATTTCATGCTGCTCCTGCCGGTGAACACGCGGTTCATGCTCTCGTTGCGCCAGGTGGACCTCGGCGGCTTTGTGAATGCCGGATCAGCGGTTGGAGTGATGATTTATGCGTTGCGACAATTGCACCTGGTTCCCTCATTCGTGGATGTCATCGCTTTTACCCTATTGGCACTAACGGGAGTGTTTGTTCACTACTCGCTGATGTTTCTCCTGGCCACGATCAGCTTTTACACCGTGCGAGCCCAGGGTATTGTTTGGGGGTATTACAGCTTGTTTAACATTGCACGCCTGCCTGATTCGGCTTTCCGTGGTTTCTTCAAGATGGTCTTCACATTCGCCCTCCCGATGTTGCTGGTGGCGAATGTTCCAGCCCGACTCCTGGCCCAAAAGGTACGGTCACCTTTAGACATGCTGCTGCTGTTCGGAATGGCACTTGTTTGCCTGGCTGTTTCGGAAATCGCGTGGCGGTTTTCACTAAAGCGTTACACCAGTGCCAGTTCCTGAGCTTTTGCACGGTTGCGTGGGACTTGACCATCAGTCACAATCCCCGAATGAGAGTTGGTGTGTTGACACGTGGGGAAGCGCAGGACCTCGACTGGGTCCAGCGTCTTGGGTTCCGTTCAATCGAGTGGATTCGCTTCGACGAAAGTCCGGTCGCCGCGGAGAAGGCGGACTGGAAACCCGCGGCCGAAGAGTTCGCGGCGCAAGCCAAAGCGCGTGATATCCGCATTTCAGCCATCGGGGCGCTTTACAAGAACCCACTAGATCCACACCAGTCTGACTTTGCTCGAGCTATCTTTCGCCGCGCCATCCAGGTAGCCGGGCATGTCGGAATCAAAACGGTTGCGGGCTTCCCTGGAGCGCACGTGGAAACCGAAATTAATCCCCTTGGCGGAAACCCAGTTTACAAACCTTTCGAAAATTATATCCCGCAACTGCTCGAATTCTGGGAACCCCTCGCACAGTACGCTGAAGACCATGGGGTGCGAATTGCTTTTGAACACTGTCCCCAAGGTCCCTACCACCTGCCGGTAATGCATTACAATATGCTCGGGCAGCCAGCCATGTGGGAACGGCTGTTCGACGCCTGCAAACGTGAGAATATCGGGATCGAATGGGATGCCAGCCACCTGATCTGCCAGCTAGCTGACCCTGTCGCGAACATTCATAAATTCGGAGCCAGGATTTTCCACGTTCATGCCAAGGATGCGTTTATCAACAAACGATTGTTGGAGGAATACGGGATTTGCCATCCTGGCGTGGCAGAGCACCGATTTCCGGGGCTTGGCCAAAGCAGTTGGGCCGAGATTATTCATGCGCTGGTGCGTGCGGGCTATGACTCCGACTTGAATGTGGAAGGTCGCCATGACCCGGTTTACCGGGACCACAACCGGCCCAGTTCCGGAAAATACCCTTGGGACAAGACCTTGGCCGGGCGAATGTTGGAAGACCCGGGACTGGTCATTGCCAAACGTACCCTTGAGATGTATACAGCCGGGCTCGAATGAAAACCCAATGACGCTCGTTTTCTGTTTAGCCGCCTTAGGGTGGGCAGGTCTGTTGGTGGTCCCTTGGCGTCCCTGGAGCACCCGGGAAAGACTAGATCCTTCGGAGGAATCTTTGGATTTAGCAGACGTTACTGTGCTTATCCCAGCCCGCGATGAAGCGGACGTCGTATCTCAAACTATTCATGGAGTATTCAGCCAGGATTCCCTCCTAAAAGTGATTCTGATTGATGATGGTTCAACCGATGACACTGCCAGTAAGGCGAAAGAAGCTGCCGTGGGAGCAGGTGCAAGCGACCGGCTTACAATCATAGCCGGCACTCCCCTGCCCTTCGGATGGGCTGGAAAATTGTGGGCGCTGGAGCAGGGTCGCCAGAAGGCAATGACTGGACTCATTCTGCTGCTGGATGCGGACATCCAACTCAAGCGGGGGATTGTCGCGGCATTGAAAACAAAGCTGCAGAAAGCAGACCTGGGGCTTGTTTCATTGATGGCCGAGTTGAGGATCGAAAGCTTGTGGGAGAAGCTTTTGGTGCCAGCCTTTATCTATTACTTTAAGCTTGTCTACCCTTTTGCCCTGGCCAATAACCCGCGTGTTAAACTCGCTGCAGCAGCCGGCGGATGCATTTTGATCCGGCGAGACGCCTTGGAGAAGATTGGGGGGTTCGCAGCTTTGCAAAACGCCATTATTGATGACTGCACTCTGGCTCAAAAAGTGAAGGCTGCCGGTTATAGAACATGGCTAGGGTTGACTCATTCGGCTGTCAGCCTTCGTTCCTACACGACGCTGAGCAGCATTTGGAACATGGTAGCCCGGTCTGCGTTTACTCAATTGCGCTACTCCACAGCGTTGCTACTTCTGACAACTGCCGCGCTGCTCTTCTTTTATTGGATCCCTGTTTTGGGGCTGTTCAGCGGAGATTCTCTTAAGGGCCTCGTATGCGCAATTGGCCTTGGCGCAATGATTGGCTCGTTTTTACCTACGCTGAATTATTATCGCCGCAGCCCGCTTTGGGCCCTTCTTCTACCTGTTATAGCGACGCTTTACCTACTCATGACCTGGACCTCCGCGCTCCGCTACTGGCGAGGACGGCGGGCTGAATGGAAAGGCCGAGTTTACTCGGTGGAACGGCTCTCGCCCAAGTGACACCGGCCGGTTATTTCCCGGCACTCCAACCGCCATCAATGATGAAATCCGAGCCTGTGATGAAAGCGGATTCGTCGCTGGCGAGATAGAGGGCTGCGGCAGCGATTTCTTCAGGCCGCGCCATTCGACCGATTGCCTGTGTAGAGGCCATTTCCTGGTAAGCTTTTTGCGGGTCCTGGTATTCCTTGAGCCGCGCGGAAACAAACGGCGTTTCCACGCGTCCAGGGCAGATGCAGTTAACGCGGATACCTTCCAAGGCGTGATCGAGCGCCATGCTTTTGGTGAGGCCTACCACGGCAAATTTTGTAGTACAATATGCCAGCCGATCCCGAATTCCGACGACACCGCCGATCGAAGCAAGGTTGATGATGTTCCCGCATTTTTGCTTCAACATCTCAGGGAGAACCGCCTTCGTTACATTGAACACCCCTCGAACGTTCACTGCATACAAGCGGTCCAAATCGGCTGCGGTCGTTTGCAGAATCGTGCCCACATGGCCTATACCAGCGTTGTTCACAAGGATGTCCAAACGCCCTTTCTGCTCAATAATTTTTCGGGAGGCTGAAGCACACTGTTCTTCGCTTGTCACATCCAAGGCAATGAATTCGCAATGACCGGCACCCTTATGGACTCGTTGCACAGTTTCAGCGCCCGTTTTGGCATCTCGATCAGCCACGAAGACATAGGCTCCTGCTCTGGCAAAAGTCTCGGCGATGGATTGACCGATGCCTGAACCGGCTCCAGTTACCAGGGCTACTTTATTCTGAAGGGTAAACATAATTAGTCCACAGGTTGGCCTACGGGTTGCGGCCTGTCCCGGAGCTCCGGCAGGAAGAGCGCGAAGAAAGCGGCTGGGAGGAACAACATGCCAGCGTAAAATAGCGTGACTCGATAATCCAGGGGCTGTGATGCATTCGCGATGGCAGCTCGATAGCTAAACAGTCCGAAAAACACCGTTCCGGCCGCCGCAACCACACGGCCGATGTTGTAGCAAAAGCCAGCCCCGGTAGTGCGCAGCAGGGTTGGGAAGAGAGGAGGCAAGTACATGGTAAACAAAGCAAATACACCTTGGAAAAAACCGGGTGCAGCCAGCCACCAAAGCAGTTCCTGGTACGGGCGCCCCGTACGATAGGTAAGGCCCATGGAAACAAAATAACCGACGCACATGACAGCGATCGATTTACGGTAGCCGACCCGTTTAGCGACAAATGCCGCGAAAAAGTTCCCAAGGATCGAAGAAATCATCACAATATACATGGCGCGGTTCGCCAGATGATTTTGCTGTTCTGGGCTTAGATTGATGACATCGGGCAATTTGCGCAGATGCACCTGGTGCCAAAACATGAACGCCCAGTGAGCGGTCAAAGAAACAGCGCAAACCAAAATCACTAGCCAGGTAATTTTTTTGACGTCGCCGCGGAAGAGGTCTGACACCGCGGGCTCATTCGCACCTGCATTTTTCTTGGCTGCATGCCATTCCTCAGGCTCAGGGACTGCCTTGCGGATCCAGAACACCAATAGCGCGGGGATCACCCCCACCAGGAAAATATAGCGCGGGGGTTGCTTCGCCATCAGATGATTGGCGAGAACTGCCAGCAGAACACCCAGATTGACTCCGGTTTGCAGCGAAGCTGCAATCCAGGGCCGCCATTTTTTCGGCCATGTTTCAGATAGGAGCGACGCTCCAACGGCCCATTCGCCACCGATGCCGAGGGCAGAAAGAAACCGGAAGATGGCGAGGTGCCACCAGGTATGGGCGAAGAACGATAGCCCAGTAAACAAAGCATAGGTCAGAACGGTTAAAGAAAGGGCGCGGCTGCGCCCCATCCGATCGCCCACGCGTCCAAAAAAACCTCCGCCCAGTGCCCATCCCAGCAGGAACCCACCTTGAATAATCGATGCATGCAAACCGACACTCGGATCGTTCTTGTTCGAAACCGCGAGAAGAGTCGCCACAAAAGGGGTTGCGACCAGGGTGTAGAGGTGCATGTCCAGCCCGTCAAACAACCAGCCAAGCCAGGCTGCGATTCCAGATTTCCACTGCTGTCCTGAAAGATCCCGGAAGTGCTCCACTTCAGGAAGCGCAGAGGCCTTGCCTAATCTTTCTGTTGCTTTCGCTGGGGAAGTCACATCTCGTTTGTACAATGCGAACCATATATGGGCCAGAATTTTTCGTGCAAAACTGAGGCTCGCAGGATTATGGTAGGGCTCACGCCTATGTCATCGAAAAGCAATCGTCGCCGCTTCTTAAAAACCACCCTCCTCGCTGGAACAGGTCTCACCACGCTTTGCACTTTTGTGGAGGGTGCCGAACCGTTCAAACGCAAGGGAAGTCCTCGGTTCCCGCTCAGCATTGCCGCTTATTCGTTTCGGGATTACTTCAACGCCAAGGATCCTGCGAAAAAACTCACCCTTTTCGATTTTGTCGACTACTGCGCCGACCAGGGTTGTCAGGGCGCAGAACTGACGAGCTACTATTTTCCGAAAAAAGTGGAGACTCAGTTCCTGCTCGAAGTCAAACGACACGCCTTTTTGCGTGGTATCGAAATCAGCGGTTCCGCAGTGGGTAATAATTTTGCCCTGGCCAAAGGCGAAAAGCGCGACCAGCAGATTGCGATGGTAAAAGAATGGGTCGATCACTCGGCAATCATGGGAGCTCCGCACATTCGGGTATTTGCCGGTTCCAAAGGGGCCATGGATTTCAATGAGGCGAAAAAGCTCTGTATTGAGGGTTTGGAGGAGTGCTCCGATTACGCCGGACAAAAAGGTATCTTCCTTGGACTGGAAAATCATCATGGCATTGTGACCGAGCCGGAGGACTTGCTGGAAATTGTGAGGTCCGTGAGAAGCCCGTGGTTTGGGATTAACCTGGACACCGGAAACTTTCAAACAGACGATCCGTATGCGGACCTGGCCAAATGCGCACCTTACGCGGTTAACGTGCAGGTAAAGGTGGAAGTGAAACGCCGAGCCCAAACGACGGCTGAACCAACCGATTACAGCAAGATCGCCAAACTGCTGCGCGATGCAAATTATCAGGGTTACGTTGCGCTCGAATACGAGGCGAAGGAGGATGCTTTCAAAGCTATTCCATCCGCGTTGAAGAGTATCAAAGCCGCGCTGGCCATCTGAGCCCCAAAATGCGAAAGCGAAACCAGGTCTGGTTTTAATTCCTAAGTCTTCGAACGTTCATCCGCCGCCTCGCGGCGGCGGATGAAAGATTTCTTGTTCACGGTGTCACGGTCAAAACAGCGTTTGAACTAAGCACCCCTGCCTTGCCCCAAGGCAGATTATGAGTTACCACGACCGAGTACTGACCGGCATCCGCTGCCTGCACATTGCTGAGAGTTAATGTCGGCGCCGTTTGCCCTGCC
>JAQGOV010000523.1 GCA_028293425.1 Verrucomicrobiales bacterium
TACCGACCCGACACCTGGACCGGTTTCCGGCAATATCCTGTCTCCCGATAAGGAAGGACAATTGAGCTATACCGGCCTGGTCTTTTCCCCCGATGGCACCAGGGTCTATCTGGCGAACGTGGACGGAAGTATCAAGGTGTTTTCGGTGGATCGGCTGCATCAGATCTCTCCTTTGTTCACGATTCCACTCCCAGCGGTCAACGCCGTGAAACGCAAAGCGGAAATCCCGGCCGGGCTCACCGTTTCCAGGAATGGCCAGTTGCTTTACGTGGCGTTGAATTTGTCGAACAGGCTTGGGGAGTTCGATGCCATGACCGGCAAGTTGCTGCGCACCTGGGAGACGGGAGTCGCGCCCTATGACGTGGTGCTGGCTGGCTCCAAGGCGTACGTAAGCAATTGGGGAGGGCGGAGGCCGGAGACCAACAGCGTAACAGGCCCGGCCGGACGCGGAACGCTGGTGCGAGTGGATCCGGTGCGCCATATCGCGAGCGAAGGGTCCGTGACGGTGGTGAACCTGGCCGAGAACAAGGTGGTCGCAGAAATCGTGACAGGACTGCACGCATCCGCAATGGCCCTTGCGCCAAATGGAAAGCATGTCGTGGTGGCGAACGCCGGGAGCGACACTTTAAGCGTGATCGACACTCGCACGGACAAAATTGTCGAGACCATCTGGACACGGCAAAGTCCGGCGGATCTTTTCGGGGCGGCGCCGAATGCATTGACCTTTGATCGGAGCGGCCAAAAGTTGTTCGTGTGCAATGGATCACAAAACGCCGTGGCCGTGGTGGCGTTCGAGCCCGGTGAATCCAAGTTGGAAGGCCTGATTCCAGTAGGGTGGTATCCCGGCGCGATTGTGCATGATGCCAGCCGACGATCCATTTACGTGGCAAACATCAAAGGGAACGGCTTGGGCAGGAGGCTTAAGCCGAATGAAAAACCAAAATTCAAGTCCACGGATTATTTTGGAACGCTTTCGCTGGTGCCCGTGCCGTTCGCCACCGAACTCGCGTCCATGACGGTGGTGTCGCTCGATAATTTCCGTCACGGAGTGGTGCAGGCAGCACGCCGTCCGCCTCGACCGGGCGAGCCATCGCGCCCCGTGCCTGAGCGCACCGGAGAGCCGAGTGTCTTTCAGCACGTGGTCTATATCATCAAGGAAAACCGCACGTATGACCAAGTGCTCGGGGACGTACTGCAAGGCAACGGAAATCCAGCGCTTTGTATTTTTGGCGAACGGGTGACTCCAAACCAGCACAAGCTGGTTCGCGAATTCGTGCTGCTCGACAACACCTACTGCTCCGGAATTCTGAGCGCGGATGGGCATCAGTGGGCGGACACAGGGATCAGCACCGATTACATGGAGAAATCCTTTGCCGGGTTCCCCCGCAGTTACCCTGATGGCATGGAGGATACAGACGTGGACGCCATTGCGTATTCCCCCGCCGGCTTCATTTGGGACAATGTGCTGGCGCATGGCAAAACATTGCGGGACTACGGCGAGTTCGCGATCACGGACAAAAGGTGGAAGGACAAGTCACGCAAAGGGCACCCGAAGTTTTTGGATCATTACCGAGAGTTCATCAACGGCTCGCAGACCATTCAACTGAGCAGCCGACCCGCGATCGAATCGCTCCGGCCTTATTTGAACACGAATACGGTGGGCTGGGACATGGATGTGCCGGATGTCTTCAGGGCCGCCGAGTTCATCAAGGACCTGAGGGGATTTGAACGTGAAGGGAAGATGCCGAACTTCACCCTGATTTGCCTACCCAACGATCATACGAGTGGCACGTCCGTCGGGGCGCCAACCCCCGCCGCGCAGGTGGCCGATAACGACGTCGCGCTAGGGCAAATCGTGGAAGCGATCAGCCGAAGCTCCTTCTGGAAGGAGACTTGTATTTTCGTGATTGAAGATGATCCGCAGGGCGGGTGGGATCACGTGAGCGGTTATCGGACCACAGCGTATGTGGTCAGCCCGTTTACCAAACGCGGGAAAGTGGTGAGCACGCAATACAACCAAACGAGCATTTTGCGGACGATGGAGTTGATGCTGGGGCTGCCGCCCATGAACCAGCTCGACGCGAGCGCCACCCCGATGTTTGATTGCTTTACGACAGTGCCGGATTATCGGCCCTACACGGTGGTGACCAATAACATTCCGCTCGACCAAATGAATCCCGAGCCCAGGAAGATTGCCGACCCTTTGCTGCGGCGCCACGCCTATGCCTCGGCGCGGCTGCCGTTGCGCGAAGCGGATAAGTGCCCGGAAGATCTGCTCAACCGGATCCTTTGGCACGCCATGAAGGGCTCGCAGGAACCCTATCCGGAATGGGCGATTAGCCGGCATGAGGACGAAGACTAAAGATAGGTGTGGCTCGATTTCCAATTCTTAAACATACTTAGAAAAACATGAGAGGACGTATATTCTATTGGTCGCTCACTTCGGCTCTGGCGGGATTTCTGTTCGGCTTTGACACGGTGGTCATTTCCGGCGCGGAGAAGAAAATCCAATCGATTTGGAATTTGAGCGATGGGACACATGGCATCGCGATGGCGGCGGCCCTTTACGGGACGGTGCTTGGCTCTATCCTGGGCGGCTGGCCGACCGACCGGTTCGGGCGGAAGGCGACGCTGCTGGGGATTGGAGTGCTTTATGTGCTATCAGCCATCGGCTGCGCTTTCGCGTGGGATGTGACGTCTTTCATCGTTGCGCGGTTTATTGGGGGGATTGGAATCGGTGTCTCCACGGTCGCGGCACCCCTTTATATTTCAGAAATTGCGCCGCCGGCGCATCGTGGGCGGCTGGCGGGAATGTTCCAGTTCAACATCGTTTTCGGCATCGTGGTTGCTTTTCTTTCGAACGCACTGCTCAACGGCGTGGGCGAAAATGCGTGGCGATGGATGCTTGGGGTAGCAGCTTTTCCGTCGATCATTTATGCGGTGATGTGCCTTGGGCTTCCCGAAAGTCCGCGGTGGTTACTGACCCGAAAGGGAGATCGAGCCGAAGGGCTGCGAGTCCTCGGGTTGATTGAGCCGGAAAAATCGGTGGCGGAGCGCGAGGCGCTGGCGAATTCCATTGTGGCTGCCTCCTCGCAGGACCGGAGCTCAGGCGTCTTTTGGACCACCAGATTACGAGTTCCAATTATGCTGGCCATCCTGGTTGCGTTTTTTAATCAACTCTCCGGGATCAACGCGATTCTTTACTTTGCGCCCCGTATTTTTGAACTGACTGGGCTGGGCGAAAAGGCGGCGCTGCTACAGTCCGTGGGAATTGGCATTACCAATCTTGTGTTCACCTTTGTCGGTTTGTGGCTGATTGACCGGCTTGGGCGGCGGACACTGCTTTACATTGGTTCGTTCGGTTATATCGCTTCGCTGGGATTGTGCGCCTGGGCGTTCTTCACAAAAACCTACGGCATTGTACCCGCGTGCATCTTTGCATTTATTGCCGCGCATGCGATCGGGCAGGGGACAGTCATCTGGGTTTTAATCTCGGAAATTTTCCCCAGCCGCCAACGGGCCGAGGGGCAGGCATTGGGCAGCGCGACCCACTGGATCTTCGCGGCTCTGCTCACGACACTCTTTCCGAAAATGGTGGGGGCATTCCCGCCCGGCTACATTTTTCTGTTCTTCTGCGGGATGATGGTTCTCCAGCTCATTTGGGTTAAAACGATGGTTCCCGAGACAAAGGGTGTGCCGCTGGAAGAGATTCAAAAGAAACTGGGAATCCGGACATCATGATCAGGCTTTTCCCAATCTTCATCGTGCTGTGCTGGTGGGTGGAGGCGCGTGCCGCCGAGCTTTACCATGAGCAATTCCGTCCGCAGTTTCACTTCACGCCAGCGACCAACTGGATGAATGATCCCAATGGGATGGTTTTCTATGATGGTGAATACCATTTGTTTTATCAGTTCAACCCTTTCGGGAACAAATGGGGCCATATGAGCTGGGGGCATTCGGTGAGCCCGGATTTGGTGCATTGGGAACACCTGCCAGTGGCTCTTTACGAAGAAAACGACGTCATGATTTTCTCGGGCAGCGCCGTAGTGGATTGGAAAAACACGAGCGGCTTTGGCCAGAACGGCAAACCCCCGCTTGTAGCCATCTACACGGGCCACTACACGAAGAAACCGCTCCAGAATCAAAACATCGCTTACAGCAATGATCGCGGCCGGACGTGGGTGAAATATGCCAACAACCCGGCGCTGGACATTGGGGAGAAGGACTTTCGCGATCCGAAGGTTTCCTGGCACGAGGCATCCAAGCGCTGGATCATGACGGTGTCTTGGCCAGTGCACCACCAAGTCCGGTTCTATGCGTCCACGAACCTCAAAGAATGGACGCACCTGAGCGACTTTGGTCCGGCTGGCTCGACGCAAGGGATTTGGGAATGTCCCGATCTTTTTCCGCTGAAAAATGGGCGAGGCACAAAATGGGTGCTGGTCGTCAATGTTGGGTCCGGCGCGCCAGCCGGCGGTTCGGGTTGCCAATATTTTGTGGGCGACTTTGATGGGAGCAAATTCACGCTCGATTCCTCGTTTCCTACTGGCAAGGACGCGGCGCTTTGGGCGGATTATGGGCGGGACTTTTATGCGGCGGTGAGCTGGTCCGATGTGCCGAAGCGGGATGGACGTCGCTTGTGGCTGGGTTGGATGAGCAATTGGGAATATGCGAACGATGTGCCGACCTCGCCATGGCGCAGCGCCATGTCCGTGCCCCGGGAACTGACCTTACGTAAAACCCCGGAGGGACTGCGAATGGTGCAGCAACCGGTCGAGGAACTTCGCAAGTTGAGAGGTGCTCACCACCGATTGGGTAACGCATCCTTTTCCCGGGCGAGCAATTGGTTGGCCGGCAGGGAATTGAAAAGCGAACTCTTGGAAATGGAAATGGATTTTACCGTCGAAAAGAGCAGCGGAGATTTCGGGATCAAAATCGCCAGCGGCGCGAACGAGGAAACCGTCGTGCGCTTATCTAAAGATGGGCGGTTGTCGTTGGACCGGACGCAGTCAGGAAGAACAGATTTTCACCGCAAATTCCCTGGAGTTCATGAAGCGAAACTGTCGGTCCGAAATGGAGTGGCGTCGCTGCATCTTTTTCTGGATACGTCTTCCATTGAAGTTTTCGCAAACGAAGGCGAGGCCGTGTTAACGGACCTCATTCTGCCAACCGGTGACAAACGCAAATTGGAGTTGATCTCCAATGAGCAGGCACCGCGGGTGATGCAAATCCACCTGTGGGAACTGAAATCGGCTTGGAAATAATTTAAAGAAGGTCGAGCGGAGCTTGCATTTTGAGTCAGGATTTCATTTTTGTTGCGCGTGCAGAGTGAAATGCGGTGGAGTGAATTCGGGAAGTTGGCGGGATTGATGTTTTTGCATGCGATGGGGCTCGGGTCGTGGTTCGTACCGCTGGCCACGGTTCTCGATGCGCACGGTCTTCACGCGATCAAACCCTATGCCTTCGCTGCCTCGGCCACGGCGGCTTTCGTTTCCCCACTGATGTTTGGAGCTATGGCGGACCGGCATGTCGCCCCGGTGCGAGTCTTGCGCTGGCTGGCGCTCGCAACTGCAGGAGCCATGGCGCTGGTAGCAACCGCGATTGCGCGAGGGGCCAATGCATGGGTCGTGCTGGGGCTGATTCAAATCAACGCGTTGTGCATTGCGCCGACCTGGAGCCTGACGAGTTCGATTGTCCTCAGCCGTCTGACTAATTCGCAGCGCCAGTTTGGTCCGATCCGCGCCTTTGGGACGATTGGATGGATGGTCGGGCTTTGGGTGGTGAGCGCCCTGCGGGCCGATACGTCAGCGTTGGCGTTGTTCGTGGGTGCAGGGATGTGGGGAACGGTAGTGCTGTTCTCGTATTGTTTGCCATGCGTGGTCCCACCGGACCCAGGCCGGCACGTCACCATCCGCGAGCGTCTGGGGTTCGATGCGTTTACGCTTTTCAAAAACCGAGATCATCGGGTGGTTTTCCTGACAGCGGCGCTGTTCTCGATTCCTTTGGCTGCTTTCTATCCGTACACGCCAACGCACCTTCGAGCTTTCGGGATGGAGCGAACGTCCGCCTGGATGTCGCTGGCGCAGGTGACCGAAGTGATTGCGATGATTGGCCTGGCCGGAATTCTGACTCGCTTCCGGTTGAAATGGACCTTGGCAGCTGGTTTAGGATTTGGAGTCGTTCGCTACGCGCTTTGCGCCCTGGATGAAAGGCTATCGGTGCTGGCGGGCCTGACGCTTCATGGTTTCGCTTTCACGCTCTTTTTCATCAACGTCCAAATATATCTGGACCAGCGAGTCGATGTGGCCTGGCGCGCTCGAGCGCAGGCCCTGGCGGCACTCATGAATTCAGGGCTCGGTAATCTGATCGGCTATCTGGGAACGGGATGGTGGTTTCAAGCTTGCGAACGCGACGGAGTGGTGCGGTGGCCCTTATTTTGGGGAGTGCTGGCTGGGATGGTTGCGATCGTGCTCGGGTGGTTCCTGGTGGCTTATCACGGCAGGGGTGCGCGGAATGAGGAAGTGATTGCGGCTTAGTAGCCTACTTTTCCGGCGGCGTCTGTCGGTTTTGGATTGCGCGAAGCTGCAGGACGGTCAGTTGATCGTGGAGCCTGCCCATGGCTTGTTTCGCCTTGATGAGCCCCTCAATCGTCAAAATTCGGCAAGTGACTGTTGGGAGTTGAATCTGCTGGGATAGGTTAAGACCGATTCGTTTGATCTCGAACGGCCTTGCGAATCGCCAATGCAGTATTCAGCGCCCGATCATGAGCCCGAATGCGTTCAATGTAAGACCGGCGCAGATTCGCCTCCAACAGGCTCATATCGATCCCGGCGGCTTCCGCTTCTTTCCAAGCGTCCGGCTGTCGGGCGATTGTTTGCCATCGTGTTCCACAGAAATAAAGTAGGCGATCGAATTGAAAATCCAAGGACGAAAGACCACTGGCAAATCAATAACCATTGACTATCGACGGCTGACTTCTGACCATTTCACCGTGTTACAACTTGAGAGATTTACATTCGGAGTCGGCGACCGCTTTGCCCACCAGGCGAAGGCTCAATTGGCAGCATTTCAAAAGATCGGGGAAAAAGGCGTCGAGGTTATGCCGGTTTGGAACAAGTCCAACCGCGAGCACACCTTTATCGGTTCAGAGCCGCAGAGCGTGTTCGACGCCGCGCAACAGGCGGTGAAGAGCCAGGGCTGGACCAAAGGCTGGCATGTAGATGCGGACCATATTCGCTTGGAAACGGTAGAGCGGTTCCTGTCGTGTTCGGATTTCTTTACAATTGATGTGGCGGACAGCATTGGGAAAGCGGCGCCTCCCGAAGATGTGGCTGCTTTCGTGAATCGTCACCCCGAGTTGACTGGTAGCCTCACGATCAAGGGAATTGATAAACCTCTCGCGATTTCGACGGAGGAGGTGACGCGCGTAGCGAGCAAGTATTTGCTGGCCGTGAAGGACGCGGGAAAAATTTATAAACACATTGCGGGGAAGAAGGGCGGGGAGGGTAAATTCATCGCCGAGGTGTCCATGGACGAGACAGATGCACCGCAGACTCCGCCGGAACTTTTTATCATTTTGGCTGCGCTGGGGGATGAGGGCATCAAAGCCCAAACGGTGGCGCCCAAGTTTACGGGCCGTTTTAATAAGGGCGTGGATTATGTGGGTGATCTCGCGCAGTTCGAGAAGGAGTTCAATGATGATCTGGCGGTGATTGCACATGCCGTGTCGAGGTATGGCCTTCCTTCCAATCTGAAGCTGAGCGTGCATAGCGGCAGTGACAAATTTTCCCTATATCCCATCATTCGACGAGCCTTGCAACGGACCGGCGCCGGGCTACACCTGAAAACGGCCGGCACAACCTGGCTGGAGGAATTGATTGGGCTGGCTGAAGCTGGGGGAGAGGGGCTGGCCCTGGCCAAGGAGATTTATGGTTATGCGCTCGATCATGTGGATGAACTGTGCGCCCCGTACGCGAGCGTGATTGACATCAATCGCGCGCAATTATCGTCGGATGCTGTCGTCTCCAAATGGACTGGGGCTCAGTTTGCGAACGCGTTGCGCCATGTTCCCGGGCATCCGGAGTTTAACCCGAGCGTGCGCCAGCTTCTGCATGTTTCCTTCAAGGTGGCAGCCAAAGCGGGCAAGCGATATACGGATTTGGTGAAGGCGAACGAATCGGTTGTGGCCAAAAATGTGACCGAAAACATTTATGACCGACATATGGTTCCGTTGTTTTTAGGAAGGTGAGATCGCGGAAAAGCCGACGAGCAATGGTTGAAGCATTTTATGGAACAGAGAACGTTAGGTAAAACCGGCCTAAAATTACCGGTGTTAAGCTTCGGGGCTTCATCGCTCGGGCAGGAGTTCCGGAGCGTGACGTTGGATGAGGCGCTCAAGAGCGTGCGGGTGGCGCTGGATTGCGGTCTGAACTTCATCGATACCTCGCCATTTTATGGGCGCGGCATGAGCGAAGTGCTGCTGGGCATTGCACTGCGGGATGTGCCAAGGGACAGCTACACGCTTTGCACTAAACTGGGGCGATATGATTTGCCGCATTTTGATTTCAGTGCCAAGCGAGTGGCGGAGAGCGTGGATGTCAGCCTGCACCGCCTCGGAACAGATCACCTGGATATCATCTTGTGCCATGACATCGAATTTGTGCCGATGCAGCAGATCGTCGATGAAACGATTCCCGCGCTGCGGAAGATTCAAAAGCAGGGCAAAGTTCGTTTCATCGGATTCAGCGGTTACCCGCAAAAAATATTTCGATTCATCTGCGACCAGACCGATGTGGATTGCGTGCTGAGTTACAATCAATACACCTTGCAGAACACGAGGTTTGCCGACGAGACAGTGCCTTATCTCAAAGCCAAGGGAGTGGGTGTGATGAGCGCCGGACCGTTCAGCGCGCGGTTGCTGACGAATGCGCCTCTGCCCAAGTGGTTGAAGGAGCCCGAGGAGGTCAAGGCGGCAGCGCGAAAGGCAGCCGAGCATTGCGCTGCCAAAGGTGTGGATCTGGCCAAACTGGCATTGCAATTCTCAGTGGCCAATCCGGACATAACAACCACCGTGGCGGGAAGCGCGAATCCCGTCAACATTCGGAATTGGGCCAAGTGGGTAGCCGAGCCGCTCGATCAAAATTTGCTCGCGGAGGTGCTGGAGATTTTCAAACCGGTGAAGAATGTGGGGCACAAGGAAGGGCTGGCGGAAAATAATTAACGTCGCTCGAGTTCGATAAACACAGTTGCCATTGATTTTGTATGAAAGCTATTCAGTTGGAAAAGCCGCAGCATTTTCGGAGGATTGAGATCGAGGAACCGCCTCAGCCCGGGGCGGGCGAGGTCCTGGTCAAAATCCATCGGGTCGGGGTTTGCGGGACTGACATCAGCGGCTTCCTGGGCAAAATGCCATTTTTCAGCTATCCACGGATTCCTGGCCACGAGTTGGGAGTGGAGGTCGTGGCCGTGGGGAGTGGAGTCACAAACGTGCGCTCTGGCGATCATTGCTCGGTGGAGCCTTACATCAACTGCGGCCACTGTTATTCCTGCCGCCGCGGTCACACCAATTTTTGCGAGACCAACAAAACCCTTGGGGTGATGACAGATGGCGGTTTGTGCGAGCGAATGATTTTGCCGGCTCGAAAGCTGCACTCGTCCGCAAAACTCAGCTTCGAGCAGTTGGCCCTGGTTGAAACGCTTGCGATTGGGTGTCATGCCGTCAATCGCGGCAATCCTCAAAAGGGGGAGAATGTGCTGGTTATTGGAGCAGGGCCCATTGGCCTTTCGGCGATCGAGTTCGCTCGACTGAGCGGAGCCAAAACGATCGTCATGGACATGAACGAACAGCGGCTGGCTTTTGTGCGGGAAAAGATGGGAGTTCCGGATACGATTTTGATCCAAGGAGATGGCGAAGAACTTAAGATGCTGACTGAAATGACCAACGGGCAATTGGCTGACGTAGTGGTCGACGCAACTGGAAGCAATAAATCCATGAGCCATGCTCTTGAATATTGCGCCTTTGCTGGAAGGTTGGTTTACGTGGGCATCACGCAATCAGAGGTCAGCTTTTTGCACGCGCTGATGCATCGGCGGGAACTGACGATCATGGCAAGCCGAAATGCTTTGCCGGGAGATTTTACCCGCATCATAAATCTGATTGAGGCGAACCAAATTGATACCGGCCGATGGATTACTCACCATGCTCGCTTCGACGGAATGATCGAAGAGTTCACGCGCTGGGTGAAGCCAGAAACCGGGGTGATCAAGGCGATGGTGGAAGTTGATTTGTAGCCCCTATGGATGCATAAGATCGGCTTGGAGTCCAAAATTGGCCAGGGACGCTGTTCTTGGATGAGATTCAGAGCGTCGGAGGCCATTTCCCGACGCGGCACACTTTCTTGGGGGATAAACATCCTTGCGTGTAGCTGAAGTTCCCGTTACGCAGTTTATATGTCGATAATCCTAATAAAGCTTTTGCTGGCCGGGGGATTTGGGCTGGTGATCCTCGCCTTGCTGTGACTGCCTTCAGATATATGCGAGATCCGCTGTTCCTGGGCGGATGTGCGCTGTACGCTCTGAATCGATGGGTCCTGAAGCCGCATTTTCACCAGTTGTTTTTACACTCCTGGTTTAATGACTCCCTGCTCATTCCGTGCGCGCTTCCTCCGCTCCTGCTGACGCATCGCTTCTTGAAATTGCGGCGGCACGATGCTCCACCGACGGAGGGCGAAATTGCAATGCACCTCATATTTTGGTCCATCCTTTTTGAATGGTGGGGACCGCATCTTTTCAAGCATGCCACCGGGGATTGGCTGGATGTCGCGGCGTATTGGGCGGGAGGGCTGGTTGCGTGGCTCTGGTGGAATCGGTCGGTGATTTTCGTTTCGCTTGGCCGCCATGAGCTTTGACCTGCTCGCTCCGTACTATCGCTCGATGGAGCGGGTGCTTGCTGGCTCGAAGCTGCAGCGCTGCCGCCTGGCGTTGCTGGAAGAGATTCAAAAGCCAACGACTGTTTTATTGATGGGGGAGGGGCATGGCAGGTTTCTCCCGGAGCTCATGCGCCGACATCCATCCGCGCAAATCACCTGCCTGGATGCGAGCAGCGCGATGATCGGCGCGGCGCAAATTAGCCTCAGGAGAGAGGGGCTGGATCCCGCCAGGGTGGAATGGTTACATGCCGACGCAATGGAGTGGATTCCTCCAGCGCAATCCTACGACCTGGTGGTGACCCACTTCTTCCTCGATTGTTTCACGGCTGATCAGTTGGATGTGCTGATCGGAAGGATTTCTTCTGCCTTAAAGCCACAAGCGGAATGGCTGTTTTCAGATTTTCGTGTTCCACCAGATGGATTCACGCGGCTGAGAGCTCAAATCATTCTCTGGCTGATGTATCGCTTTTTCCGGCGTGCGGCCCAACTCTCCGCCAGGACTTTGGTTTCGCCAGTGTCCCGGTTCCATTCGCAAGGCTTCGTGCTGAGGCAGGAAAGGATTTTCGAGTGGGGGCTCTTGCACGCTCAGCTTTGGCAGCGCGTCCGTTGACAGAAGAGAGGTAATTGCCCTATTGCCCGTTTGGCTTGAGAAAGGAACTATCTAGCGTACTCCAAGGAAGGAAGACCAACGAAAGGATCCATGAAAAATGTATATATTTTACTCTTAGCCCTGGGAACAATTGCTACATTCACGGCCTGTAAAGATAACGGCTCCTCTGGTCCCCTGTCCGGAAACGGAGGGAGCGGCGGGACAAATAATTTTGCTCCCAAGTCGCTTCAAGACAGGACTTTAACCGCGCAGGTCAACTCCGGTTCGGGGTTCTTCACGAATACAGGCAACTTTGTGATTAGCCCAATTGGAAGCACGTCGGGAACCTTCAGCAGCACGGGGATTGGGGGCGCTTCCAGCACGAGCACGGGGAATTTCAGCTACGTGCCGACTCCGGGTAATGAAGCGACCCTGGTGCTCGATGATCCTTTGGAGGGAACGGTGACCATGAACCTTCTTTTCCAAACCAGTGTTATAGGAACGTACAGCAGTACTGCGGCGCAAGGGGGCACTCAGACGGGAACGTTTCTGCTGCAATAAGGCGGCTAGGTGAGTGGCGGAATGGCCAAAGAAGCCTGAATTGTTTTAAGGGCTTCAAGCAGATCCTGCCACTGCTCCGCCGGTGTTTCCCATCCGGAGCTGAAACGGAGCACCCGGCTCGTTTCCTTCGCCCCATATCCCATGGCTGAAAGGACGTGAGAAGGCGTTTCCTGGCCGCTGGAGCAGGCCGAACCGGTGGAAACCGCGAAGCCGAGCTTGTCGAGCTTCACTACCCAGCGTTGCTGGCAATCGGCTTCCGGCATGAGCACTGAAACAGTATTCCAAAGCCGTTCCGTGCTGGCGCCGACTATCTCGGTTCCAGGGAGCACGGAAAGCAACGTTTGCTCGAATTCCGCTTTAGCAGTCGTGAGCACCTGATTCTCATTTCGGGCAAGCTGTTCCTCCCGATAATCCAACGCTTTGGATAAAGAAATAATTCCTGGCACGTTCTCCGTTCCCGCACGACGTCGTCCTTCCTGTTTGCCCCCGAGGAGCAAAGGGGTAAGCATTCCGCGAGAAGGACATTTTAGAAAGCCTACGCCTTTGGGACCTCCAAATTTGTGGGCGCCGCCGCTCAGGAAGTCGCAACTACCCAGCCCCTTCGCCGGCAAGCGGCCCAGCCACTGGACGGCATCACAAAAAAACGGCACGCCAGCCTGGTGACACATTTGCAGGATCGTTTCCCACGGTTGCAGCACCCCGGTTTCGTTGTTGGCTGCCATAACCGCGACCAGGCCGGGAAGTCCTCGGCCCAGGTGGTCGGAAAGCCAGTCGAGGTCAATTGCCCCTGACTTCGCAACCGGGATGAGCCGGACAGTTTTTGGGAAATAGCGATAAGCTGTTTCGAGAACGCAAGGATGCTCGATGGCGGACATCCAGATCTCCGTGCCGGTGTCCAGGGTTTGCCGGCAATGATGCAGCACCATGTTGTTGGACTCCGTAGCGCCAGAAGTCCAAACGAGGTCAAGGGGATCACAGCCCAGATGTTGAGCGAGATTTTGCCGGGCTTCGTTGATTGCGGCCTCCGCGCGGCTGCCGATCCGATGCGGACTGGAGGGATTCCCGATAAAACGATCTGCCGCGTCCAACCAGGCATCTCTGGCGCTTGGAAGCATCGGTGCGGTGGCATTGTGATCAAAGTAGATCATTTCCGGGACCACCTTAAAACGAAACACCTCACGGAACGAGTTTTTTGTGTGGCAGGAGGAACGCCTCGAGCTAAGATAGGCACGAACGAAATGCAATCAGAGCCGCTCAAAACATTGCACTATAAGCGGTCACACTTTGTGACGCAGTTGCCAGTGGACTTTCGCTACAGTCCGTCGCATGCCTGGATCGCAAGGCATGATCAGAAATATTGGCGGGTGGGATTAACCAAATTCGCCACCCGGATGCTGGGGGACATGGTGGATCATGGATTCGAAATGGAAGCAGGCACGGTCGTTCGGACGGGTGAAATTGTTGGATGGATCGAGGGGTTTAAAGCTATTTCCGACCTTTATTGTATTGCCAGCGGCACCTTTGGCGGGGGTAACCCGGTGATCAAGCAGAAAATCACGTTGGTGAACAAGGACTGTTATGGGAATGGCTGGATTTACCTGGTGGAAGGGGAACCGGATCCCAAGTGCATGGATGTGCATACCTATCGAGACCTGCTGGACAAGACAATAGATAAGATTCTCGACCAGCAAAAGAGACAGGAGATAAAGTGAAGATTTAGAGGGACTGCCAGTCCAAAACTTAAGCGCATGGCAAATATTCCACAATACATAATGATTGGTGGTTTCCTGGGGGCCGGAAAGACGACCTCCGTGGGGCGGCTGGCCAAGCATTTAACTGATCGAGGGTTAAAGGTCGGGCTGATCACCAATGATCAGGGAAGCCAATTGGTCGACACCGCCACGCTCAGTTCGCGCGGATTCGCGGTGGAAGAAATCCCAGGTGGATGCTTTTGTTGTCGCTTCAATTCGCTGGTCGAGGCAGCCCGGAAGTTATCCAGGGAAACTCGGCCGGATGTGTTTATTGCTGAACCGGTCGGAAGTTGCACCGACCTGGTTGCAACGGTGAGCTATCCGCTACGGCGGATTTATGGAGGCGAGTTTGCGATCGCGCCTTTGAGTGTTCTGGTGGACCCAATCCGTGCTTCCCGGGTAATCGGCTTGGAGAATGGCGGCAGTTTTTCTGAAAAAGTTCTTTATATTTACCGAAAGCAACTGGAGGAAGCGGACATCATTGTGATTAATAAATCCGACCTGCTGAAGCCGGAGCGATTGAGAACTTTGCACACCAAACTGGCGCTTGAATATCCAGCGGCTGAGATCATGGAAATTTCGGCGAGGCAGGGTACCGGTTTAGAAACGTGGTTTGAGCGGATCAGCACGGCGAAGCCGTTGGATCGCGTCGCGATGCCTGTCAACTACGAGGTTTACGCAGAAGGGGAGGCGATGCTTGGGTGGCTCAACGCGACGGTGAACGTGAGCGCAAGGGAAGCAACCGATGGGAACAAAATTCTGAGGGAAATTGCGGCCGGGGTTCAGCGGACTTTGCAAAGCGCGGGGGCGGAGGTGGCGCACCTGAAAATGACTTTGGATCCAGAAGGAAGTATCGGCGAACTCGCTGTGATCAACCTCGTTCGGAATGATTTTGTTCCTGAGCTATCACAGGAATTGGAAGATTTGCTGGAGAAGGGACAAATCCTTGTAAACATCCGAGCGGAGACAGCACCTGCGGTCCTGGAAGAGGCTCTGCGGTCGAGTCTTAAGGCAGTAGCAGGACAATTTCCGACCGTGGAGTTTTCAGTGGAGCATCTGGAGCAGTTCCGTCCGGGCAAACCGCAACCAACTCATCGTTTCAGCGATGCCGGTTAGGACTTAACCAACTCGGCGGACTTCAGGACGAGGTTTGCAACCTTGCGATGGGCACTGGGAAAGGCGAGTTTTTGTAGGTCCAGGAGGGTGCACCATTTGCCAGACTTCGATAATTCCGTGGCGCTGCCATTAAAACTTGCACGATGCACCTCCATGGTGATCCGGTAGCGGGTGATCGTGTGCTTGATTGTGCAAAAGAGTTCGAAGCTTTTGGGGGCTGTTCCAAACAGTTGCTTCGCTACGGCGCCCGGCATCTCTCCCTTTTCCAGAACCTCAACGTTCGGAAACTCCCAGAGATGGGCGTTGACCACGCCTGCGGGGCGCTGCCGGATCAGGACGCGGCTTTTATCCACGACCAAGAACGCGAGAAAGCGTCGGGTGGTAGCCTCTACCCGAGGGCCCAAATTGGGGAGTGACTCAGTGAGAGCGTTCTTGAAGGCAACGCAATGTCTCTGCAAAGGACAGATGAGGCACTGTGGCTGCGTTGGAGTGCAGACGAGTGCTCCCAGTTCCATCATGGCCTGGTTCAAATGGGAGCAGTGCCCTGATGAATGTTTGCTGAAATGCGGCTGGTAATTTACCGGATCTATCCCCAAGGCGACTTCGACGAGCCTCCCAGCCAACTCCCAAAGACGAGCGTTTGCTTGCGGGTCCTTCGGGTTTTCGTGGATGCCGAAAACGCGGGTGAGAACCCGAATGACATTGCCGTCGAGAATGGGAGTGGGCAGGTTCAGGGCAATGCTGCAGATAGCTCCAGCCGTGTAGCGGCCAATGCCGGGGAGAGCCAGGACATCGTCGTAGGAGTGAGGGAACTCACCATTGTGATTCTCCATGACGTCTTGAGCCGCTTTCTGAAGATTGCGGGCGCGTGTGTAATATCCAAGCCCTTCCCATAACTTGAGCACTTTTTCCTGCTTGGCCTTTGCCACGGAACCAACGTCGGGAAAAGCGCGCATCCAACGGTCGTAAAATGGGATAACGGTTTTGACCTGGGTTTGCTGAAGCATGATCTCCGAGATCCAGATGGAATAAGGATCATTCGTGCGTCGCCAGGGAAGATCGCGGGCATTGGCAGCGAACCATTCCAGGAGTGCTGGAACCAGTTTGCTGATTTCGGGTTGATTCGGTCGTTTCTTGCTCATCTGCCGGACAATGTTGCACAAGGTAAAGGAGGACGATAGGCTGAGGCGAGATGGAAAAGCCGCTCACATCCCACACTTGCAAGCTCACGGACGAGCAGGCAAGTGCATTGCAGCATCATTTGCAGGAGTACAATTTTAAGCCCCGGGAAGTTCCATATGCCCGGTTTGCCGGGGAAAAAGACGACATCAATGTCGTTTTCTACAACAGTGGCAAATTGGTCCTGCAAGGCAAGGGAACCAAGGAGTTCATCGAGTTTGTGCTGGAGCCGGAGATTCTGAAGGAAGCAAAGCTTGGTTATGAAACGATATTGGACCCGAGCCTTTTGCGTCCACGCATCGGTGTGGACGAAAGCGGCAAGGGCGACTTCTTTGGCCCGCTCTGTGTGGCCGGTGTTTATATCAACAAGGATGTGATTGAGCGATGGAAAGACAAGGGCATCCGCGATTCCAAAAACATTTCCAGCGACAAAAGGATGGCGGAGCTAGCCGATGTGATCCGCGATACCCCTGGTTGTGTGAGCACAGTGGTGCCAATTGGGAACGAATCCTACAATCGGCTCTACAAAACGATGCGAAGCGTCAACTCGATGCTGGCGTGGGGGCATGCGCGCGTGATTGAGAATTTGATGGGCCAAAAGCATCGGATGAATCCGCCGCCGGAGTTGGCGATTAGCGATCAGTTCGCGGCCAACAAAGAGACAGTCGCGAATGCCTTGATGAGCCTGGGCCGCGATATTGAACTGGTGCAGCGGCACAAGGCGGAATCGGACCTGGCCGTGGCTGCGGCCTCGATCCTGGCGCGTGATGAATTCGTGAAACGCCTGGCAAAGCTGGAAAAGGATTTTGAGATGAAGCTCCCCAAAGGGGCTTCAGCGATGGTGGACGCAGCAGCGAAGGCATTCATCGAAAAGTTCGGGGCTGAGAATTTGCCCAAGGTCGCCAAAATGCATTTCCGCACCTCGCTTCGGGCGCAAGGATTGCCAGAGCCTCCCAAGAAGGAGTGGAAAAGGTAAATGACTGAATCGGGCTAATGGAGAGGTATGCTCTGGTAAAATCGAACCGGATAGATCAGGGAGTTCCCATCAATAAAATCGAGGCTCTCGGTGCTTAGCAAACCCCTGGCAAATTCCTCCCAATGCTCCATGTCTGATGAGGCACGGAGACTGAATGGCAGTCCGGGAGAGCCTATAACACGAACCGTAACGGCCTCTCCATAGGCCGCAGGAATTACGGCAGTGCTCAGAGTGGTAGGGTTCAAGATTATGTCGAGCGGCAACACCCGGTAAAACCGCTGCGGAAAAAGAGGGGCGTCTTGATCTGCAAACCAGGCGATAGATGAAGCAATCAAGGTATCGATACCAATGGTTTGCCAGTCCACAAGATTAGTAGAAGCTTGAATTCCAAAACTCTGCCCGGGAGACCCGGTAATGAGCATTTGGAACGTCCCGTTGCCAAGGCGGATAGCAAAGTTCGGTGCCAGCATGGGGGCCTCAGAAAGGCCACTAACGGTGAGAGCGAATGCGCCTTCGTATCCGTCCACATCCGCTACCGCAATTTGGT
>JAQGOV010000525.1 GCA_028293425.1 Verrucomicrobiales bacterium
ATAACTGAATGCTATGGCAAACTTGGTGCCCGTTATGGTGGATAGAGGGTGAGCGGGTAATACCTGTGGAGGTTGACAAGGACCATAGGCACAAAGCCTCGCGATAGCGGTTTAGGTCCGGAAAAAACGTTGAAGGTGGAGGAAGCAGAAAGTCCGCGAGGAATCTCTCGGTTCCTCCACCTTAATCTCGACGCCTCATCGAAAGTTTCTCTACGGTGAGGGAAATTGTTTTCCAAACCTATGGGGTTCTTTCCGCGGCACCGCGCAAGGGTAAGTGGGCCGTTTCGGGCAAAGAAACCGTTGCGTCCAGCGAGTAGGTATGTACCCCATAACTCCAGCTTGAGATTTGGGTACTGTAACTCGCGCCTTGAGAACATTTGCTGCGAAATTAAAAATCAAAATTCCAATCCAACCTTTAAGGTGCCTAATATGAACCCCGCAACCGAACTCCCCATCCGATTGGCTGGTCGAAACCTGCGCAATATGCGGCACATCTGCGCCTTCTTCCACTCGCCGGAAGAACGCGATAAAATTCTGATGCCGTTTTTTAAGGAAGGGATAGACCGGGGCGAAAAAATCTTTCATGTCGTTGATGCGCGCCACCGCCAGGAACATCTTTCGGCGTGCAAGGCATGCGGAATCGATGTGGAGTCTGCCGAGAAGAGCGGGCAGTTGGAAGTGCGGGTGTGGGAGGATGCTTACCTGAAGGATGGTTATTTTGACGGTGACCGCATGGTCCATATCCTGAATAAAGTGCTGATTGAAGCCCGCCAAAAATACGGTCTGACCCGGCTGATGGGCAACATGGAATGGGCTTTGGAAGCCCTCCCGGGGGTTGGCGATATCGTCGAATATGAAGCAAAGCTTAATTATCTTTTGCCGCACTGCGCCGACCCAATCGTGTGTGTGTACGATTTGAACAAACACAGCGGCAGCGTGATCATGGACATTCTCCGCACCCACCCAATGGTGATTGTTGGTGGGGTTCTCCAGGAAAATCCCCTCTACGTTCCCCCGGACGAAATGCTGGCAGAATTACGAGCTCGTCATGATAACGGGAACGGCGCGCAAAATTGATTAACCTCGAGATTTCGCACGAGTCACGCTTGCAGGAAGGTCACCGACCCATACCAGCCATGGATGCACCGAACCTGGATGCTGCCAATCGATGCACCAGGGATATCATTGCGTTAACAACGCTCTCTTCGGTTTGGCTGGGGGCCAAACCGCTTCGCATTGCGGAGAGCTTGTTGGCAGCCCTTGATACCACCCTCGCTCCACGGCTCGCTTACATTTACCTTCCGGCTGAGGGGGATCAGGCATCCATTACGCTGGCCACGATTGACCGTAACGTCGCGAAGCCACAAATGGTCGCTGAGCTGGGCTCGCAAATTCTTGCCTGGTCTGTTCAGCATGACCCTGACGAAATTTTAGTTTTATCGGTGGCCGGGGTTACAGCTCCTGTCCGCGTTTGCGTTTATCCACTCGGTTTCAATGCCGAGTCTGGAATTCTAGCCGCCGGATTTACCGACGGTGACGCCCCCACGCGGATCCAGCGGACACTGTTAAACGTGGCGGCAAACCAGGCGCTGGTTGCCTGCAAGAATACCGCGCTCCGCCAGCAAGCCGAGGACTCGCGGTTGGAGGCGGAGGCTTTGAACAAGGTGGTTCGCATTCTAGCGGCCGAGCTGGACTTGCAAGCCGTCTTGCAAAAGGCTACGGACGCGGCCCAGGAATTGACGGGTGTGCAATCCAGCGCTTTTTTTTATCGCATCACCCATCCGCAGGACGAAACGGCTCTTTCCTACACCGTGTCTGGGGCTCCACGCGATGTCTTCGAGAAATTTGCTCACTTGCGCAGTGCCGAGTTCTTTGATCCTGCTTTTGCTGGCGCAGGTCCCTTCCGGATCGCCGATGTGCTCGCGGATTCGAGCGTTGCCCGGATTTCGCCACATCACCTTATGGCAGGCGGGCTTCTGCCCGTGCGAAGCTATTTGGCCGTGCCGGTTCTATCCCGCACGGGCGAACTGCTGGGAGGCCTTTTTTTAGGGCATCCTCAGCCAGGCATATTCACAAACCGTGCGGAACGGCTGGCCGTAGGCCTTGCGGCGCAAGCAGCCATCGCGATCGACAATGCTTCTCTTTACAGCCAGGCCCAAAAAGAAATCGCGGACCGTAAACGGGTTGAAAAAACATTACGCGAAACCCAAGCCCGCCTGGACGCGACTTTGACTGCGGCGGAAATTGCCACCTGGACTTGGGATATCCAGAAGAATCGAATGGTTGCGGATAAAAACTCTGCTCAATTGTTTTCGTTAACTCCCGAAGAAGCGCGGGGTGAACGCATTGAAACGTATATTAAAGCCATCCATCCTGAGGACCGGCCGGGGGTGGAAAAATCCGTTGCTCGGGCACTCGAAAAAGGCACATACGAGATGGAATACCGGATCCTTCAGTCGGACGGCTCCAGCCGCTGGGTTGTCGCGCGAGGGAAGGTGGAATATGACGAAGCTGGCAGACCGGCCCAGTTCCCAGGGGTGATCATTGACATCACTGAACGCCGGAAAGCCGAGGAAAAACTGCGGCAAAGTGAGGAGCGCTTTCGGTTCATGGCAGAGTCCATGCCGCTGAAAATCTTCACCGTGCTCTGTTACGGCGGGGCGGATTACTTTAATCGGCAGTGGGTCGAGTTCACCGGACTGCCCCTGGAACAACTACAAAACTGGTCGTGGAGCCAGTTTGTCCATGCCGACGACCTGGCTGAAAATATACTCCGATGGAAGCATTCCATCCAAACGGGAGACTCCTTTCAAATCGAACATCGCTTCCGTCGGAAGGATGGAGTCTACCGTTGGCACCTGACCCGGGCTCAAGCGATGTGCGATGCTGATGGCAAAGTCCTGATGTGGATCGGGGCCAGCACGGACATTGACGACCAAAAACAGTGGAGTGAAAATCTGGAACGCGCGGTGCAGGAGCGCACGGTTTGTCTCAAAGAAACGATCGGGGAATTGGAGGGTTTCTCCTACAGCATCTCCCATGATCTGCGCGCCCCCCTCCGCTCGATGAAAACTTTCGCTGAAATCCTTGCTGAGGAATGCGGAGAGGAAATTGGCCCAGAAGCGCGTGATTACATCCGTCGCATCATCACCTCTGCAAATCGGATGGACCGGCTTATCCAGGATGTGCTCAATTACAGCCGCATTGCGAACAGCGAACTCCGGTTGGAAACGATCAACCTCCGGGAACTGCTCGACGGGATAGTGGAGTCCTATCCCAACCTGCGCCCCTCACGCGTTCAGATCACCATCAAGGAACCCATTCCTCTCGTCCGGGCCAACCAGGCGGCTGTGACGCAATGCCTGTCCAATTTATTGGGGAACGCAGTGAAATTTGTGACGGAGGGAGTTTATCCGCAGGTGCACATTTGGGCCGAGCAACACCCCGATTGCGTCAAAGTTTTTATTAAGGACAATGGCATTGGCATTCCACCAGATGCACGAGAGCGCATTTTCGGGATCTTCCAGCGCTTGAACCCGAAGTATGAGGGGACCGGCATCGGCCTGGCCATTGTCAAAAAGGCTGCCGAACGGATGGGAGGCAGAGTTGGATTCGAATCTCAGCCGGGCACGGGAACCACTTTCTGCCTCGAATTACAAGCCATTGGTTCCTCCAACCCAACAAAGGGGAATGGGACTGGCATCACGGAAGCCCAGAAAAGCAGGTTGGCTTAAACCTGAATCCCCGATTTGTTCGGGGTAATGAAAGTTGATTTGGATTTTGCATCTCCGCACCGGTTACCTAGAATGGTGCCGCGTGGAAGTCTTTGTTCAGAATCTGAAAACTTTGCAGTTTTTGACTCCTGACCTAAAGTGGTCGGAGAAACAAATCCAGGCCGTCCGGTTCAAGGGAGGACCTGAGGCGCGTATATTCATCCGCAAAAATGGCGTGTCGGGGACGCAACTCCTTTACTCCTATGCGGACAGTGACTTCGACTTTGTTTGCCCTGTTCTATAGGAGCTGGGGGCTAATCGTCAGTCCTCCTGGGTTTTCTCACCCCACCTCGTGGTAGTACTTGCATCTCCTCAAACGCTGGCTTGTCCCACGATGTAATCCTCGCACTGTCCCGCTATGGTGAGTGCATGGAAAAGACTTACGCAATTTTCTGGACGGCCCCTGACTCACAAAGGTGTGGCATGGGTAAAGCGCAGTTTACCAAAGAGGAAGCCGAAACGCTGGCGGCTG
>JAQGOV010000526.1 GCA_028293425.1 Verrucomicrobiales bacterium
GCCAAATTGACGGTGACCCATGCCGATGGCCAAAGCGAAATCATGACGCTGACGAACGGCGTGCATGTGGTGGATTACAACAATGATTCCCTGGAATGTCCCGGGTCCAAGCAGGTCCCCGGGCTCGTGACCGGCGGGCAGCTTCGGCTCATCACGCAGACGCTCAAAGGGACCAGCCCGGTGACGAAGGTGACGTTGGAAAGTTTCAATAACGCGGTGGCGCCGACGTTTGTGGCGGTGACGGCGGAAACGGCAGATACCACGGCGGTCGCTACCAAATGACCGGACTATGCAATCTGCTGTAACCATATCGTTGGTGCCCCAGGCGCGCGGAGGTCCGTTTGTTTTTTGGGATGACCTGGCTGCCGGCTGCGAGCAGGCGGCGGCGATGGGCTTTGACGCGGTGGAGGTCTTTCCACCGTCGGCGGAAGCGGTGGATGCGCGGGAGCTGCGCCGGCTGTTGACGCAGCACCACCTGAAACTGGCTGCGATGGGCACGGGCGCCGGATGGCTCGTGCACAAACTGCGGCTGACAGATCCGGATCCAGCGATCCGCCGTCGCGCCCATGATTTCATCGCGGGAATCGTCGATTTAGCAGGATCCTTCAACGCGCCCGCAATCGTCGGGTCGATGCAAGGCCGCTTCGAAGGCGAGGTTTCCAAAGAACAGGCCTTGAAATGGCTGGCCGAAAACCTGGAACAGCTCGGGCCCCGCGCGCATGCGCACGGCGTGCCGCTGCTTTACGAGCCGCTGAATCGTTACGAAACGAATCTTTTTAACCGCGTGCCCGATGCCCTGGCTTTTCTCAAGCCCTTGCGCACACAAAATATTAGGCTACTCTGCGACTTGTTTCATATGAACATAGAGGAGGCAGATATTGCCGAATCCCTTCGTCTTGCGGGAGACAAAGTGGGCCATATACACTTCGCGGATACGAATCGCCAGGCGATCGGCCTCGGGCACCTGCATGTGCCGCCGATTGTGGCAGCGCTGCGGGAAATTCAATTCGAAGGATTCATCTCGGCGGAGATTCTGCCGATGCCTGATTCAATTGCGGCAGCCAAGCAAACGATTGCTTCGTTCCGAAAGTTTTGTGGGAATCAACCGTAGCTATGCTGAAGCATCAACTGGTTCATCCTGAAATCAACGCTATTTTGGCGCGTGCGGGTCATCATTCGAAGATCCTGATCGCGGACGGCAATTATCCGGCCTCGACGAAACGCGGGCCGAATGCGGAACTGGTGTGCCTGAATTTGTCGCCGGGCGTGGTGACCTGCGCGCAGGTGCTGCGGGCGATTCTTTCGGCCGTGCCGGTGGACCATGTGAACATTATGGGCATTCCCGCGGATGATCCGTATGCCAGGCACGGGGAGCCGCCAGTGTGGAATGATTATCGCCAGGTGCTCAAGGAAGCGCGTTTGAAAACGAAGTTGGAGCCGATTTTGAAGTGGGACTTTTATAAAGCTGTCGAATCGGCCGACCATGTGCTTACCATTCAAACTGCGGACCAGGCGCTTTGGGCGAATGTTTTACTAACGATGGGCTGCAGGACTTAATAGCATGATCGATTCACATCAGCATTTTTGGATTTACGACGAGGTCCAGTATCCCTGGATTCCGAAGGGCTCGCCTTTGCAACAGGACTGGATGCCGGAAGATTGGCACCAGGTGGGCGGGGCGATCGGGTTCTCAGGCTCAATCGCGGTGCAAGCGCGGCAAAGCATGGAAGAGTCGCGATGGCTCCTGGATTTGGCCCGAGAGCATCCATCGATCAAAGGAGTGGTGGGATGGGTGGACTTACAATCGCCGGACGTCGAAACCCAACTCATCGAATTGAGCCAGTTTCAGAAATTGGTGGGCGTGCGCCACGTGGTGCAGGACGAGCCGGATGACATGTTCATGCTGCGCCCCGAGTTTTTGCGCGGGATTGAAAAGCTGAAGTCTTTCCAGCTCGCATACGACATCCTGATTTTTCCGCGCCAGCTCCCGGCGGCGCTTGAGTTGGTGCAGCGGTTTCCGGATCAACGCTTTGTTTTGGATCACATTGCCAAGCCGCAGATCAAGGACGCAGTATTGTCGCCATGGCGTGAGCAAATCCAACAATTCGGGAGCTTCGAAAATGTGTGGTGCAAAGTTTCGGGAATGATCACCGAAGCGAACCACCGCAACTGGAAGCCGATGGACTTCAAGCCTTACCTGGACATTGTGTTCGAGGCTTTCGAACCGGAGCGGCTCATGTTCGGTTCCGATTGGCCCGTGTGCCTGATGGCGGGAAGTTACAACCAGGCGTTCGAGTTGCTCGAGGAATACACGGCCCAGTTCTCTTCCGCGGACCGGCACCATTTTTTTACGGAGTCAGCGGTGGAGGCTTACGGACTTTCCTTGTAAGGATCCTGTTTTCCTGCCTCATGGTAGGTGAGAACCTTCCCCTGCGCCCGCTTGTGGTTTTGCAATAAGAGTGCAAACCTTTTTTGGCGCAACACGCAGTTTAAAATCGTCTGCCCTGCGCTTATGGATTATGAAAGAGCGTTTTTGCATTTTAATGGTTGTGGGTTGGGTGTTGGGCTTAATCACTTTTCCCGCGGAAGGAGCTTCCACCTTGGGCGCAACCAAAATAGCCAAATTCAAGGACGCGTCCATCGACGAAAGCTCGGGGCTGGCCGCGAGCAAGCGATACCCTGGCGTCTTCTGGACGCACAATGACCAGGGCCACGCTCCCGTTTTATTCGCGGTCAATCGCCAGGGAAAGACTTTGGCGCAATTCAAAGTGACGGGTGCGAACGTGGATGATTGGGAAGATGTGGCGGTGGATAATGCCGGCAACGTTTACATTTCCGATACAGGGAACAATACCGGCAGTCGCGACCATGTGCAGGTCTACTTGGTCAAGGAGCCAAAGCCAACCAGCTCTGGCTCGGTGAAGGTGCAGAAGGCCTGGAAGTTGAGTTACCCTTCGTCCGGCCCGTTCAACGGCGAAGCGTTCTTCATCAGCAATGGTTACGGCTATCTTGTGGGAAAGGATTTGGTGAACAATGGTGCGCCGCTGTATCGGTTTCCGCTTTCGGCGACCGGCGCAATCGTCCTGCAGCGTGTGGGAACTTTAAAGATAGGCAACAGGATCACGGGCGCATCGGTGTCCACGGATGGCAATGCGCTGGGTTTAATTTCGGAGAATGGCGCCTACCTTTTCACAATCAACGGAAATGCGTTGCGCGCCTTGTCCAGCAGGCCGTTCTTTTCATCATTCAATGAAACTTCGATGGAGGGCGGCACTTTCGCGGGCGACGGGTTCCTGGCTTCGAGCGAAAAGGGAGATTTAATTTTATTTACGCAGAGCCCGTTTAGGAGGCGGTAAAGGGCACCACACAATGTCGGCGACGGCAGACGGCGTGGCTGCCAAGGTTGGGCGATCCGCAACGTCCGAAAGCAGCGCTCCGCGCATGCACTCCAAAACCCGGTGGGATTGTTGAACTGGCCTTCCATTCTTTTACGTCCACTTCTTCGGCCTCGATTTTCTTTTGGCCCCTTGGAGACTTTTCCAGTTTAATACGGGCCATGTTGAATTCGGAATTCATACCAGCGCAGGATCAAAAATCCCGGCGGCTGCTGATCATGTTGCACGGGCTTGGCGACAGCACGGCCGGTTATCGCCGGCTTCCTTCACTGTTGAAGCTTCCCTGGATGAATTACCTGCTGGTGAACGCGCCGGATCCTTATTTCGGCGGCTATTCGTGGTATGATTTCGCAGGCGACCCGCATCCAGGCATTGAACGAAGCCGGAAATTGCTTTTTGAACTCCTGGACCAAAAGCGCGCGGAGGGATTTCCAACCGAGCAGACCGTGCTGGGCGGGTTTTCGCAAGGTTGCCTGATGACGTGGGAAACGGGGCTAACTTACCCGCATCTCTTTGCAGGGTTGGTGGGCATCAGCGGATATATCCAGGATGAAGCAAAGCTGCTCAAGCAATTATCTCCCGTGGCGAAACAGCAGCGACTCCTGGTGACCCATGGTTACCAGGACCAGATGATCCCCTTCCCCGCCGTGCGCGAACAGGTGCAACGGATGCGGTTAGCCGGGCTTAATGTGCAGTGGCATGAGTTCGTAAAGGCTCACACGATTGCCGGAGACGAGGAGTTGGATGTCATCCGAAAGTTCATTGAGGCGCTGTACTGAAGTCTGACCGTGCTCCGGACGATAATAAGGAAAGCCAAATCCCGGCTTGTTTTCCCGGGGCGGGTTGCTTACTTGTCATCGCGGCAAACGTGTTGAATGGAACAAAAAACGATAGTCATTGTCCCGACCTACAATGAGCGCGATAACTTGCCGGTGCTGGTGCAGAAGATTTTAAGCCTGCCCGTGCCGGTGGATATCCTGGTGGTTGACGACAATTCTCCGGATGGAACCGGTAAGATTGCGGACGACTTGTGCGCTAAAAACCCCCGTGTACACGTGCTGCACCGGCCAGGAAAAGAAGGGCTGGGCCGGGCCTATTGCGCGGGGTTCAAATGGGCTCTGGCGGAGGGTTACGAATTAATCTTCGAGATGGATGGCGATTTCTCACATAACCCTGACGATATCCCGTCGTTTCTTGAAGCGGCGGCACAGGCGGACTTGGTGGTGGGCTCACGGTACCGCAACGGCATACGGGTCATTAATTGGCCGTTGAAGCGCCTCATGCTGAGCATGTGCGCCGCGAAGTACGTGCAAATAATCACGGGCATGCCGATCTCGGATCCTACGGGCGGCTATAAGTGCTTCCGCCGAAAGGCCCTGCAAAGCATCAACCTGGACGAGGTGCGCTCGAACGGTTACAGCTTCCAGATTGAGATGACCCACAAAATCTGGAGTTGCGGGATGCGTGTGGCCGAGGTGCCGATCATTTTCACCGACCGATTTCAAGGAAGTTCCAAAATGTCTTCCAAGATTGTTCGGGAGGCGCTGCTGATGGTTTGGCGGCTCTGGATCCAGAATGGCTTGAGGAGATCACCTCGAAAGTGTTAGGGAGCCTCGCCTGCCCCGATGAGTGCTATCTTCTCGCCCACACAATCAACAGCAGCACGAAAACAGTGGCGATGAGGAGAACGGAAATATAATTCGAGTCATAGGGGCTCGGTGTCATCTTGCACTCGTCCTGTCAGCATGATTGAATATCCGCGGTTCAGCCCGGCAGTTTGCAAGGGTCGTCCTGGACGGATGCGTTCTCAAGTCAGGTAAAAACCCGAAGCGGCTGGTGGGTAAGATACCTGATTCAGCCTGCAGCCCAAGAGTGCCAGTTTTAACGAATGGAAGCGAACCCGGCATCAGGCCCTCCTGAAGCGAAGCCAAAAAATGCGCTGCGCGATTTCGCGATTGAACTAGTGATCTACGCCGTGATCGTGGTGGCCTACTTTTTCCTGGTGCTTCATTTCCTCGGGGATTGGGTGACCTCAATTTACAAAACACATCGCACGCTCTACGCGTTTATTGCGCTGACCCTGATTGTGGTTCAAGGAGTCGTTCTGGAGATGCTCACAACGGCGTTGATGAAACGGATTCGAAGGGATCAATAGATGGATTTCCCAATATCAGGAGAACAGATCCATCCCGCCTATCTCATTGTGGTTGGTTTCATCATTGGGGTGCTGGGGGGATTTTTTGGAGTGGGAGGAAGCTTTCTGGCGGGGCCGGCGCTGTTCGTGGTGGGAGTGCCGATGCATTTCGTGGTCGGAACGGACCTGGCGCATATCGTGGGCAAGTCCATCGTGGCGGCCAAAAAGCATCGCGCGCTGGGGAATATCGATTTTAAGCTCGGCTGGCTGATGGTTGTGGGGACCATCCTGGGAGTCGAAACAGGGGCGCAGCTTATTCAATATTTGAAACGCCATGCGCATGTGGACCTTTATGTAGGGATTACCTTCATCGTTGTGCTGGTGTCCATCTCGATCTTCATGGCTGTGGAGAGTGTGAAAACGATGCGCAAAGGTCATAAACTCGAAACGCCAATGTCGAAGCCAACGGGTGACACGGAACATCGTAAAACTGACGCTTCCGCCTTCAGTCATATTGCCAAACGAATTCAGCGCATTCATCTCCCGCCCATGATCCGGTTGAAGGAATCGGGCATTGAGCAGATCTCGCTTTGGGCGATCCTGGGGGTTGGGTTTGTGGGAGGTTTTTTTAGCGGATTTCTGGGAGGTGGCGCAGGTTACATTCGGATGCCATCGATGGTTTACCTGTTGGGGATTCCGACGCACATCGCGGTTGGAACGGATCTGTTCGAGATCATCATTTCCGCGAGTTACGGAACGGTCACCCACGCGCTCAAGGGGAATGTGGATATCATGATTGCGCTGGTGATGCATACCGGGGCGGCGATCGGCGCGCAAATCGGGGCGACCGCCACGCAATATTTTGTCGGGCCGCGCATTCGGCTGGCGTTTGTGCCGCTGCCGATCATTGGCGCGGCGATTGTGCTGTATGGACTACTCACCCATAGGCCAGCGCACTAGGAAGGAATCAGCATGAAGATACTCATTTGCAGCGATGGTTCAGCCCAGGCGGAGAACGCGGTGAGTTTTGGAGGCTTGGTGGCGGGGGGGTGCAGCTCGGAGGTGCATCTGCTGGGCACGGCGGAGAAGCAAGGGGAGGAAGCGGTTTTGCTTGGCGCGCTGAAGCGGAACCAGAAGAACCTCCAGGACCGGGGAGTGCCGGCAACACTTATCCAGAGGACCGGGGAGCCCACGAGCGAGATCCTGAAACAAACGCAGGAAACGCACTATGACCTCGTGGTGATTGGCGCGGTGCGGAAAGCGCGGGTTGGCGCTTTTTGGATGTCTGCCAAGGCCTACAAATTAATTAAGAGCGTCCAGCAGCCGGTGCTTGCCGTGATTGGACACCGCAATTCCATCAAACGCATTCTGATTTGCAGCGGCGGCAGACCTTACATTGAGAAAGGTGTGGAGATGGCATCCTGCGTGGCCAAAGGTCTTGGTTCGACCGCGACGATTGTTCATGTGATGCCAGAGGTGCCCGCAATGTATTCTGAGATTGCAGCACGACAGGACGATGTGGATGCGCTCTTGAATTCCTCCTCCAACCTTGCTCAAAACCTCCGCCGGGAAAAGGAACTCCTCGAAAAGGCGGGAGTTCAAACAACAGTGAAGGTCCGGCTGGGCGAAGTAATCCGTGAATTGCTGACGGAGATTCGGACTGGCAATTACGACTTGGTGGTGACGGGCAGTTCGATCACGCATGGCCGATTTAGCACCTATGTCATGGGAGACGTCACGAGGGAAATCGTGAACCACAGCGACTGTCCGGTGCTGGTTACCCGCAGTGAAATGCCCGCCCGGCAGGATATCCTTTCCGGTCTTCTGTCCCGTTTCAGGACAGGCTCTCGAAAGCCTAAGACTTAAGGACTTCCGGCCTTTTCTTCCCTGGCGAACTTTTAACGAAAAAGTGCCGGGGCACATTACCCCATCTGAACAAGGTCCGCGGACTTCAAGGTGTTGGCATGCATTTGGCTGTGCATCAGTCCAAATTAGAAGATTGCAAATGATATTGAGAATTGAAGACCTGCGGGTGGATTACCGCAGCCGCGAATCCGATCAGGGCATTAAGCAGGCCTTGAAAGGTTTAAACCTGAGCGTCAATCAGGGCGAGGTCTTTGGTTTCCTTGGACCTAACGGCGCGGGCAAAACGACGACCATGAACGTGCTGCTGGGCTTTGTCCCTCCTACTTCCGGAGATGCCTATCTATTCGGAGTGAGTGTGCGGGAGCCCATTGCGCGTCAACGCATCGGCTATTTGCCCGAATTAACGTATTATTACAAATTCCTCACGGCGGAAGAGATTCTCCGCTTTTACGGCAAAATTTTCCGCATTCCGCGCAGCCAGCTCGAATCGCGCATTGATAAAGTTCTGAAGCTGGTTGAGCTGGAACACGCGCGCAAGCGGCCAATTAAAACCTACTCCAAAGGCATGCAACAGCGTGTGGGTCTTGCGCAGGCGTTGATCAACGATCCTGACCTCCTCATTTTCGACGAACCAACAAGCGGCCTGGATCCGATGGGCCGCATGAAGGTCCGTGAGATCATTCATCGCCTGAAGAACGAAGGCAAAACGGTTTTCTTTTCCTCGCACGAACTCGGCGAGGTCGAAACTGTCTGCGACCGCGTGGCGATCATGTGCCAGGGGGAACTCAAGGTGGAAGGCCGTGTCCAGGACCTTGTGCAGCAGCATCAATGTAATTTGGAACAACTCTTTTTGAAAATTATTGGATACCAGCAAAATCATTATGAGCCAGGTGAACACCTTTTCTCCGACAGCCGCCGCGCTGCCTGAGTTGAGCGCGGCGAGCACGCGCTTCATCGCTCTGAACAATATTCAGGCGATTTCCGGAGTGGTGATCAAAGAGCTATACCGCCGGAAAGACTTTTATGTGCTCTTCATTCTGACCGCGCTGATCACTCTCGTGTTTGGCTCGGTGAACTTCTTCAACGAGGAGAAGATCGTCCGGTCCCTCAAAGAAATCTGTTTGTTCCTGATTTGGGGAGCATCGTTGGTAATTGCGATCACGACAACCGCACGACAGATTCCGGCTGAACGTGAGCATCGCACTATTTTCCCGCTGCTGGCCAAGCCAGTGACGCGGAACGATCTTATCCTGGGGAAATTCTGGGGCTGCTGGCAAGCGTCGGGCCTGACGCTGCTGGTGTTCTACGCATTCTTTATTGCGATCAGCGGCTTGCGGGAGCATGAGTGGCCGTTGGTTTCTTACTTCCAGGGCATGGTTCTGCATTGGTTCCTGCTCGGGGTGATTATTGCCATGACGATGCTCGGTTCGATCGTGTTTGCGGCGCCCTCTTCGAACAGCACCATCCTGTTTGTGGTGACCGCCGGCATCATGTTGCTGGCCAGGCACCTGAACAAGCTGGCGCTCCAAATGGAGGAACCAAGCCAATCGCTGGTCTATGCGTTATATTACGCAATCCCGCACCTGGAGTTGTTCGATGTCCGGGATTTGCTGGTGCATAACCTGTTGAATATTCCCTGGCCGATTTGGCTGGGTGCTCTCGTTTATGCCAGCTTCAATGGAGCGGTATTTTTGACGGGCGCTTGCATCGCTTTCCGACGCAAGGCTGTGAACTAAGAGGAGAGACTGCTTATGCCAACCACCTGGTTCAGCTTGCTTGGATTACTGGCAGTCTGCTGGAGCCTTGCCACGTGCCTGCTCCCCTGGTTTCACTCGTGGGAAGGCAGTCAACGGCAATCCGAGGACGTGCTCACGACGGCCCTTGGAGGTAGCCGGAAATTATTTGCCCGGCAGTTCTATGTGAAGGCGGACGCGTACTTCCATAGCGGTTATTATCCATCCATCTTCGATACTGCAAAAGCATCCGACAAACTCCACATGGCCACCACCACCCAAGGCCATGAAGAAGAAGGCGCGGACTTTTTAGGCAAACCAAAGGATTGGATCGATAGCTTCGGCCGACATTTTTACCCATCCGAACATCGGCATCTCGGTGAAGATACCTGCACGGACAAGGAGCATCATCATGGAGAGCCTGGGGAGGATCACCACGAAGGTCATGGAAAGAAAGGTGAAGAACGCGAACTGCTGCCCTGGTTAAAGCTGGCAGCGACGCTGGACCCGGAAAGGCCAGAAACCTATATCGTTGCCTCATTCTGGCTGAGGTCGCAATTGGGCAAACCAGACGAGGCTGAGCAATTTCTGCGACAAGGGTTGATCGCCAACCCAGGACATCCGGAGATGTTGTTTGAGCTCGGCCG
>JAQGOV010000595.1 GCA_028293425.1 Verrucomicrobiales bacterium
CTCCTCGATGGTGACGTATCATTTCCCGGCACGCGGAGATATGCCGCCGGTGAAGCTCTGCTGGTACGATGGGGGAGTGCGACCGCCACGTCCGGAAGAATTGGAGGAGGGCAGGGAAATGGGTGCGACAGGGGCGATGCTGGTCGGGAAGCAGGGTAAGATTCTGACGCAGAAATTTCGGTATGAGCTGATCCCGGAGTCGAGGTCGAAAGCTTATGGCGAGCCCCCGAAGAAGCTGGCGCGGTCACCTGGGCATTACGAGGAGTGGATCAGCGCCTGCAAGGCAGGTCCGGCGGCGGGATCAAACTTTGATTGGGCCGGGCCGTTGACCGAGGCGGTGCTGTTGGGGAATGTAGCGCTGCGGTTGCAAATGCGGGAAGAGATGACGACCAGGAAGCTGCTCTGGGATGGAGCGGCGATGAAGTTCACGAACTCGACGGAGGCGAACACGTTCCTGAAGAGGGAGTATCGGGAAGGGTGGAGTCTTTGAGGCAACCACGAGTGGACACTAATACACACGATGTGCGACCAGAAAAATGGTAACAGATCAGGGCTCGGCAGGAGCCTCGACCCTGCCGAGCGTCAGATGCTGCCGATAGAGTATCATGGCAAAAGCGCTTTGGGCGAAATGGAAGAGTGTGAAGCCGCGGCAGAAGCGGATGTATTTGTATCTGGCGATTCTGCTGGGGGTTCTGGGGTGGAAGGTGATTCCGCGTCCATGGTTTCCCACGGTGACACTGGAAACGGCGCATCACATTGTTTATTCCACGGCGACCCGGGAGCAGGCGCAAGACACGGCGCAAAAGATGGAACTCCTTTACCAGGCTTACTCAAATGTGTTTGGCACATTGCCGAAGTTCCAGCGCGGTCATCCAAAGCTGAAGGTGAATTTGTTCAAGGATCGAAAGGAGTTTCGCTGGATTAACCCTGGCCTGGGATGGGCGGAGGCCTATTACCGCTTTCCGTAATGCAAAGCGTATTACTCGGCGGCTGAGACCAATCCCTACCATTGGATGCTGCACGAGGGTGCGCATCAGCTGAACCAGGAGGTTGCACATTTGGAATTGGCGAAGTGGCTGGAGGAAGGGGTGGCTGATTATTTTGGAACAAGCCGTTTACGAACCAACAACCTGGCGGCGGGAAGAATCGATCCGTACACGTATCCGGTTTGGTGGCTGGAGGATTTGGCCACGAGCCCTGATCTGGCGGAGAACATCCGGAATGGGAGCGTGATTCCGCTAAAGGCAATCATCACCAATCGAGGCGGACCGAGCATGCGGAAGGATTTCAATTTGTATTATCTGCACTGGTGGACTCTGACGCATTTTGTGTTCGAGAGTCCGAAATATCGAGGTCAGGCACTGAAGTTGGCTGAACAGGGAGGCGGCCTGGAGGCGTTTGAAAAGGCGATTGGGCCGGTGGGGCGGGTGCAGGTCGAATGGCACGCGTTCGTGCGTGAATTGAAGAAGGTAGTGGCGGGAAATGACCCGAAATTTCTGAAAACGGGGGAACTGCCGGAGGGGATTTTGCCGAAGGAGTGAGACGATCCAGATTTGATTACTTCTTGAGAATGGCGACAATCCTGGAAGGGACCTGTCCGTCTGTTCCGGGGATGAGTTCGCCAGTGACTTTGAAACCGTCGGACGCGCTTACGACATACTGCACTTGTTTCCAGAGGCCCGGAGGGAGTCGGAGCTCTGCTTCCCCTGAACGGTTTGGAGGCACTGGCGGAAATTCGACTGGCTCGCGTTTGGTGGGGAGGGTCCAAGAAACCGTGACGTCCGAGCGAGGTGAGCCGTTTTCGTCCTGGGCCACTAATGTGATGGAGGATTCGGACGCTTCGCGGGTGGGGACGAAGGCCGGTGCGAGCGTCGCTGGTTCGTCGTTGAGGGTAAGGCCGAAGAGCAGGAGGTTGGCGCGTTCGAGTGGGGAGATGAAATCTACATCGACAATAGGCGTTTGAGGCAGAGGATTTTCCAGGATGGTGTGGTAAAAGCGCAGGACAACACCATCACTGCGCTGATGAGTCCAGGCGACTTTGGAGTTTGGATCAAGAACGGGTTCGTGCACCTTCGCTTCCTTGGTTTCGAACCAATCTTTGCCATGCACTCCGAAAAGCAGGTTCAATTCGCGGGTTTGACCATCCGCATAATGGAGAAGCATGCGGCCGTAGGGAGCCTGAACCGGCATGCTCCAGGAATACTCGGCTGCCTGGAGGAGATGAATGCGTGAACCGGTGCCGCCCACTGGGACGTGAAGGATCGCGCCCGGCAGGTTTTTGCCCTGCCCGTTCGCGTGATAGCCAGCGGTACGAAGGGCGCCATTGCAAATGAAAGTGACGTTGTCGCAGATCTGGGTGCCACGTGGGACGTCCATCCATTTGCGAGTCTCGGGGTGGGTGAGTTCGGCGGCTGAGATGGGGCCGGCGATCTGGGCGGCCGTTTGAGCTCTGGGGTGAAGCGGGCCTGGACGGTTTTGCCAGCGCTGCCAAATAAAGTAAATGAGGACACCCTGTAACACCAGAGCCACAAGAATGGCGGAGGTGATCCAAAGCCAGAGGCCTTTGCGGGGAGGTCTCCGCACGGGTGGAATGGTTTCTTGCATAAGGCTTGGGGACGTAGTTTGAAGCCCTGCTAAAAATTCGAAAGCTCAAAGTTGCGCTTTCAAGGGACCGCTACGGTTCCAGGATGCGGTAATATTGGATTGCAGGTTTTTGGGACCGGCTATCCTCCCAAAGGATGATGCCATTAGAGTTGGCCTTGAGCATGGCAATTGTAACCCAATCTCTTAGGTTAGCGGAAACCTGAATAGCGTAGGTTGTTCCGCCATCACCAACGACCTTGAGTTGAATACGCTCGGGCAGTAGCGAAGGGACGCAGGAAACTTTGGGAAGGAGGACGTGCTTCCAGGCATTTTTGTAATCCTCCATGCCGGAGCCGCATTTCTGATCGGTGGAGGCAGCAACACCTCGCGCGAGGAACTGTTGGGCTTGAGAAATCTTTTTGGCGGACACCCCGGCACGGATTGCCTCCGTGATGGCAGTTGCAGCCAGCATTCGGTCGGCTTGAAAAAGCTGGCTGATGTAATACTGCCAATTTGTGGGCCATGGCTTGCCCTTGGTAGCAGTCATCATGTCGCAGAGGTTTTGTATGGCGTCCTTTTCCTCCTGAAACACCCGTTCGCCGTGCTGGCGTTCCAAGTGACTCGCATCCAGCCAAAGCCCAGGATCAAGGGATTGGGCCAGATGAACAATGGCTTGGTCAACCATTTGGACATCCCGCTGATTCGATAAAGTTTGGCGCAGGGTCAGCAATGCCTGGAGGGCATTCGATTTGATGGCCCTTGGTGTTAGCTCGTGGACCGTGACGGAAAAAGAGCAAACTGCCGAATTGCGATTTTCGTCCCAAGCGGTGCATTGAACCCGGGTGGTTCCGACCGGGAAAATGCTGCCCGAGGGAGGGGAACAAGCAATTGCGGGCTGCAGATCACAAACATCCGAAACCGTCACAGTGAAGGTGGCTCTCGCCCCTTCGCCTGCATTGGATTCTTCGAAGGTAAGGTCCGAAGGACACAGGATGATGGGCGGGGTGGTGTCTACCACAGTGACTGTGAAGATACAGGAGGCTTGATTCGTGTTCGCGTCGGTAGCCGAGCAGGAGACTGTCGTTCGACCCAAAAGGAAAAGACTGCCGGAAGGTGGAGTGCAAATAACTACGGGTTGAGGATCGCAATCATCGAAGGCCGAGATGGGGAATTCTGCCACTGCGCCGGCGGGACCTGTGCATTCAACGACCATGTCAGTGTGGCAAGTCAAGGAGGGCGGAGTGCGGTCCGCCACCGTCACCGTCGCACTACAAACATCTGAGAGGCCCCCGGTGTCGGTAACCATAAAGGTGACCGAATGCTGACCTATGCCAATTAACGTGCCGGCAGTGGGAGTCTGAGTAAGAAGCAGACTGCGGTCTTCAAAATCCTCGACCACGAGCAGGCCAATAAGGTCCGGCATGGCAACCTGGCAGTTTGCTCCTGCGCTGATCGAGTGATTCGTGACACAGGCAGTTATCGAGGGTGGGGAATTCAAGCCCGAGCCCGCGAGTGTAATCGCAAAAGGGTTTTCATCGGTGCCATTATGGGCGATCTGCAGGACGGCTGTTTTGACGCCCGGTGTTTCTGGGGCGAATTGCACGGCAAAGGTGGTGTAGCCCAGTGGGATTACGGGCGCGACGGGGTTGGTGACCACGGTGAACAGGGCTTTGTCCGAACCGACAATCGTGATGTTCAGCGGGATCAATTCACCGCTACCAAGGTTTCGAATAGTGAAGGCGCGGTTCGTGACCAAGCCATCCACGAGACTTCCGAATGAGGCGCTACTGCCGTTCAGCAGGTTCGTTCCGGAGGTTTCCTCAACCGCGATGTGAGGGTGGAGCGCAAAGGTCGTCTCTACTCTTCCGGCGCTGCCCTCCGCCGTGCCTGTAATCGAGCTTCCGCTGGCGCGGAACGCGCCACTCAGCGGACGACCCGCGCCACTGAATTCCCATCCGCCGTCGAGGCGCGCACCCGGGCCGAGATAATCCCAAGTTGTGCCGTTATTCGTGGAGATTTCAAAGGTCACCTGATCGATCTCAGGGGAGCTAATGGAACGCTCCCACCGCAAAGTCCCGGGCGCCGGGATCTTCAATGCCTGGGGCGCGGGATCGTTGAGGAGCCTGACTATTAAATTGTGAGGTTGGTCATTAAAAGATAAAAAGCGGCCGCCTGCTACGATCCTGCCGTCTGGCTGGAGGGCGAGGGTATCAACATCGCTATTGTTATTACCGGCACCGCCGGTCCCCGTGTCGAAAGTAGCTTTTAATTCGAGAGTGCCGTCAGGAAGCAGGCGGCCGATTTTCCCATAGACATCAAAAATCCGGCCGGCGATCAGGATGTTGCCGTCCGCCTGTAGGCATATGGCGGAGGGGTATCCTCGCAATCCGCCGCCCGCCCTGAATGAATTAGTGGATTCCAAAGTGCCGTCCGGATTGAGGCGAGCAAAGTAGTTTCTGGGCTGGCCGTTGAGCGTGGTGAATTCCCCCGCAATCAGGACTTTTCCATCGGGCTGAGGAACGAGGCTATAAACCCGCTCATTCGCGCCGCTGCCTAAGTTGAAGGTGTTTGTGTCTTCGAGCGTTCCGTCGGAATAAAGCCGGGCGAAATAATTCCGCTTCTGCCCGTTGACAGCAGTGAAGTAGCCGCCGATAAGGATTCTACCATCCGGTTGGAGAGCAATGGCATAGACATCGCTGCTGGGCCCACTTCCTGGGTGGAAGGTGTTGGTGCTCTCCACGCTGCCATCTGGATTGAGACGCGCGATCTCGAACCTGGTCTGTCCGTTCACAGCAGCAAACGGACCCGCGATAAGAATTTTGCCATCGGGTTGCAAAGCGGCGGTCTCGATCCAACTCGTAGGCCCGGAGCCCGGGTCGAAGGTGGTGAGGCTTTCCAGGCTGCCATCCGGATTCAGCCGGGCGATGCGTTCGCGAGGGAGCCCGTTGACCTGGTGGAAAAGACCATAAATCAAAATCTTGTGATCCGGTTGAACGATGATCCCTTTGATAAACTGATCCACGCCGGTGCCAATTCTAAACGTGGTCGTACTCTCGACAGTTCCATCAGCGTTCAGGCGAACAAGGTTTCGGCGCGGCTGACCATTGACGTTGGTGAAACTGCCACCGATCAAGATTTTTCCATCCGGCTGGACAGCCATGGCGGTGACCCGGGTGTCGAACTGCTCACCGCTGATGGAAGTGTTGAAAAAAGGATCGAGGCTGCCAGCAATTACCACGACTTGCTGGAAGGGCATCGAGCTGCCATTTCCCAAGCCACCAGTACAACGACCGCGAGCCCGGAGGGCTCCGTTCGGAGGCAGATTCAGCCCTGTGAGTTGCCATCCGTTGGTAAGATGTGCGGGGGAACCGAGCGTGCGCCAACTCGCGCCTGCATCCGTTGACAGTTCGAAAACTATATCCGATACCTCGGGCGAGCCTCCGCTCCGGATCCAGCGAACGGTTGAATTGTTCGGCTCGTTCAGGACCTGGATTGCGGTGTCGTTAAACAAACGAGCCACGCGGGGCACGTTCTGGGAGGTTAAGACAAGAAACTCACCACCAATTAAAATTTTTCCGTCACCTTGTAAAGTTACACCTCGGACGGGTCCTTCCGGATTGCTGGTAATGTTAAAATCCAGAGCACCATTCGGATACATTCGAACGAGGCGTCCGATACTTGAGTCGGCAATCTTCGTGAAACTCCCGGCGAGGAGAATTTTGCCGTCTGCCTGCAATGCGATAGAGGAGACCGCATTATCGGAAGGACGCACGGGGTTGAAGGTGTTAGTTCCCTCTGGCGTGCCATTGGGGTTAAGACGGGCGACCCGGATGGCGATCCGGCCATTTAAATTGGTGAAAGCTCCTCCAATCAGAATTTTGCCGTTGGGTTGCACGGCGGAGCAGAGCACGTCCGCATTAAAGCCCGTGCCAGGGTTAAAGGTGTTGGTATTTTCCAGGGTTCCATCTGGGCTAAGACGCGCGACGCGGTTGCGGAGCAGCCCATCCACCTTAGTAAAGGCCCCGCCGATGACGACCTTGCCGTCAGACTGCACCGCTACCGTGAAGATAGTACTATTTGCGCCGGAGCCGGGCGTGAAGGCGTCCAAGGTGCCATCCGGATTCAAACGAGCAATATGGCCACGGGGCTCCCCATTCACAGTCGTGAAGTCGCCCGCAATCAGAATCTTCCCGTCCGGTTGCAAAGCCATGGCGCGGATGGAGCCGTTCGCGCCATCGCCGAGCTGGAAGGTATTCGTATCTTCAAGGGTTCCGTCCGGGTTCAGGCGAGCCAGACGATTTCGCAAGTGGCCGTCGATGGCAGTAAAGTCACCAGCAATGAGGATATGAGAGTCCCATTGCAAAGCGGCGCAAAGAACGGAATTATCAGCACCGACACCGATGTTAAAGTTTGTATCGGCGCTCCCGTCATAGTTTAGCCTGGTAATGTTGCTTCGGACAAGACCGTTGACATTGGTGAAAGATCCAACCAGGAGGATTTTGCCGTCCAATTGGGGAATGGCGGCCTCCACGTACAATCCTTTGACACCGGGATTGAAGTTGAACTCGCCACCGCCTGGGGACTGAGCTTTGGACTGGAATGAAGTGCTTAGAATGGCAACGATGACAGCGAAGTAGAGCAGAGCTGAATCTCCGCATTGCGAGCCAAGGCGAAGCAATGAAAAGTGAGTCCTCATTGGAATTTGGTAGATCGATTTGGAGAGTATGCCTTTATCCGAGCTAAAGCAACTGGAAAGGCTTTGGACGGATTTGAAAATGGCCTTTGCAAGTAACTCGAGGACCAATCAATGGAGTCGAAATGATCTGGGACTTAAACAGCGAGTTGGCGCCTATGAGGATTAATCCTTGATGTCCGCCATCTGGCTTTCCACAAGTTTGCGTGCTGCCTTAGGTCCCTGGCGGCGGAGTGGTTTGAAGGTTTTGCCGGCGAGGGCGTTGTATGAGATGAAGAAGTGTTCGATCTGATCGAGCGTATGCGGTGGGAGGTCCTGGATGGTTTGGACGTGTTGGTTCGTTTCCTGTTTGTCGGCCACGGCGATGAGGCGGTCGTTGCGTTCTTTTTTGCCATTCTTTTCTTTTTGCTCGGCTTCGATCGCGCCGACGAGGCGGGTGATGACGAGGCAGCCGGGGAAGGCGGGTTCGTCCATCAGGACCAGGACATCCAATGGGTCGCCGTCTTCGCCTTTAGTAGAAGGAATGAAGCCGAAGTCGAAGGGGAAAACGGAACCTGCGGGCAGGACCTTTTTGAGCACGAAAAGGCCGAGATCTGGCTCGAAAGCATATTTGTTGCGGCAGCCTTTTGGTGTTTCGATGATGACGTGGAGGTTGCCAGATTTCTGGTCGAAGGCTGGCAGGGTGATAAAAGGTGATCCTTTCATGGAGCAATTTG
>JAQGOV010000647.1 GCA_028293425.1 Verrucomicrobiales bacterium
GAACCTGCTATTCACCGTTCTGGCTACCGTTTCGCAGCTCCTTGGGCCCAAATTTATCCAAATCGGCATCGACCGCTATTTGACCAACTTCTCGACTGCAGAAGTCGCGATGCACGGCATCCTGCTCATCAGCATCATTTACCTCATCAACCTGCTGTTTAATTGGGTCTTAAGTGTCATCCAGGTGAAGAGTGCCATTGCGATTGGCCATGGCGCCTTGGAAGATCTACGCCTGGATGTCTTCACGCACATCCAAAAGTTATCCCTGAACTATTTCGACAAAACGCATCAGGGACGCATCATCAGCCGCGCCGATACCGACATTGAGTCCCTCGACCGGATCATGACCTGGGGAGCAAACCAAATGCTCGGCAGCTTTCTCACCCTCGTCGGTGTGATCATTTTGATGCTCCAATACGATTGGCGTTTGTGCTTAGCCGTGAGTGTGGTTCTCCCGCCGCTCTGGATGGCGACTCGCCTTTTCCACAAATATGGCATGCAGGCCTATCGGCGGGTCCGCGAACAAGCCTCACGGCTCACGGCCTCAGTCGCCGAGAACATTGCCGGTGTGCGAGTCGTCCAGGCGTTTTCAAGGGAGGAGATGAATCTCGCAAACTTCCAAAAACTGCAGGACGTTTACTTCGACCGCTTTATTGAATCTGCCCGTATCTTCCACACCTACATGCCGTTCCTGGGGCTCATGTCCGGTGTCGGCACGGTGATCATCCTCGGCTACGGCGGCACCTTGGCCATGCAACACCAGATCACGGTCGGCCAGTTGGCCGCCTTCATCCTGTATCTGGGCATGTTCTTCGGCCCGATCCAAACCATGGGCGATCTCTACAACGCGGTTCTCTCCACCGCCGCCAGCGCCGAACGCATCTTTCAGCTCCTCGATACTGCCCCCCAGGTTCTGGATCGCCCCAACGCCCAGCCGCTCGCTCCCATTCGCGGCCACGTCATTTTCGAGAATGTTTATTTCCGTTACGACACAACTCCATCCGACACCTGGATTCTGAAAGACATCAATTTCGAAGCCAAACCGGGCCAAACCGTCGCGTTGGTTGGAGCTACCGGCTCGGGCAAGAGCAGCATCATCAGCCTGATCTGCCGTTTCTATGAACCTCAGCAGGGCCGCATACTCATGGATGGTCAGGATCTGTTGGAAGGGACCGTCGAGTCGCTCCACAAACAAATCGGCATCGTCACTCAGGAAAACTTTCTATTCACGGGAACTGTGATGGAGAACCTCAAGTTCGGACGTTCGGAAGCGCCCGATGAAGAAGTGATTCAGGCGGCCAAAACCCTGGGCACCCACGAAATTATTCTCCGCCTTAAAGATGGTTACGAAACCAAGGTCAGCGAGCGCGGGGGAAACTTCAGCGCCGGCGAGCGGCAGTTGCTCACCTTCACCCGCGCCATGGTCGCCCGTCCGCATATCCTCATCTTGGATGAAGCCACCAGCGCCGTGGATACCCAAACCGAGTCCATCATCCAGCACGCCCTCGAAGAGCTCTTTGCACGCCGAACCTGCTTCGTGGTCGCTCATCGCCTCTCCACCGTGCGTAGCGCCCACCAGATTTTAGTCCTGCAGCAGGGCGAAATTGTCGAGCGCGGCACCCATGAGGAGTTGCTCGCCAACCGTGGTCATTACGCCAAGCTGCACGACGAATTTGTTCGGCAGTAGGCATCTCCTTCCGGCACTTGATTAATTCTTCCCAATCAGCCACAACCTTTGTGCCATGACACACGCACAGGCCAAAGCTCGCCACGCGGAACTTGCCGACCAGATTCGGCATCACGATTACCTCTATTACGTCGAGGCAAAGCCTGAGCTCTCGGACCGGGAATACGATAAGCTTTATCACGAGCTGCTCGACCTGGAGAAAGGATTTCCCGACCTGATCACGCCAGAGTCCCCTTCGCAACGCGTCGGGGGCGAGCCGCTCAAAGCTTTCAAACCGGTCCAGCACCTGACACCCATGACCAGCCTAGACAACACCTATTCGCAGGAAGAGGTGCGGGAGTTCTTCGGCCGGTTGGAACGTTTGCTTCCCAAAGAAAATTTCGAGTCGGTGGTCGAACCGAAGGTGGACGGGGTGGCCATCAGCCTGCGTTTTGAAAAAGGCAAGTTCACCATAGGGGCAACCCGCGGGGATGGGACCACTGGCGATGACATCACAGTGAACCTTCGAACGGTCCGCAGCATTCCAATGCACCTCCGGAAACCGAAGAACGACGGCATCCCCGATCTCGTCGAGGTTCGTGGCGAAGTCTACATGACACTTGATGGCTTCAAGAAATTGAATGTCGAACGGATTGCCAATAACGAGGAACCCTTTGCCAATCCGCGCAATGCCACCGCGGGTTCCTTAAAGCAACTCGACCCCCGCATGGTGGCCACCCGTCCGCTGGATTTTGTCATCTATGGCGTCGGGGTTGTGGAAGGTGGCCAAAAGCCCGCCTCCCAAGTAGAGCTCCTTCAATGGCTCAAGGAACTCGGATTCAAAACACCAGAGAAAACCTGGTTCTGCTCCAGCGTGGATGAGGTTCTCCAATCGATCAAAGATCTGGATTCCGTTCGCCGCAAGTTCAACTACGAGACCGACGGTGCAGTCATCAAACTGAATTCCTTCGCACAACGTGAAAAGGCTGGCTTCACTTCAAAAGCTCCACGCTGGGCCATGGCTTACAAGTACGAAGCGGAGCAGGCCGAAACAAAATTGAAGGCCGTCACGATCCAGGTAGGCCGCACCGGCGCCCTCACGCCCGTTGCCGAACTGGAGCCGGTCCATCTCGCCGGCACTGTGGTGAAGCGCGCTACCCTGCACAACGAGGATGACATGCGCCGCAAGGACATACGGATCGGCGACACCGTGACTATTCAGAAAGCGGGTGAGATCATCCCCGAAGTGATGGGCGTAGTCCTGACAAAACGCAACGGGCAGGAACAGATCTTCGAATTTCCAAGGACGTGTCCGGAGTGCGGCTCCAAAGTTTCCCGGAGCGGCGCGGCGGCGGAAGCCGTCGTGTGGCGCTGCACCAATCCGGATTGCCCAGCACAAGTCCGCGGCCGGCTCGAACACTACTGCGCACGTGGGGCCATGGACATCGAAGGCGGAGGCGAGGTCCTCGTGCGTCAGCTTGCCAAC